>CAYQMA010000025.1:0-15186 GCA_964418535.1 uncultured Zetaproteobacteria bacterium | reverse complement strand
TTGGCATGATCCGCGACGGCGCGCATGGCGCCGAGATTCATGCCGCCATCCAGCGGCATTTTGAAGCGGCCGGGTTTCGCACCGGCACGCGACGCGGCCGCCAGGTCGGCTTCTTTCACGGCACGGGGCACGGCGTGGGGCTGGAGGTGCACGAGGCGCCGCGCATTTCGGTGCGCGACGACGTGTTGCGCACAGGGCACGTCGTGACCGTGGAACCAGGGCTCTACTACCCGGAACTGGGTGGCGTGCGACTGGAGGATCTGGTGGCGGTCACGCCGGACGGTTGCGAGAACCTGACCCGCCACCCCCGCAGGCTGGAAATCCCGTGATGGACGGCCATCCCGGATCGTGGCCGTTTCCGGGATCAATGAGGCGCATGACGCTCCCATGGGCGGGATTCCGTCCCGGAACGGCGCCGGCGCCCCGCTTCACAGCCCCGGGCAAAACATTCATTCTTGGCGCATTTCAGGCCCGATGCACTATACTCCGGCCGAATCTGGAGGAATCATGAACGAAAAGCAGCAGGATTTTCTGGATCTGTCGGGCATCCGGCCGCCCGGGGAACATACGGAATTGCTGAATGACCGGGATTTTCCCATTTTGAGGGGCCTCTCGCCCGTCAACCTGCGCATCCTCAACAGCGCCAGCCGTGTGATGCATGTGTCCAAGGGTGTGGAAATGCTGCACGAAGGCGACACGCCGCACGATCTATATTTTGTCAGCCAGGGCGAACTCTCCATCGCACGCAAGATCGACGGCGAGATGAAGTTTCTGGCCACGTTGCACGCTGGAGATGTCTATGGCGAGTTCGGCGCCCTTCGCAAGCGCTCGCGCACCGCATCCGTCATCACCGAACAGCCCGGCCGCATCATTCTGGTCGATCTGGACGCCGTCCATCAGGTGCTGGAAGCCGACCCCGACTTCCGCAAACGCCTGAACGAGCTGCTCACCATGCGCATGCTGGACACCTTTCTGTGCATTCATCCCGTCTTTTACCACCTGCCCGATCAGACGCGACACAACCTGGCCGACGAGCTGTCCGCCGTCTTCGTCCGGCGCGGCGAACGCATCTTCTCGCAGGGCGATGCGCCCGAAGGCATCTATTTCATTCTGTCCGGGGAAGTGGAAGTGCGCTACCTGAATCGGGAAGGCGCCGAATTGCTGCTGGAAGTCCGCCGCGATCCCGACCTGCTCGGCGAGCTTGCCCGCAAGCATGGCAAGGAACTGGCCTATTCCGCCGTCGCCGCCAGCGACGTGGATCTGGTGCGGCTGGACCAGGCCACCATGCGGCTGCTGGAACGGCGTCATGAAGCCACGTTCGGAAACCTCAAAAGCTTCATTGACCAGCGCGCCGAACAAACCATACGCCGGCTGAAAGACAACCCGATATAGACGCCGCCGGCATCAGGCGTCCGAAATCGCGGCGCGACCTCCCATCCGCCAGAGAATCCAGGCGCCCGGCAAGGCCGCCAGCGCCAGCACCGCCACCCACAGGGCCGACATCACAGCCGCGGCCCCGGCATCGCCGCCCAGCCAGGTCACAAAGCCGACATAGCCCGCCTCGCGAATGCCAAAGCCATTGAACGACACCGGCAAGGCCGAAACCAGCCCCACCACGCACACCATGACCGCCCAAGCCGGCCACGGCATATCCAGACCCGCCGCCATCCCCAGCAGCGCATGGCATTGCACGATGATGGTCTGGAAAGCGATGGAAATCACCAGTCCGCGCCACCAGGCGCGACGAAAGGCAGGTGCAATCAGGGGCAATTCCGCCCAACGGTGCAGCATGGACGGCAGGCGCCGGTGCCAGAAAGGATAGGTGAACACGCCCAGCCAATAGACAGCCACGCCGCCCCACCAAGCCGCCTTCAAGGCCAGCGGAACCGGCACAAAAAGCAAACAGATGCTGGCCAGAATACTCAAGCCGCCCACGCCGTTGACGCGCTCCAGCACCACGCTGGCCGCAGCGGCCCAACCGGCGCCTTCGCGACCGCGCGCCAGCAGATAGCCGCGGGCCACATCGCCGCCGACCGTCGAAGGCAGAAACAGGCTCAGAAACATGCCGAGAAAATAGAGCTCGATCTTGCGCCCCAGCCGCACCGAAAGTCCAAGCCCGCGAGCCAGCCAGCTCCAGCGCACCGCAGACAGCGCCTGGCCGAACATCAGCAGCGTGACCGCCGCCGCCACCGGCCAGGGCGACACCGATTTCAGGCGTTGCCACGCATCGCGCACATCCACGAAATGCAGCAGCGCAGCCAGAAACGCCAGGCTGACCAGCGCCCGCACCACCTGCCGCATGCGCCCGACCCCCTAGTCGTGTCCGCTGAGAGCCCGGATCAGCTTCCGCTTCAGCGCTTCGGCATCGCCGCGCACGAACAGCCGCTTGCGCCGCGACTGATGCCCCGAAGCCACCGAGACGTCGGATTTCGGCACATCCAGCCAGTCGGCCACAAAAGCGACAATGGCCGCATTGGCGCGTCCCGCTTCGGCCGCCTCGCGCACCGCGATCTTGACCGCATCGCCGTGCAGTCCGCGCAAGGCGGGCTTGCGCGCGCCCGGCTGCGCATGCACGTTCAGATAAAGGCCATCCTTGCCAACAGCGGCAATGGATTCGAAATCGCTCACGACACCAGCGAAAACGCCATGCGCTGCAGGCTCGGCACGAGGAAGTTGTCCAGAAACATCAGCCCCAGAATCACGATCATGGGCGAGAAATCCACGCCGCCCGGCATCGGCAGCCGGCGCCGCACCGGCCAGAGCATCGGCTCGGAGAGCTGGTTGATGATGCGCACGATCGGATTGAACGGATCGGGCGAAACCCAGGACAGCACGGCGCGCGCCACGACCACGATCTCCGCCGCCACCAGCACCACATGCAGCACGCCGGCCAGCGCCTGCAGAAAATAGCCCAGCAGGAACATCAGGCCAGCTCCCTGGAACGCTTCGCCGCCGCCGCAATGGCGGCGCGCACGGCATCGGGAAGCCCCGCTTCGAACATCATCTCCAGCGCCGCCTGCGTGGTGCCGCCGGGGCTGGTCACCTGCTGTCGCAGCTCCTCGGCGCTGCGGCCCGACTCCACCAGCATGCGGCCCGCGCCCAGCGCCGTCTGCGTCACCAGTTCGCGACTCAGATCCTCGGGCAGCCCCTGCGCCCTGGCCGCCGCCTGCATCAGCTCGGCCAGCAAAAAGAAATAGGCCGGCCCGCTGCCCGACACCGCCGTGACCGCATGCAGCATATCCTCATCGTCCACCCATGCCGTTCGACCGGACGAACCCAGCACATATTCGGCGCGAGCCCGATGCGCCTCATCGGCATCGGAATACAGCACGGACATCCCTTCGCCGACCAGGCAGGGCGTATTCGGCATCACGCGCACCAACGCCGCATCCCGCCCCAAACCGCGCCTCAGATGCGCCATGCTCACACCGGCGGCAATGCTGATCACGGTGGCTTCGGCATTCAGTCCCGGCGCCAGTTCGGCCAGTGCCTCGTCCATCTGCTGCGGCTTGACCGCCAGCACCACGGCCTCGGCGTTCGCCACCGCCTTGAGGTGGGAACCGGTCACCTTCACGCCCCAGGCATCGTGCAAGGCCTCGAGACGCGGCTTGCGTACATCCACCACCGTCAGCGATTCGGGCGCGTGACCGGCGCGCACCAGGCCCGCGATCAATGCCTCGGCCATATTGCCGCCGCCAATGAAACTCACACGAAGCTGCTTCATTTTCCTTCCTTGTTGTCCGTCTGTCGTCATCATCCGTTATCGCATCGTGGCGCGGGGGCCGAACAATGCCGAGCCCAGCCGCACCATATCGGAGCCTTCCTCGAGCGCCACACGCCAGTCACCGCTCATGCCCATGCACAGCATCAGCGGCGCATCCCCGGAGGCGGGGCGACGCAGGCTTCCACCGGCAAGGCGATCCCGCAAGTGGCGGAGATCGCGGAATGCACGCCGGGCATCGCCGTCCTTGGGCGCCATGCACATCAGACCGCGCAGCTCAAGCGCCGGAAGCTCCCGCAAGGCCTCCATCAGCGGCTCGACCTGCTCCGGAAGCACGCCATGACGATCCGGCAGCCGGGCCACGTTCACCTGCACCAGCACCGGCAAGCGCCGGTCGCGCACATGCCGGGCCACCAGATGCGCCGTAGCCGCATCCTCCACGCTGTGCCACATCGCCGCATGGCGGCCGACGTATTTGGCCTTGTTCTTCTGCAACGGCCCGATCATGTGGAAGCGGGCCTCGGGAAAACGAGCGGCGCGATCCCGCAGTTGCTGCGGCCGCGATTCGCCGAAATCCCGTTGGCCGGCCTCCAAAAGCGCCGCCACAGCCTCGTCTGGCGCATATTTGGACACCGCCAGCAGGCTGGCGCCAGCCGCTTCAACCTCGGCTCGCAAAACCCGCCACCGTTCGATCAACCCGAGCATGTCCCGATCCATGTCCCGATTCATGTCCTGGATTTCCCCGCCTCAATGCGCCGCGCCGCCAGCACCATGATGAAACTGAGCAGCAGGTAAATCACCGCGCTCTGCGCCAGCAGCAGCCAGACCGACCACTCGTTGGCGGATACCAGTGCCAGCGCCGCCAAGCCCGTAATCAGCGACAGCGCCACCACGGCCCAGACGGCCTGCTTCTGCGACAGGCCCAGATCCATCAGCCGATGATGCAGGTGATCCCGCCCCACATAGGCGATCCAGTCGTGCAGGCTGCGCACGTCGCCGCGCCCGATGCGCGCAATGGTGGTGTAGATCATGTCGAAAATCATGACCGAGAAAATCAGCACCGGCGCCGAATAGGCCTTCACCGGCCCCTCGCTCGACCAGCCCCCCATCACGGCCACACCGGCCATCATCCAGCCCAGCCAGACACTGCCCACATCGCCCAGGAACACCCGCGCAGGCCTCTCATAGCGGGCATTGTCCGGCAAAAAACCCGCCGCGCCGCCGGCCACGGCCAGACACAGCATCAGCATATAGCCCTGATGCGTGCTCCAGGCGAGCCAACCCATCAGCAGGCACACGCACATGGCCAGCGCCGCCGCCAGTCCGTTGATGCCATCGAGAAAATTGAAGGCATTGGTAATACCGATCACCCACAGCGCCGTCACCGCGTATTCCGCGAGCCACCCCCACCAGACATCGGGCGCGAATTCCACATGCACACCGAACGCCGCCAGCACGGCCAGCGCCGCCAGTTGCCCGACAAGCTTCACCGCGGCGGAGAGTTCGCGCACGTCGTCCCACAGCGACAACGCCGCCACAATGGCGGCCGACAGACAGACGCCCTTCAGCGCCAGCGAATAGTTGAAGTTCAGAAACAGCGTCAGATTCACGGCCGCAAACACGGCCAGACCGCCGATGCGGGGCGTGGGCTCGGCATGCACGCGCCGTGCATCCGGCCGATCCACCGCATCCAGCCGCCAGGCCAGCCGCACCATCCACGGCATCAGGGCCCAGGTCATCAGCGCCGCCGCAACAAACAGCTTCGGGCCCTGCATCAACGACGGCAAGGGCCAGGGCAGCGCCAGCGCCAGCGCTGCCATCAATCCCGGCCATCGCGAACCCGTCACAGGCATGCCTCCAGCGCGTTTCGCATGCGTTCGCCTTCCGCCTCGCTCATATCGGCCAGCAACGGCAGCGACACGCAACATCGCCAAGCATCCTCGGCGCCGGGGCAAGCCGCGCCGGCAAAGCGCGACAGGGGCGTCTCCACCGGCCGGCGGGCATCCACACCATGCGCCCGCAAGGCGCGGATCACCCGATCCGCATCGTCCACCCGGACGATATAGCGAACATGCGCCGCATCCGGCTCGCGCGAGACCGGTGCGGCGGCAGTCCCTTCCAGCCAGGCGTCATAACGCGCAGCCCAGGCCTTGCGCGCATCCCGCTCGCGTCCGGCGCGGGCAAGCCGCGCCCGCGCCAGCGCCGCATGCACGTCGGACAAGCGGTGGTTGCCCGCATACGAAAGACGACCATCCGCCGTATCCGCATGGGCCATGCGGCGCACCTGCTCCAGTATCGCTTGCTGTCCGCTCGCCACCAAACCGCCGGCCGCCCCGCCCCAGGGCTTGGTGGCATGAAATGAGACCACGGCCGCCGTGCCGTACGCTCCCGCCGGCCGGCCGTCCAGCCGACCGCCGGCGGACTGCGCCGCATCCTCGATGACCGGACAGGGCCAGTCGGCAGTCGCCAGCGGCTCCAGCATGCCGAAGGGATGCGCAATCACCACCGCATCCAGCGAAGGCGCCAGTTTCCAGGCCGCATCGGCATCCAGCCGCAAATCCGGCCCGCAATCCATGCACACAGGCTCGCATCCCGCCGCCCGCGCCGCATGCCACAGGGCGCGGCAGGCATAGGCGGGAATCCCCACCCGCCGCACCGGTCGTTCCATGTCCAGGGCGCGCAAGGCCAGCATCAGGGCGGCCGTGCCCGAATCCACGGCCACGGCGGCAGGCTGTCCCAAGCCTGTGGCCGCCTCGCATTCCAGCGCCTCGGCTTCCGGCCCGGCGATCACGAAACCGCGCGCCAACGGACGGTTTACCGCCGCCGCGAACGTCTCATCAAACACGGGCCGGGAATGTGGAATCATATTGAACCGAACTACAGCCGGATGCGAATGGGCATGAAGGCCTCGGCGCAGCTCACCCTGGCCTGCACCCCCCGAAAATGCGCCGTGGCCAGCGCGATCTGCACAATGTTCAGCCCCCGGATGTTGGTGCGCTCCACCTGCGAGGCATGCGCATCCAGCGCCTTGAGCTTGTCGGACAGGGTGTCCCCGATATCCATGAACACCGTCGGCTCGAACGATTGACTGGTCGGCGTTTCATAGGCCAGCACGCTCGGCACGTGCCGGGTGGCCGAATGCACGGCGCGCGCCAGACGCCGGTGATCCTGATGCGTATCCTCGTGATGATTCACGAACACGATTTCCGGCTTGATGGACATCACCACATCGTCCACGGCCTGAATCAGCACATCCTCGGCCGGCAGGCGCGTATCCTCGAACCCGCCCCAATGCACCTCGCGGATACCCAGCAACCGCGCCGAAGCCTCCTGCTCGGCCCGCCGCACCCGGCCATCGCCGCCGCGGCCGCCGTCGGTGGCCACAAACAGATGAATTTCCGCGCCCTGTCCGGCATAGACCGCCAGCGTCCCGGCGCAGCCGATTTCCATGTCGTCCGGATGCGGCGCGAAGGCCAGAATCCTGCTCATTGCTCCATGCCTCCCATGGCCCGTATCAGGCCAGCCGCATCATCGCCCGTGTTGAACAACAAATCCAGCGCCGACAGGTGCGAAATGAAATCGCCATGCAGTTGGGGATAGACCGGCGCCTCGACCCGCTGGAAATACAGCCCCATGCCGGCCCCGGCAAATGCCTCGCAGCGGAGATAGTTGCGCCCTTCCCGACCGGAGAGGTAGGCATCGCCGCCCGCCCTGCGCACCAGCGCGATCAGGCGATCCGTCGGATCGCTCGCATCCACGCCCAGATCCGAGGCCAACATCAGCGGCGCGCGGCAGCCCAGCCAGCCGCCCATAAGCCGGATCAGGGCCACGTTCAGTTCCACCAAGGATTCGCGCGGCGCGCTCAGGGCCTCGCGCAGCTCCGGCCAGTAGCGCCGGAAATGCGGCGCCTTGCCATAAGCCTGCTCGATGGTTGCACACAGCTTGCGCCGCCAGGGGCCGCCGGCCAACGTCACCTCGCGAATGGTCTGCGGAAAGCGGTAGTGCACGGGCACCGTCAGCCACAGCGCCCCGGCCGCCGTCTTGATGCGATTGCGGTTCTGCCACTCGTTCTTCTCGAACTGCACCGTATCCAGCAGCACCATCGCATCGGCCAGCATCCACTTGTGGAAGAAACCCGGCCAGGGCAGGAAATTCGGCTGATGAATCGTCACCAGCTTCATCCGGGCACCCGCACGAGAAATGGATTGGCTTCCATGCGAATCGCATGCTGCACCGGAATCCGGAGCCGGATCACATGCGCGCCGGGCGCAAGCTGCAGCGTCATGTCCAGCGGCGCATCCAGCCCCAGCCAGGGACGCGCCGCCACCCGGCCGTCCACCACGATCTGAGTGCGAAAACGCTTCGCGCCGCGGCTTCTGGCGGGCTGTTCGCGCAAGACCGCATGCAGGCGCACCTGTCCAGCCGAAATCATCGACGCCCCCGGCAAACCGCGATGGCCGCGTCCGTCCTCCAGCCACAGGGCGGCCAGCCGCAGGTTCCGATCTTCGGGTAGCCGCCATGCCGCCATGCGGCCGGCCCGCAGCGCCGCCAACACCGCTTTCGGACTGCGCCCGCCATGCGCCGTCCAGACATCCATCGCGTGATTGCCCAGGAATTCGCCGGCTTCGCCCTGGCGATGGAAATCCCCCGCCGCCACGGCCCAGATCGGTTTCGACCAGGCCCCTGCCATATAGTTCATCATGTAGCGATCCCAACGACCACCGGGTTCGCAGTTGTCATCCGTATCGCCGTAGATCGCGGCAAAGCCATCGGCGGTTTCCTCGGGCTTGCCGGGATGGAAAACGCGCGCATTGTAGGGCGGTGTCACCAGCCGCACGCCCAGCGGCCCCTGCCGCTCGCCCGAACGCGTGCCCGGATGCGCCCAGACAACGAACAAGCCCTGGTCATGGGCGGCGCGAATGAAGGCCGCATCCGCATCCACCTTGGGCCGCATCAGCCACGAGGCGAGAAACGCGACCAGGGACGCCGTCACCAACAGCGCCACGCCGCGCTTGCGCCGCCGAAGCAGCATCACCAGCACGGCGCCCGTCAATGTCAGCCAGAAGGCCATCGAAAGCGCAAACGGCCCGCGAATGTGCTTCAGCCCGTAGCTGGGCAAGGCTTTCACCTGCGCAGGCTGCTCGATACCCAGCGCAATGATGTGACGTTCCGCATCGTGCAGGGCCAGATCGCGAAACGGCACACCGGTCCAGCGATAGCCGGGAATGGACTCGGTGGCCGCCATCAGCGTGATTTCCGGATGATGGCGCCGCGCCCGCGCCAGATCGGCGAAAAACGCGTCCAGCCCGGTGCGATACAGCGATGGATGCGACATCGTCCAGCCCAGCCATTGCGGCACGGGCTCCAATCCGAAGCGGATGTCGAACCGGTCATGGTCGCCAAAGGCGAGCACATCCACGCCCCGGCGTTCGGCCAGACGGATCAGCGTTTCGAAGTCATGCGCGCCGTCCGAGTGCGTGCTGCGCACGTCCATGACCATCCTGAGCGGCGCCATGTCGGCGGGCTGCGCCGCCCATGCCATGTTGCCCCACATGGCCAGCCCCAACACCAACAAAATGTTACGCATCCAGCAAGGCACGATACAACCGCTCCAGTTCATCCGTCATTCGCTCCACCGAATAAACCTCCGCCCGCGCCCTTGCCGCGGCGCCAACGTCCCGATCCATCCAGTCAAGCAAGGCCTGGGCCGCTGCCTGCGGATCCCCGGCATTCACCCGTGCGCCGCAATCCGGCGTGACCACTTCCGCCAGACCGCATACATCGGCCACCACGCAAGGCAAGCCCGCCGCCAGCGCCTCCACCGCCGCGCGGCCCATGCCTTCGTTGCGCGAAAACAGCGCAAAGCAGCGCGCCCCTGCCAGATATGGCACGGGATCGGCCCAGCCTGCGAAATGCACGCTCTTTTCCACGCCCAGCTCGCGCGCCAAAGCCTCCAATGCATGCCGCTCACCGCCTTCGCCGACCAAGGCCAGCCGCGCCCCCGGCCGATGTTCGACCACATGAGCCCAGGCGCGGAGCAGACGATCCATGCCCTTGACCGGCGTCAGCCGACCAACGCTGACCACATCCCATGTCCGCCGATCGCCGTGCGCCACGCGCCATGCATCCACCGCGTGCGCAAGCGCACGGACATCCACGCCGCTTGGGATGACATGCCACTGCTCCGGTCGTCCCACGCCGAGCGCGAGGGAATCGTCGCGCTCGGCCCGGGTCAGGGCAACCAGCGCATCGCAGCGCCGGGCCAGCCAGCGCTCCGCATTCACGAACAACCGCGTTTTCATCGGCCCGAAATAGCCATGAAAGATATGACCGTGCGGCGTATGCACCACCGCCTTCGCTCGCTTCCAGGCAGCCAGCCGCCCCACCGCTCCGGCCTTGGAGGTGTGCGTATGCACAATGTCATAACCTTCCGCCACCAGCCGCTTCGCCTCATGCCAGGCCAAGGCATCGCGCCAGCCCGGCGCGCGCAGCAGGTGCGGCACAAGCCGCGTGCGTCCGCCGGCCTCGCGGAACCGGGCCAGTCGTTCCTCAAGCCGGTCGCGTTCCGTTTCCGTCATTTGCGACTCCACGCCCGGCCCATGAGCCAAGCACACCGCATGCCCAGCCTGCTGCTGCGCGGTCGCCGAAATCAATGTATTGACTGCCGATCCGCCGCCATCCAGCCGGGTAATGAAATGCAGAACCTTCACGAACGAAGCCGCGTCACCGATTGCAGCAACAAGGCATCATGCCTGGCCCAGTCGAATTGACGACGTACATGTGCGTGCAGTCGTCTGGCCCGCGCCATGTGATCCTCATTCCGGCCCAGAAGCTCGCGCACCGCATCCGCCAATGCATCCGGTCGGATGGCCTCGGCCACCACATTGTCCGGACTGGCGCCCGCCACTTCGGGATTCGCGCCGGCCGGCGTGGCCGCCACCGGCAGTCCGCGCTCGTTCGCTTCCACCGTCACCAAGCCGAACCCTTCCAACGCCCGGGTCGGCAGCATGAAGGCATCGGCGGCTTCCAGCCGACGCTTCACCTCCGCTTCGGGCAAGAAACCCGTAAACTCAACGATGTCCTCCACCGAAAGCTGCCGCGCCAGCCATGCCAGGCCCTCCCGCAAGGGGCCGTCGCCGATCACGCACCAACGAAGCTCCGGCAAGTCGTGTCGCAGGATGGCCGCCGCCTGAACCAGCATGTCCAGGCCCTGCCGCGGCACCAGATTGCGCAGCGACACAACCACCGGCCCGTCCCATCCCAAATCCTGCCGGGCGGCAGCGCGCGATGCTTCGTCATACAGCGGCCGGATTTCCGTGCCGGCCCAAGCCACGTCCACCGGCCGGATCACGTCCGGAAACGCTTCGGCCAAACGTCGCCGGGAATAATCGCTGAGCACGAACAACCGCTTCGCCGTCGCATAAAGCTCGCCCTCAATCCGGCGCATCCCGATGCCGATCAGCTGATGTTTCCATCCCCAATCCAGTCCGTGGCGCGTGGCATATTCCTCGTAAGCGAAGGCATAGCAGACTTGCACCCTCGGCAGGCGGCACCCGGCCCGCCACAATGCCCACATCGCAAAGGGCTGCTCGGCCACGACCACATCGAAGTCATGCCGGTGCCGCCGCCACCAGTCGCGGGCGCCGCGCACCAGCTCCCACAAACCGCGGGCGCCGCGATCGCCCGAAAACGGCAGCCGATGTTCGGTCACGCCGCCGGCCACCGTGATTTCCAGCGGCGCATCCGGCCGCGGCTGACGGCTCAGCACCGTGACCTCATGTTCGGCAGCCAGCGCCCGCACATGTCGATCGAGCATGCGCTCAGCGCCGCCCACCACCTGCTCGGCCGACACGTCGGCCACCAGCAACACCCGCATCAGAACCGCCAGTCCCGGCGCTGCATCCATGCATCCATCAGCAACAGCCCCCACAAGATATCCGAACGATCCTCGCCGGCTTCATGCCGGCGCCATTCCCGGCGCACGAAGTCGGGCCGCACCAGCCCGCCCAGGGGCGCATGCTCGGCCAGGCGCCGCACCTCCCGGGCCAGCGGGCCGCGCAGCCAGTGCTTGACCGGCGCCATGAACCCCTGTTTGGGCCTTTCCACCACCTCCGGCGGCAACCGCCGGCGCGCCACGGCCCTGAGCAACAGCTTCAGGCCCTCGCGCCAGGGCGCACCACCCACCTTGAACGAGGCCGGCAGCCGCAAGGCCCAATCCGCCAGTTCCAGATCGAGAAACGGTGCGCGCAGCTCCAGCGCGTGCGCCATGCTCATGCGATCGCCCATCGCCAGCAAGTCATCCGGCAGGTAGGTGAGGCGATCCCAGGCCATCGCGCCGTTCACCGGCCCGAATCGCGCCAGCAAACCGGCCAGCCCCCCTTCATCCTCGCTCCAGGCCTGCCACCCGGCATCCGCTTCAACCGGCGGGCGTGGCAAGACAATCATCTCGTCCCAATCCGCCGCCGTTGTCGCCGTCCAGCGCATCCATGCCTGCTCGGGCGCCTCGTCCAGTCCCTCGAGAAAGCGCCGAAGACGCCCGCGCACGTTGCGGCTGTCGCCAGAATCCCCCAGCCGCCGGATCAATGCCAGCAGAATTCCCCGCCCCGGCATCCGGCGCATGCGCGCATGCCAGGCCATGCCCAAATATCGAGGATAGCCCCCGAACAGCTCGTCCCCTCCAACGCCCGACAAGGCCACATCCACATGCGCCTTGGCGGCCCGGGCAATCAGCCAGGTCGGCAACGCCGCCGCATTGGTCACCGGCTGATCGAATGCCGCCGCCAGGGCCTCCAGCGAGGCGTGCGCCTCGGCGCGCACCTCCAGCACCTCATGTTCGCTGCCGATATGACGCGCCACCCGGCTGGCCCAGCCGCTCTCGTCGTAGTCCGGCGCACCGTCGGCAAAGCGCACCGAAAAAGTGCGCAAGCGCCCCGTCATCTGGCGCGCCAGCGACTCGGCGATGAGCGAGGAATCCACGCCGCCGGAGAGAAACACGGCCAAGGGACGATCCGCGACCGTCCGCGCGGCAAAGGCCCGATCCAGCCGCGTCTCCAATTCGGCGCGGGCCTGATCGAACGACATCCTTTCGTCATCCGCTGGCATGGGAAGGCGCGCATAGCGTTCTGGCTCGGACGTTTCACCGGGCTTCAGCGCCACAAGGCAACCCGGCGGCAATTGCCAAACTTCGCGATACATCGTGCGCGGCGCTTCCACCCGCATCCGCACCAGCACCTCGCGAACCGCCCGCACATCGGGCGTCAATCGCCAATCGCCCGCCTCGAAGGCATCGAGCGTGGAGGCCAATCCGGCGCGCCCATCCTGCGTGCAAACGAACAGCGGCTTCTCGCCAAACGGATCCCGAGCCGCCAGCAAGCGTGCATGCCGCGCATCCCACAGCACGATGGCGAACATGCCGCGCAGATGTTCGAACATTGTATCACCATACTTTCGATACAGATGCGGCAGCACTTCCGTATCGGCTTCGGAAACGAAACGCACGCCGTCCGCCTCCAGTTCGCGCCGCAACGCCTGATGATTGTAGATGCAGCCGTTGAACAGCACGGTCACGTCATCAGCCGTCATCGGCTGGCGGCCCCGCTCGTCCGGACCGATGATGGACAGGCGATGATGAATGGCGGCAAAACGCCCATCATCAAACGAACCCCGGTCATCCGGACCGCGCCGGGCCACCGCCTGGGCCATGCGTTCCAGCTCGCCCGCGCCCGCCCGACCCAGAACCGCAACGAAGCCGCACATCAGTTGCGCGCCTCCTCCGTGCCCATCACGCGCGCCATGTCCTCCACATGCGCGCGCCAGCCTTCCGGCGCACGCAGTTTCCCAACGTAAGCCATGCCCTTCTCCCGCCAGACCCGGCGCGTTTCGCCATTCAGCATCGCATTCATCGCTTTGCGCCAGGCCAGGGCATCATTCGCCGGGCACAGCATCGCGGCCCCGCCCGTCGTTTCACGCAACACCGGAATGTCGGACACGATGGCCGGCGTGCCGCAGGCCATGGCCTCCAGCGGCGGATAACCGAAACCCTCGGCCGTGGACGGAAGCAGCAGCGCCGTGGCCCGCCGGTAGAGATCAAGCAGTTCCGCATCGCTGACCGCGCCGCGAAACACCACCCGCCCTCGCACCCCGGATGCAAGATGCGCCAGCCAAGGCCCGGCATCGCGCACGCCCGCGCATACCAACCCCGCCTCCACGTCCTCCACCGCCCGCAGAAGCAGTTGAAGATTCTTGTGCGGCAACCCGTTGCCGACAAACAGGAAAAACGGCGGATCGTCCGGATCCGCATCCGCCGCCGGCGCAAACCGCGCATCAATGGCCGGAAAGCGCACCACGCCGTGAGGCACGTCCGCGAGTTCCTGGCAAGCCTGCATGGAGGCGCGCGAATCGAACCAAGTCAGTGCCGCTTGCCCAAGGGCTCGCTTCAGGCGCATCCGACCGCCCCATACGCGAAGCCGGTTGCCCCGATAGGCCGGGTGCGTCAGATACAGCACATCATGCACGGTGTGGATGGCCGGGCAGGGCAAGCGCCGCCAGGGCAGCTTGGGATAGGGGCTGAGAAACAGATCGTAGCCCTGCGCCAGATGGGGCCAGAACAGCTCGGGCATATGCGGCAGATACCCTTCCTCCACCCTGCCGCGCAGAACTTCCGGCAGGGCGCAATCCTTGCGCATGGCCACCGTCACCCGCCATTCTGGTTGAAATCGAAGCGCGGCATCCAGCAAGCCTTCCAGAAAGCGCCCGATGCCCGTCCGGCGCCCGGCCACGAACTCGCGGCCATCCACCAGAATGCTTGCGCTCAACCGACCTGTCCGTACGCGCGCCGCGCCGCCGTTGCGACAGCGCGATGAATGCCGGCCACCTGCTCTCCAATCGCCAGGGCAAGCATCGAGTCTGTGCCGCGCCTCATTTCCTCACCCCTTTTTCCGCCGTCAACAGCATTGCTTCGGCGCCAAGGTATCCGGTCATGTAAAAGCCCAACCGAGCCACGGCATCGATCAGCCGTTTGGCTGGCTCCACCATGGCCCGATCCGGTTCCAATCGCCGCACATGAAACCCTGCCTGTTCCGCTGCCCGTCGCAAGCTTGCAGGCGTGAAATGCGACAGATGGATTTCCTTGGCATGCAAGGAAAACAAGGGATATGCCCGACCACGGGCCAAGCGATAGAATAACCGCATCAAGTGATTGTTCCGGTTCGGCACGGCAACCATCAGCACACCACCCGGCTTCAGAGCCGCATACATCGCCGCCAATGCCGCAAACGGCCGCCGCATATGCTCCAGACTGTGCCAGGCGGTCACGATATCGAAGGACTCCGCCGGCCACGCCATATCCTCAATCTCCCCCTGGCGGATATCCGCACCGGGCAGACGGCGGCGAAGGTTCGTGACCGCGGCTTCGGAAAACTCGGTGGCCGCCACGTCGAATCCGGCATCCGAAGCCAGTTGCAGAA
>CAYQMA010000024.1:0-15315 GCA_964418535.1 uncultured Zetaproteobacteria bacterium | reverse complement strand
GCAGACAGCGCCGGACGGCTCTGAACAGCTATTCGGTGGGTGGTGGGCCCACCATTTATTTCGCAAGTCTCAGCGCCCGAAGACCCAGTCCGAGTCGGTGGACATTTCCGGCCGGAAGGCATAGCCGCCGTCGTTGAACGAAAGCAGCGCTTCCGGCTCGTCCACCCGCCGCTCCAGCATGAAGCGGCACATCATGCCGCGCGCCTTCTTGGCATGAATGCCGATCACCCGCCAGCCGTCGTCGCGTCGCTCCTTGAAATGCACATGGATCACGCGCCCGGCCACATCCGAAAAGGATACGGCCTTCGCGTATTCACCGGAGGCGAGATTGACGAGCACGGCCGTTTGCTGCCGCGCCAGTTCGGCATTGATCGCTTCGGTGATGCGATCCCGCCAGAAGGCATAGAGATCGCGCCCGGCGGGATTGGCGAGCCGCGTCCCCATCTCCAGCCGGTAGGCCTGCATCAGATCCAGCGGCCGCAACAAACCATACAAACCTGAAAGGATGCGCAGATGCTCCTGGGCGAAGGCGATGGCGTCGTCATCGAGGCTGTCCGCGTCCAACGCCGCATAGACATCGCCGCGAAAGGCGAACAGGGCCTGCTTGGCATTCTCCGGCGTGAACGGGCGATGCCACCAGGCATAGCGCCGCGCATTCAGCTCGGCCAGCTTCGGACTGATGCGCATCAGCGCCTGAAGCTCTTCGGGACCCTTGCCGCGCAGGATCGAGACCAAGGTTTCCGCTTCGTCCAGAAAATCCGGCTGGCTGAACGCCGACACCGGCGCAGGCGTTTCGATATCCAGTTTCTTGGCGGGCGAAATGATGGTCAGCATGCGTCCTCCATATCCGATGGGTGCGTTGCGCCAACGTTACGCAACAAAGGCGTGAATTCCAGCGGCAAAGCGGCTATCCTGCGCCTCCTTTCGGATTTGCGAGTTTCAACAAGGAGAACAGCACCATGGCTATGACGATTTATTACGATGACGACGCCGATCTGTCCATCATCCAGAGCAAAAAGGTGGCCATTCTGGGCTACGGCTCGCAGGGACACGCCCATGCGCTGAACCTGAAGGATTCCGGTGTGGACGTGACGGTGGGACTGCGTGCCGGTTCGGCGTCTCGCAAGAAGGCCGAAAAGGAGGGCCTCAAGGTGGCCGACATCCCCGAGGCCGTGGCCGGCGCCGACGTGGTCATGGTGTTGCTGCCGGACGAAAATCAGGCGCAGGTCTATCGCGAGCAGATCGAGCCGAACCTGAAGGAAGGCGCGGCGCTGGCGTTTGCGCACGGTTTCAACATCCATTTCGGCACCATCCAGCCGCGCGGCGATCTGGACGTGATCATGATTGCGCCGAAGGGCCCGGGGCACCTGGTGCGCCATACCTACACCCAGGGCGGCGGCGTGCCCAGCCTGATTGCCGTGGATCAGGACGCCACCGGCAACGCCAAGGCGCTGGCGCTGTCTTATGCCAAGGCCAACGGCGGCACCCGCGCCGGCGTGATTGAGACCACCTTCCGCGACGAGTGCGAGACCGACCTGTTCGGCGAGCAGGCCGTGCTCTGCGGCGGCCTGACGGCGCTGATTACGGCCGGCTTCGAAACGCTGGTCGAGGCGGGCTATCCGCCCGAGATGGCCTATTTCGAGTGCCTGCATGAGGTGAAGCTGATCGTGGACCTGATCTACGAGGGCGGCATCGCGAACATGCGCTACTCCATCTCCAACACGGCCGAGTACGGCGACCTCACGCGCGGCCCGCGCATCATCACCGAGGAAACCAAGGCCGAGATGCGCAAGATTCTGAAGGAGATCCAGAACGGCGACTTCGCGCGCGAGTTCGTCGAGGAATGCAATTCCGGCAAGATTTCGATGAACGCCAAGCGGCGGCTCGCCTCCGAGCATGAAATCGAGCGCGTGGGCGAGCAACTGCGCGCGATGATGAGCTGGATCGGTCAGTCCAAGATCGTGGACAAGAGCCGCAACTGATATCCGGCCGTTTTCAGGCATGCGCGGGAGGCCTTCGGGCCTCCCGTTCTGGTTTGGGGCTTATTCCAGCCAGCTTCCGACGAATCGCGCCACGGTCCGGGTGAAATCGTTGTCCGTCCAGTAGGACTGGTGCGACATCGGATTCCAGCTCGCCAGCAAACCGCCGACATTGATGGCAATGTCCTCGCTGACCACGCGGGCATAACGGGCATTGATCGGTTGCAGCGGATAGCCGAGCACGTCGTCCGGATCGAAGAAATTCAGCCAGCGCGCCCGTTGCCGCGCGGCCGGGTCGAGCGCTTGGCCGGGAAAGCGAATGGGATGGATGTCCGACTTACGCCAGGCCAGCGTGAACAGCGGAATGTTGCAACCGAAGGTGATGAGGCCGGCCAGCGTTTCCAGCCGCTGGAACGGACTGTCGCCGGGCGGCGCGATTGGCCGCCCTTGTTGCATATCCCAGATATAGTTGGACATGATGTGCCCGCCCAAGGAGTGCGCCATCACGATGAGCGGCGCATCCTCGCCCGGATCGAGCGCGGCGATGGCATCGCGGATGCGGGCATGGATGTCGCAATAAGCCGAGGAGCAGGCATCGCCGGTGCGGCGATAGGCCGAGGCGTCGCCAAAGGCGCGGAGCATGAAACGGCGCAGGCGCAGCCAGTCCAGCTCGTTGTCGGCATTGGCGTCGCGCAGGAATTCCCGTTCCCGTGATTCGAGGATGTCGGCCCAGTAGATTTCGCGCCACGAAACCCGCGCCGCCTTCAAACCCAAACGCCGGTTGATTTCATCCCGCATGGGCCGGCTGTAGCCCGGACGTTGCGAGCCCATGCCGTGGATGACCGCGATGCAGACCTGAGCCATGACGCACCTCCCGTTCCCCGTTATAGACGGGAAACGGCGAGACGTCAGCGCGTCTTGTAGCGGCGGGCGAGGTCGCGCTTCACCTCGCGTTCCTTGATGGCATGGCGTTTGTCGTAAAGCTTCTTGCCGCGACACAGGCCAAGCTGGAGTTTGGCGTAGCCGCGCTCGTTGAAGTAGAGCTTCAGCGGCACGAGCGTCAGGCCCTTCTCCTTGAGCTTGCCGGTCAGGCGGCTGATCTCCCGCTTGTGCAGCAGCAGTTCGCGGGTACGCCGCGGGTCGGCGGGATTGTGCATCGCCGCCGGTTTGTAGGGATTGATGTGGCAACCGACCAGGAGCACCTTGCCGTTGCGCACCACGCAATGCGCTTCGGCGAGGCTGGCCTGCCCGGCGCGAATGGATTTCACCTCCGGCCCGGTCAGGATGAGGCCGGCCTCGAAGGTTTCCAGAATGTGATAATCGTGCCGGGCCCGGCGATTGACGATGGCCATGCGGGGAATGCTAACCGGTTTTATGCCGTTTCGCGCCCTTCGATGGCGGCCAGGATGCCGTGGATGATGTCCGCTGGCGTGGGCGGACAGCCATGCACGACCGCGTCCACCGGGATGATGTCGGCCACGGCGCCCGCCACCGCATAATTGTCGCGGCCGAACACGCCGCAATGCGCGGCGCAATCGCCCACAGCCACCACCAGTTTCGGCTCGGGCACGGCTTCCCAGGTCATTTCCAGCGCCGTTTTCATGTTCACGCTCACCGGGCCGGTGACCAGCAGCATGTCCGCATGGCGGGGGCTGGCGACGAAATGGCACCCGAAGCGCTCCAGATCGTAGTAGCAGTTGTTCGTGGCATGAATCTCCAGTTCGCAGCCATTGCAGGAACCGGCATCCACCTCGCGAATGGCCAGCGAACCGCGGAAATGCCGGCGCACGGCTTCCTGAAGGCGGCTGCCCAGCGTCTCGATCGCACCTTCCTCGGGCGTCGGCAGCGCCTCGGTGCGAATCCCGGTTTTCAGAATGGTTCTGAACAGTCGCATCGTTGCAAATCCTACAGATCGTGGCCCGAATACGAGCAATTGAACGATTTGTTGTTGAGCGGGAAGTCCGGCACCGGCACATGCCGCACGGCCAGTTCCAGACCGAGCCAGTTGATGGCCGAGGGATCGCGCACCGCATAGCGATCCAGCCGCCCGTCCCGACCGAACCGGGCCCAGCCCGCGATCTCGCCGCGCCAGCCCTCGATCACCGCGAATCCCGAAATGCCCGCCTCCGGAGGCTCGAAGGGAAGTCGAGTTTCGCCTTCCGGCAGGTTGTCCAGCAGTTCAGCGATGAGGCGGGCGGATTCCGCCACCTCCTCGAAACGCACCTCGACACGGGCGGCCACGTCGCCGGCCGTGAACACCGGCATGCGCACCTCGAGCGTATCGTAGGGCGCATAGGCCTCCTCCACCCGCTCGTCCACGGCCACCCCCGAAGCGCGGCCGGCATAGCCCAAAAGGCCCACATCGCGCGCCTGTTCGGGTGAGACCGGCCCGGAGCCCTGCACGCGCTCCTGAATAGAGGGATGATCGGCATAGATGGCGCGCAGGCGTTCGACTTCCGCCGCAATAGCGCGCGTCTGTTCCTTGAGACGCGCCGCATCCGCAGCCGGCAGGTCGCGCGCCACGCCGCCCGGCACGATCTGGTCGAACAACAGCCGGTGCCCGAACAGCTCCCGGTGCAGCCGCGCCATGTCTTCGCGCAGCCGTTGCATCTGCGCGTGCATGAAGGCGAAGGCTGCATCGTTGCAGATGGCGCCGATGTCGCCGATGTGATTGGCCATGCGCTCGCGTTCGCAGAGCACGGCGCGCAGCGCGCTGGCGCGGGACGGAACCTCCAGATAGGCCGCCGTTTCGCAGGCCTGGGCAAAGGTCCAGGCATGGGCCACAGCCGAATCGCCCGAAATGCGGCTGGCCAGCCGCGCGCCTTCCGCAGCCGTCAGGCCCTCGAAGCGTTTTTCGATGCCCTTGTGGACATAGCCCAGGCGTTCCTCCATGTTCAGAATCGTTTCGCCGACGACATGGAAGCGGAAGTGGCCGGGCTCGATGATGCCCGCATGCACCGGCCCCACCGGGATTTCGTGTACGCCATCGCCCTGCGGTTCGGCAAAGGGATACCCGCCCTCCTCATGGCTCAGGCGCATGTCGCGGGGGAAATCCCGACGCAGCGGTAAGGCCTGTTCCGGCCAATGTTCATGACGTATCCAAGGCCGCTGATCGGCCAATCCCTCGACGCGGATGCCGAACAGGCTCTGCATCGCGCGCTCCATGCGGACGGCGGCCACATAATGCCGCGAAATATCCGGCAGTGCGGGCGATTTCGCATCCAGACTGGTGCGCAGCAGCACATGACGGTGCTCGGGATGTGCAAAGGCCATGTAGGCATAGAGCACGTCCGCATCATGGGCGCCGCCCTCGGCCGCCCACAGGCTGACCAGCCGCATGTCATGACGCCGGGCCTCCTCGGCCGCGTCGGTCCAGTCCAGCCGTCGCAGCTCCAGGCAGGGCATGTGCGTGGGATGGTGATCCTCCAGATAGCGGGTGACGATGCCGGCGTCCGACAGCCGTTCCGCAAACCAGGTGTTGGCCTCGTGGATCATGCGCCGCCTCCGGCGACAATGCGCGCCGCCTGCTCATACCACTGGGCCAGAAAGCCCGGAACGGACAGGCCCAGCGCCAGGGCCAGCGCCAGATGCACATAGACCGGCAGCATGTTCGCGCGCACCTGCACGGCCTCGTCGGGCGGATCGCCATGACACATGCGCGGCACGAACCGGAACAACCCCGCCGCCGCGATCAGGAGCCCGGCCAGCAGCACGCCCGTCGTCCACGGCGCCGACTTCAACGCCGCCGAGAACACCAGAAATTCGCTGGCGAACACGCCGAAGGGCGGAAAGCCCGCAATGGCGCAGGTGCCGATCAGCAACCCCCAGCCGATGCCCGGCTGATGCGCGATCAGGCCGCGAATCCGCTCCATCGCCTGCGTGCCCATGTTCTGCGCCGCATGCCCCACGGTGAAGAAGATGCCGGACTTGACCAGCGAATGCGTGGTCATGTGCAACATGGCCGCGAATCCGGCCAATGGCGTGCCGATGCCGAAGGCAAACGTCATCAGCCCCATGTGCTCGATTGAGGAAAAGGAAAACATGCGCTTGATGTCCGTCTGCCGGTGCAGCGAGAACGCCGCCACCAACAGCGCCGTCAACCCGAACCCCATCATCAGATGGCCGGCGAAATCGGCTCCGGCGGCCGCATCCACCAGCATCTTGCAGCGCACCAGCGCATAGAGCGCCAGATTCAGCAGCAGGCCGGAGAGCACGGCCGAAACCGGCGTCGGGCCCTCGGCATGGGCGTCGGGCAGCCAGGCGTGCATCGGCGCCAGGCCCACCTTGGTGCCGTAGCCGATCAGCAGAAACACGAAGGCCAGCTTCATCACCACCGGGTCGAGCTGTCCCGCCGCCTCGATGAGCCGGGTCCAGGTCAGCGCCGCCTCGCCATGGCCAAGCGCTTCCGACGAGGTGAAGAACAACAGCACCGTGCCGAACAAAGCCAGCGAAATGCCCACGCCGCACAGAATCAGGTATTTCCAGGCTGCGGCGATCGAGGCCTGCGTCCGGTACAGGGACACCAGCAGCACCGTCGCCAGCGTGGCTACCTCCAGCGACAGCCAGATGATGGCCATGTTGTTCGAGGTCTGGCCCAAAAACATGCCGAACACAAAGAGCTGGAACATCGCGTGATAGAGCCGCAGCCGCTTCTCATCCACGCGCCCGTGCGCCCGTTCATGCCGCATGTAGGGGCCCGAAAAAATCGCCGTGGTGGTGGAGACGAAGGCGGTCAACGCCACCAGAAACACATTGAAGCTGTCGAGGAAGAACCAGTCGCCGGGCGTGACGATGCGACCCTGGCGCAGCACGATGGCGGCCAGCGCCAAGCTGGCGACCAGGCCCGCCAGGCTGGCCGCAACATTGACGCGCGCCGCCACCCGCTCGCTGCGGATCAGCGCCAGCACGCCCGCGCCCGCAAGCGGCGCCGCCAGCAGCGTGGCAAACCAGGCCAAGGGGCTCATCGTCCCTCCTCCATGGCGTCCAGATCCAGCGAATCGAAGGTGCTGCGGATTTGGTAGAAGAACAGCCCGAACACGATGGTCGCGATGAGCACGTCGAACGCCACGCCCAGCTCGGCCACCATCGGCATGCCGTAGGTGGCGCCGATGGCGGCGAAGAACAGCGAGTTCTCGATGGCCAGAAAGCCCACCACCTGTGTCACCGCCTTGCGCCGGGTGATCATCATCAGCATGCCGAGCAGCACATTGGCCGTGGCGATGGCGATGGTGTTGCGCGTCAACAGGTGCGACAACTTCTCGATGGGCAGGGCGACGACAAAGGCGAACACGACCACCGCCGCCGCAATCAGCATGGTCAGCGGAATATTGACCAACGGCTCCACCTCGCGGTGCACGTTCAGCTTGCGGATGATCTTCCACAGCAGCCAGGGCAGCAACACGCCCTTCAATGCCAGCGTGACGGCCGCCGAGACATACAACTCCACCGAATCGTTGGCATGGCCGACCAGCGCCGTCACCGCCGCCAGCACCACGCCCTGCATCGCGAACCAGTGCAGCACCGACAGCAGGCGCTTCTGCGCCAGCAATGCGAACGAAATCAGCAGCAGAAACGCCGCCGCCATCGTGATGACCTGTTGCAGCAGCGCCACGCTCATCCCGCGCCCACCTCCAGAATGTAATGGCTGAACATGCCGAGCAGGGCGATGAAGAAGGCCGCGCTCAGGAACTGCGGCACCTCGAACAGGCGCATCTTGGCCAGCCAGGTTTCCGTCAGCGCCAGCGCCGCCAGCAGAATCGCCAGTTTCAGCAGCCAGACCCCCAGCGCCGTCAACAGCCCGACGGCGGAGAAGGATGCCGCCGCATGCACGCCCCAGGGCAGGAACAGATCGAAGATCAGCGTCGCAAACAGCACCAGCTTGATCTGGCTGGCCCACTCGATCAGCGCCAGATGCCGGCCCGAATACTCCAGAATCATCGCCTCGTGAATCATCGTCAGTTCCAGGTGAGTGGCCGGATTGTCCACCGGAATACGGCCGTTTTCGGCCACCGCCACCATCACCATCGCAATCAGCGCGAAGGCAATCGACGGCTTGAGCTCCAGCCCCGTTTCCAGCACATGATGCACCATGGTCGAGAGATTGGTGCTGTGCGCGGCCACCGAAAGCACGAACACGGCCATCAGCATGGCCGGCTCGGCCAGGGCCGAAAAGGTCATTTCGCGGCTTGCGCCCAGCCCACCGAAGGCCATGCCGGCGTCCATGCCGGCCAGCGCCGTGAAGAAGCGACCGATGGCCAGCAGCCCGGCCAGCGCGATCACATCCGCCGTCAGTGCAAACGGGCTGTCCACGATCAGCACCGGCACGACGCTGGCGGCCATCACGGTGGACGTGAACACCAGATAGGGCGCGGCGCGAAAGATCCACGAGGCATGCTCGGGCGCCACCGCTTCCTTGCCGAAAAGCTTGACCAGATCGCGCCAGGGCTGCCAGATGCCCGGCCCCCGCCGGTTCTGCAGTCGGGCCTTGAATGTCTTGACGAATCCGGCAGCCAACGGCGCCGCCACCACCAGCAGCGCCGCCTGCAGGATGTTGGCCAGCATCAGGCTCATGCCGCAACCCCGCCGAGCAGCCAGCCCAGCAGCACCAGCACGGTCACAAACATCCAGGCAAGCCAACCGTGCAGCCCCCGCCGGTGCTGCCGCGCCATGAAATCCGCCATCCATTCATGAGCGCGGGTCAGCGGCCCGTAGATCAGCCGCCAGGAGACATCCCGCACATGGACGGAAAACGCCACGACCCGCACCAAGAGCGGATGACCGGCATCTTCCCGCGCCAGATGCTCGTCCGGCTGATAGATGCCGGAAAAGATGCGCCGAAGCGGCTGCGAAAAGCCCGTGGCCGTGTACTGCATCCGGGGCGAGAGCCGCGGATGGCCGCAACTCCAGGGATGCGCGCGCCGCACGGGCTGTCCTTTCCGTCGCAACCACAGCCAGGCCGCCGCCGCCAATGCGACCATGCCACCCAACACCACGCCCGGCGCATAGGAGGCGCGTTCGACGGCCACCGGCGTCAGCCACAGCCAGCCGTGCGCATGCACCGAGCCCGCCAGCGATGCGTGCGCCAGCATTTTCGGCACCGCATCAATCAGCGGAATGAACAGCGTCGGCAACACGCCCAGCAGCAGGCAGGCCACGGCCGGCAATGCCATGCCCGCGCGCATCCAGGCATCGGCCTCGCGCGCCGTCTGCGCCGCCTCGCTGCGCGGCAGGCCCAAAAACACGACGCCGAACACCTTGACGAAACAGGCGGCGGCCAGCGCCCCGGCCAGGGCCAGCATCGAAGCGGAAAACGGAATCAGCATGGCCAGCAGCGAGCCTTCGAGCGCCGGCGCCAGCAGGGCCGTCTGAAAAGTCAGCCATTCGGATACGAAGCCATTGAACGGCGGTAGCGCCGAAATGGACACGCAGGCCACCAGAAACAATGCCGCCGTCACCGGCATGCGGTGAATCAGCCCGCCCATCGCCTCCATGTTGCGCGTGCCGGTGGCCTCCAGCGCCGCGCCCGCGCCCATGAACAAGAGCCCCTTGAACAGGGCGTGATTGATCGTGTGATAGAGCGCCGCGATCAGGCCCAGCGCCGCCAGCAGCGGATGGTGGTAGCGGGCGAAGATCATCGCCAGCCCCACGCCGATCAGGATGATGCCGATGTTCTCGACCGAGTGCCAGGCGAGCAGACGCTTCAGGTCATGCTGTTGCAGCGCCAGCAGCACCCCGGTCACGGCCGAGGCGGAACCGGCGGCGAGCACCAGCGCGCCCCACCACCACTGGAAATCGGAAACGCCGATCAAATCCCAGACCAGGCGCAAAAAGCCCAGAATCGCCACCTTGATCATCACGCCGCTCATCAGCGCCGAAGCGTTGCTCGGCGCCACCGGATGCGCCTCGGGCAGCCACACATGCATCGGCACGACGCCGGCCTTCATGCCGAAACCGAAGGCGGCCAGCAAAAAGGCCGCCGAGGCCTGCGCAACCGAGAGATTCGCATGCCGCATCGCCTCGAATCCGAACGATCCGGCGGCGCCGTGGAGCACGGCGAACGCGCCCAGAATCAACAATCCGCTCACATGCGCCATCACCAAATAGACAAAGCCCGCCTGTTGGTTCGCCGCCTCGCGGTGCTCGTGCACGACGAAAAACCAGGAGGACACGCTCATCAGCTCCCAGAACAGCATGAAGGCGAAGGCGTCATCGGCCATCACCACGCCCTGCATGCCGGCCACGAACAGGGCCATGAACACGGACAGCGGCCCCAGATCGTGGTGGCCGCGCAGATAACCGATGGAATAGATCGCCACCGCCAGCAGCAAGGCGCCGATGGTCATCATGCCGAAGGAAGCCAACGCATCCATGCGCAGATGCATCGGCAGCCAGGGCAAGCCCACCGGCAACGTGGCGGCGAACGCCGCCCGGCCGTCGCCCGCAGCAACCAGGCCCGAAACACCGGCGGCCAGCGCCAGCACGGCCGACAGCCCCAACAGGGCGAATGCAAGCCGCCGCGCCAGATCGTCCTGGCGCGCCACCAGGCCCGCGGCCAGCGCCGCCAGCAGCGACGTGCCGAGCGCTGCCAGACCCAGCGAGAGCGGTAGCGGCATCGTCGCTGCGGTCATCGGGCGTGCACCATCAGCAGCTCGCAGGGCTGCTCGAAGGGATTGCGCCAGTTGTGCGCCTTGCGCGGATCGTAATAGACGGACTGGGTCTCGTTCAGTTCGTGCGCCTCGCCATCGTATTCGAGAATCGCGCGCCCCCGACGCACCCAGACATATTCGGTCTCGCCACCAATGCCGAACGGTTGCTCGGATAGCTCGCCGCCCGGCGCCAGACGCACCAAGAGGGGCTCGAACGGCGAGGCCATCCACTGCGCGGCCAGCGGCGTCAGCCGGCAGCGACCGCCCAGTTGCACGCCCGGACGCTCGTCCAGTGAGAAGATTTCCACGTCGCCACGCCGCCCCTCGTCCAGAAAGAACGAAGCCACCGCAATGCCCAGGCCGTCGGCCAGCTTCTCCAGCGTGGCCACCGAGGGCGAGGTCTGGCCCGATTCGATTTGCGACAGCGCCGCGGCGCTGATGCCCGCCGCCTCGGCCAGCGCGCGCTGCGAAAGCCCGCGCGCCTCGCGCAGGGTGCGGATGCGGTCGGAAATGCGGCTGCCGGTCATGGCGCGGATTATTTATAAAAGCGAACGCCTGTAAAGTAAATCAAACATCCACCCGCCGCCTGCCCGATCGGCAGCGCCGAACAAGAAAAAATCGGGGCGGCCCGAAGGCCGCCCCGTGTGCGTCCGCAATGCGGAAAAGGCTGAAATCAGCCTCAGATCTTGCCGCGAGCCACGGCGTCGAACAGGGCCTTGGCGGCCTCGTCCTCGTGACCCTTGATCAGCTTCTTGTACTGACCGGTCATCATGCCAGCCTTGCTCTTCCACTTGCCATCGGCGGCGATCATCTTGCGGTCACCCACCTTGAAGCCGTCCTTGAAGACCTTGGCCAGCTCCTCGGCGCTGCCGTAGGCCGCCGCCACGTCCTTCCAGGCCGGGCCAACCTTCTTCTTGCCCACCGCATGGCAGGCCTTGCACTTCTTGACATTGAAGCCGCCCGCATGCGCATCGGCCGGCGCCATCACGCCAGCGCCCATCACAAACGCGGCCGCGGCCGCCATCATCATCACTTTCTTCATGGAGAACCTCCTCTCGAGAATTGGAAGCGCCTTGCTACCGCAAGTCCGCTCGTGGCGCAAGTATTGGCCCGCTTGTCAAGCCACGCCAGTGGGAATAATTGCACCCCTTGGGGGAATGCGGGCATTCGCGCCGCACACGATCCATGCTCAAGGGGCGCTGGACGGCGCGCGGGGCCGCAATGTGCGGCCCCGCATGTCCCGTCAGGCAGACAGATCAGCGGGTCTCCACCACCAGCTGATCGTCGCGCGCATCCACGACCACGGTCGGGTGCTCCGCCGTGCCGCGCAGGATGGCGCGGGCGATCGGCGTTTCGACCTCGCGCTGGATGAAGCGCTTCAGCGGCCGGGCGCCATAGACCGGATCGTAGCCTTCGCGGGCGATGAGCGCGCGCGCGGCTTCGGTGACCTCCAGCTTCATACCCTGATCCTCCAGGCGGGCGCGCACCTCGGCCATCATCAGATCCACGATGCGCTCGATATCCGCCTGCGACAGCGGCGAGAACAGCACCACATCGTCCAGCCGGTTCAGAAACTCCGGCCGGAAATGGCTGGAAAGCTCGCGCATCACGGCTTCGCGCGCATCCGGCTTGATGCGGCCCTCGGCGTCAATGCCCGAAAGCAGGATATCGCTGCCGATGTTGCTGGTCATGATGACGATGGTGTTCTTGAAATCCACCGTCCGGCCATGACTGTCGGTCAGCCGCCCGTCGTCCAGCACCTGCAGCAGGATGTTGAACACATCGGGATGCGCCTTCTCCACCTCGTCCAGCAGCAGCACGCAATAGGGCCGGCGCCGCACGGCCTCGGTGAGCTGGCCGCCCTCCTCGAAGCCGACATAGCCCGGAGGCGCGCCCACCAGCCTGGAGACCGCGTGCTTCTCCATGTATTCGCTCATGTCCAGACGCACCATCGCGTCCTCGGAGTCGAACAGGGCGCGCGCCAATGTGCGGGCCAGCTCCGTCTTACCCACGCCGGTGGGCCCGAGGAACAGGAAGGAGCCGATGGGCCGCTTCGGATCCTTGACCCCGGCGCGGGCGCGCATCACGGCGTCCGCGACCGCCCGGACGGCGTCGTCCTGGCCGATCACGCGCTTGTGCAGCTCCTCGTCCAGATGCAGGAGCTTCTCGCGCTCGCCCTGCATCAGGCGCGTCACCGGAATGCCCGTCCAGCGGGCGACCACCTCGGCGATTTCTTCCTCGGTCACCTCTTCCTGGAGCAGGCTTTCCGCATCATGCTCGCTCGCCTCAAGCTCCGCGAGCTGCTTCTCCAGCTCCGGCAGCACGCCATGCTGGAGCTCGGCCACGCGGTTCAGGTCGTAGGCGCGTTCGGCCGCCTCGATCTCGCGCCGCGTTTCCTCGATCTGCTCGCGCAGCTGCTGGATGCGGGTGATGCTCTCCTTCTCCCGCTCCCAGCGGGCGCGCATCGCATCGCGCTGCTCCTTCAAGTCGGCCAGCTCCTTGCGCAGCTCCTCGAGCCGGGCGCGGCTGGCCTCGTCCTTTTCCTTCTTCAGCGCCGCTTCCTCGATTTCGAGCCGCATCACCTTGCGGGTGATTTCGTCCAGCTCGGCCGGCATCGAGTCGATCTCGGTGCGGATCGAGGCGCAGGCCTCGTCCACCAGGTCAATGGCCTTATCCGGCAAGAAACGATCCGAGATGTAGCGATCGGACAGCGTCGCCGCCGCCACCAGCGCCGCATCCTGGATGCGGACGCCGTGATGCACCTCGAAGCGCTCCTTCAGACCGCGCAGGATGGAAATCGTGTCCTCCACCGTCGGCGGCTCCACCATCACCGGCTGGAAGCGCCGCTCCAGCGCCGCGTCCTTCTCGATGTACTTGCGGTACTCGTCCAGGGTCGTGGCGCCGATGCAGTGCAGCTCGCCGCGGGCCAGCATCGGCTTGAGCATGTTGCCCGCATCGGTGCTGCCCTCGGTCTTGCCGGCGCCGACGATGGTGTGCAACTCGTCGATGAACAGGATGATGCGGCCCTCGGATTCCTTGATTTCCTTGAGCACCGCCTTCAGCCGTTCCTCGAACTCGCCGCGATATTTGGCGCCGGCCATCAGCGCCGTCATGTCCAGCGCGAAGATCGTGCGATCCTTCAGCCCCTCGGGCACGTCGCCCTTGAGGATGCGCTGCGCCAGCCCCTCGGCGATGGCCGTCTTGCCCACGCCGGGTTCGCCGATGAGCACGGGATTGTTCTTGGTCTTGCGCGACAGGATGCGAATCACGCTGCGGATCTCGGCATCGCGGCCGATCACCGGATCCAGCTTGCCGGCGCGCGCCATTTCCACCAGATCCACGCCGTATTTCTTCAGCGCGTCATAGCCCGCCTCGGGATCGTCGGTGGTCACGCGCTGATGGCCGCGCACTTCGCCCAGCGCCTTCATGAAGCCTTCGCGGGTCACGCCCTGATCGCGCAGGATGCGACCCGCGTCGGTGGCGTTGCCTTCCTCGATGAAGGCCAGCAGCACATGTTCGACCGAGATATACTCGTCCTTCAGCGCCTTGGCCTCGTCCTCGGCGCGCGCGAACAGTCGGTTGAGCCGCTGGCTGGCATACATGCCGCCAGCCGCCTGGCCGGTCACTTTCGGACGCCTGGCCAACGCATCCTGCACCAGCTTCGAAACGGCCTCGACCGAAACATTCATCCGCTCCAGAAGCCGCGGCGCCAGCCCGTCCTGTTGCGCCAGCAACTCCGCCAGCAGATGTTCGCCATCCAGCTCCTGATGGTTCAGCCGCGCCGCCAGCGTCTGGGCGCTGGCCAGGGCTTCGCGCACCTTCTGGGTCATGCGATTCATGTCCATGGCTTTCTGCTCCTTGGGTTTGATGTGTATGTCCTACACATCCTCTATGGGGCCGCAGTCGGCCCGATGCAAGGAGCGCCTCCGAGAGCCCGGACGCCGGCGGTCCTAAAGCGTCAGAACCTCGGCCGGAAACACCGGCCCGTCCACGCAGACGCGCCGGTAATGCTCGCCGTCGCCTTCCCGCGTGCGCACCACGCAGCCGGCGCAGCCGCCGATGCCGCAGGCCATGTATTCCTCCAACGATAGCCAGGCAGGCAATCCCAAATCGGCGGCCAGGTTCGCCACGGCCTTCAGCATCGGATGCGGGCCGCAGGCAAGCAGCGTGCAGCGCGCCCGCGCCGCCGCGTCCAGCGATTCCAGCCAAGCGCGAGCCAGATCGGGCACATGCCCCTCGAAGCAGCCGTAGAGTCCGGCATTCGAAGCCAGACGGCAGGGCACGCCGCGCGCCTCGATGGATTCGATGGCGAGAATCGCATTGCCTTCGATGCCGGGCAAAATGAACTGCGAAGGCTTCAGCGCAAACGGAAACGGCGCCTCGGAACCGGCGAACAGCACGGTCTCGGCTCGGCCGGCCAGACGGTCGGCGGCGAAGATCATCGGCGGGATGCCGACGCCGCCGCCGATCAGCACATAGCGCCGGGATGCGTCCGCAAGATCGAACGGACGGCCGATGGGCCCCAACACCGAAAGGGATTCGCCGGGCTGGCGCTCCGCGAGCTCCCGTGTGCCCGCGCCCACCACCTTGTAGAGCAGGTCCACCGTGCCGCGGGCGGGATCGGCCAGCATGATCGAGATTGGCCGGCGCATCGGCCGGCAGGGCGAGACGCGCAAGTGCACGAACTGGCC
>CAYQMA010000023.1:0-16051 GCA_964418535.1 uncultured Zetaproteobacteria bacterium | reverse complement strand
CCCGCGCCAACGCTCCCACGATGTTGCGAACCATGTGATACAGAAAGGCATCGGCACGCAGATGCACGCAGAGGCACCAGCCATTGCGCTCGATGCGCACTTCGCGCAATTCCCGCACCGGCCCGGACGCCTGGCAGCCGCTGGAGCGAAAGCTGGAGAAGTCATGCCGGCCAATCAGCAAAGCCGCCGCCTCGCGCATCGCCTCGATATCCAGCGGCCGCGGCTGCCACCAGTGCCGCCAGCGATGAATGGCCGGCGCCGTCGGCCGGTTCCAGATCTGGTAACGATAAGCCCGTTCCAGACATTGAAACCGGGCATGAAAATCGGTCGCCACGCCGCGCACGGCCAACACTCGAATGCGCTCCGGCAAGTGCTGGTTCAGCCCGTGCACATAGGCCAGCGGCGCCCTGGAGAATCGCTCGGCGGACACGTCGGCATGCACGAGCATCGCCTCGGCATGCACACCCGCATCGGTGCGGCCGGCAGCCACCGTTTGCCGCGGACATCCCTCCATGCGCGCCAGCGCATCCTCCAGATGCGCCTGCACCGTGGGCCCGTTGTCCTGTCGCTGCCAACCGCACAGCCCATGGCCGTCATACTCCAGCACCAGCGCGATGCGACGGGTCATGCCAGCCATGCCATCCACGGAAGCAACAATCCCGTCGTCATCGCCAGCCACGCACGCGCATCCAGCGCCGGGAAGGATTCGGCAGGCGCCGCATGTTCCCAATCTTCCCAGACCTTGCGCGCGGCCATGCGTCCGCCTTCCAGCACCTCCGCCACCAGCGACACCAGCAAGGCCGGCCAACGATGCGGCGCCCGCGCCCGCCACCGGGGAACGTGGCGACGAATCACGGCCATGGTTCGTTCCTGAACCGGCCCCAGCAGCCGCAACCAGGCGTCCATCCGCGCTCCCGCAAACGGCATGCGTTGCAGCAGCGCGCGCCATTCCTCCAAACGCAACAAACGCGAACAGGTCATGGCCGCCAGAAACACAAATATAAGACGCATCGCCAGATGGACGCCGATATCCAGGCCCTCACGGGTCACGGGCAGGCCCGGCCGGATCAACGCCCCCGGCGTCATGAACATGTGCAACAGCAGGATGGGAACGACCAGCCAGAGCAGCCATCCAAGCGCGCGCTGCACCGGCCGCATGTCGCCGGACAGGCGCCGGATCGCCAGGATGCAAACAACGCTGCCTGCCGCCATCACGCCAAGATCATGCGCCAGCGCCGCCGCACCCAGACCGCCCGCGCCCAACGCCAGCCGCCCCACCGGATGCAATGTCATCTCAACCTGTCATCTCAGCCTGTCAGCGTGCATCGGCCTGCTGCTTCAACGACTCGAACCATTCGCGACTGACGTCATCCACCAAGGATGCTGCCTCTTCCAACAGTTGCCGGGCCTGATCCAGATCTCCGCGACGGATGGCCAACTCGGCCAAACCCAGCAATCCCTGGCCTCGCGAGCCGCCGGAAGCCGCCGAGCGGAACAAGGACTCCGCCTCATCGAGCCGTCCCTCGGCCAGCAGGCTCTTGGCCTTGTCCACATCCAGCGCATCCAGCGTCAGTTCCGGCCCTTCCAGTTCCAGTTCGGGCAACAGCGTGTCCAGCTCAGGCCCCAGATCGACCTCCTCCTCTTCACTGTCGTCGTGAGGCTCTGGCTCAGAACGTTCTTCATCCAGCTCCAGGTCATCCAGGCTGATTTCCAGCCCCGGCGGCGCCTCCGATTCCGCGGATTCCAGACCGGGCTCCCCGCCCGCGTCCGTCGCGTCTGCGGCACTCACCGTCAACTGCACCGTGCTGGTGAAATCATCCGGCTCCGCATCTTCGTGCGTCTCCTGCGCCACCTCCAGGTCGATGTCGTCCAGATCGATATCCAGCATGCCGGAAGGCGTTGCCGTCTCTTCTGTCGGCGCCGATCCGCCCCCGGATGCGTCAACTTCCTGCGTCTCCTGCGCCTCTTCACCGACCGGCCCGACCGCTCCGCTTTCCGATGCCGCATCCCTGGCCGGCTCCGTATCGGGGCCGCCGACCAACTCATCCAGCGTTCCGGCATCCGCCGACCAGTCAATCGCCACGGTCTTCTCCAGATCGGAGAGATCGACGTCCACGGACGGCGTGGAGGATTCCTCCTTTGCCTCGATATCCGGCATCTCGGCATCGGACAGATCCAGCTCCGAAACCGGCATTTCGGGGGATTCCGAGCCGGCCACCTCCGATTCCGTCTCTGTCCCGACTTCGATTTCGGTCTCAGTCATATCCTCGGCCGTTTCGTCCACCGTTTCCTGGCCCGCTGCCTCCTCCGGAACCGTCACGGAGGCCCGCTCGGCATCCTCTGATTCGCTCCCCATTATTGCTTCCAGCTCATCCCCGATATCGAGCGACCCGGCCGTTTCCTCCATCTCCGTTTCAGCACCCGCCTCGGCGGTTTCCGGGCCTGCCTCGGCCCCTGCTTCGCGCTCCGCCGACGGTGCAAAATCCAGCTCGTCGGCAGCCGCCTCCTCGCCGCTTACCTCCTTGTCCGTTTCCCGGGCCTTGTCATCCGCGGATGCGGACTCTGCGGATTCGCCTGCGCTTTCGCCGGCCTCCTCCAGATCGATCGTCTCAATCCCGGTCGCTGGCAGCGCATCGCCCGCCTGGTCGCCATCGCCCTCGCGATCCGAACTTTCGGATGCAGCCAACGCCTCCTCAAAGGCTTGCAGCGCCTCGCCGGACAGGGCCGCGCGCGCAGCCGCCATGGCCTTGCCGGCGCCATCCGCATCGCCCCTGGCCTTCAGCGCCTGCACCAACCGGGCATGGGCCTCGGCATTGTCCGGCCGCTGCTTGATGGCCAGCCGCAACTGATGGATGGCCTCATCTTCCATACCATAGCGCATATAGACATCGGCTTCCGCCAGATAGTCCACGTTCGGATCCGGCTCTTCTTCCATCGGTTCCTGGAACGGCTCCATTTCCGCCGTATCCGATTCAGTCAGCTCCGGCACGCTGTCCGTAACAGAGGCCTCGTCTGCCTCCGCCGCTGTCTGTTGCGCCGCCAATGTCTGCGTCTCGTCAACACCCGTCTCGTCGAACTCGCCGGCTTTTGCAGCCTGCTCGTCAATCCCGCCCTCTTCTTCCGGTTCGCTCGTGGCCGCAGCCTCTCCGGCGGGCGCCAGCTCCTCCGCCGGCGCATTGATGAGGGTCGCCGGCTCACTCATGCGACGCATGCGGGACAGCAAATAACCGATCACGGCCAACAACACGATCACCAATCCGGCCAGGGCATAGGTCATCCAACCCGCGGCCTGACCGGACGCCTTGGCCTTTTTCTGTCGTTCCAGCTCTGCCTGCAAACGCGCCAGTCGCAGCTCCAGCTTCCTGATGCGAGCATTGGCTGCGGCCACCTCAGGGCTAGCCAGTTTGGCGGACATGGCCGCCGCCTTGTCCTGGGCGGCCTTCAACTTCTGCTTCAGTTCGGCGTTCTGTTGCTTCAACTGCCGCAATTGCGCGCGTGCAGCCGCCACTTCAGCGAGGCTCTTGTCCTGTGCCGGCTTCGCTCCAGCGCCGGATGAAGGCGCATGCGGCGCCTCTCGACCTGCCGGTCGGCCAACCCCCTGCTTGCCGGCCTGCGAACGCGCCGGCAACGGCGCCTCGGCCACGCCGCTGGCGGTCTTGCCCACACGAACGCGCGCCTTGTAGCGATTCTTCTGCGCTTCGGCCACAGCCGCGTATCGGGGCTGCTTCTTCAGCTCTTCCCAAACCCGGTTGTGCTCGGCCAGCAACTGTCGCGCCCGGGCCGGGCTGATCGCTTCCACCTCTTTTGCCTTCGGCACATCCAAGTAGGTGCCGGCCTTGATGAGATTCACATTGTCGTGGTCGAACTTGCTCCGGTTTTTGAAAAACAGCGCCATCACCACCTGCGCCATCGTGTAGCGATCGTCAATGCGCAGTCGTCTGGCCACCGTGCTGATGGTGTCGCCATACACCATCGGCCCGTAACGGCCGATTCGCGCCCAGCCATCGAACGGCGTAAACCCGCGCGGAGCCGGTTTTTCCGCTGGCGTAGGGGCTGCCGGCGCGATCGCCGCTGGCCTCTCCTCCGCGCCGGCAGCCGGCTTCACGGCAGAAACCGCCGGCCGAGCCTCGGAGGGAACGGAACGCGCCTCAGGCAGATCCAGAAAAACCGGGAACTTTTTGAAATGGGTGGCATGCCCATGCCGAACCTTGAGAATCAGGTTGAAATACGGCGCCTCGATCGCGGAATCCGAGCTCAGCACGACGCGCGCGCCAGCGGCATCGGCCTTGATGTCCGTGCGAATCGCATTCAGCGCCGGATCGCGGTACACCTCCAGAATCCGGTATTCGGAAGGAGAAGCCAGATCCACGAAGATGCCGGCGATCTGCTCGTCCGGTTCCAGCTCAAGCGGAACCTCGGCATGAAACGGTTCGCCCAGATGGCTGGTCACCTTGATGTTTCCCAGCGCCACCGCGAAGGCCTGGGCCGCGCCCAACCCAAGAAACAGCGTCATCCCGAGCAAGCGCCGTACCCAGCGATTCATGCCAGCCTCCTCCATTCAACCTCTGCCATCCGCCGACCCGTCGCTGCCGGACGGACGCGGATTCCGGTTGAACCGTGCTCCGGAATCCATCAAATGGTGGTCAGGCCCCCGCCGGCGATTCGGACCTCCCGATCAGGATTTCCGCAATCTGGACGGCATTTAGGGCCGCACCTTTACGCACATTATCGGCGACAATCCACAAGTGCAAGGAATTCGGATATGAACGATCGTCACGGATGCGCCCGACCCAGACCGGATCGGTGCCCGCCGCCTCGCTGGCCAGGGGATAATCCTCGCTGGACGGATCATCCACCACGCACACGCCGGGCGCCCCGGCCAGGATGTTGCGCGCCCGTTCAGCATCCATCGGCGCATCAAAGGTCACATTGACGGCTTCGGAATGACCATAGAACACCGGCACGCGGACGGTCGTCGCCGTCACCGCGATATCCGCCTCCATGATCTTGCGCGTCTCGTCCATCATCTTGCGCTCTTCCTTGGTGTAGCCGTCCTCCAAAAACACATCGATATGCGGAATCACATTGAAGGCGATGCGCGCCGGCAACACCTCGGCCCGCACTTCGTCCACCCGCCCGCACAGCAACAGGCGCGACTGCTCGGCCAGCTCCTCGATGGCGCGGCCGCCGGCGCCCGACACGGCCTGATAGGTCGAAACAACCACCCGCCGGATCGGCACGGCATCGTGCAGGGGTTTCAGCGCCACCACCATCTGGATGGTCGAACAGTTCGGATTGGCGATGATGCGATTGTGCCGCGCCATTTCCAGCGCATGCGGATTGACCTCCGGCACCACCAGGCAGACATCCTCCTCCATCCGCCAGGCGCTGGAATTGTCGATCACATAGCAGCCGGCCTCGGCAAACCGCGGCGCATGCTCGCGCGAGGTGCCGCCGCCGGCCGAGAACAGCGCGATATCCCAGCCTGCCGGATCGAAGGTGGCCAGATCCTGCACCACATACTCGCGCCCCTTGAACTCCACCCGTGAGCCGGCGCTGCGACTGGACGCCACCGGCACGAATTCGGCCACCGGAAAATCGCGTTCTTCCAGGATTTCCATCATGGTCTGGCCGACCGCCCCGGTGGCGCCGACCACGGCAACATTGTATCCCGATTTCTCGGGCAGAAATCCGTCCTGCATTCCGTTCATTCGCTTGCCATCCTCATCAGGGTTTCAGCCACGGCATCGCCCATGCCGGAACAGCTCACCGTGCGCGAGCCGCCGGCCAGATCGGGCGTGCGCAGCCCTGCATCCAGCACGCGTTCCACCGCGCCTTCCACCGCATCGGCCAGATCGGCGCGATCCAGCGAATAACGCAGCATCATCGCCACCGACAAAATCGTCGCCAGCGGATTGGCCACATCACGGCCGGCAATGTCCGGCGCCGAACCGTGAATGGGCTCATACATCGCATGCGTCTCGCCGATCGAGGCCGAGGGCAGCATGCCGATGGAGCCGGTCAGCATCGAGGCCTCGTCCGACAGAATGTCCCCGAACAGGTTCGACGTGACCATCACATCGAACTGCCCCGGATTGCGGATCAGCTGCATCGCGGCGTTGTCCACATACATATGCGAGAGTTCCACGTCCTCAAAACCCTCGCGATGCACGCGCGTGACCACCTCGCGCCAGAATTCGGAGACTTCCAGCACATTGGCCTTGTCCACGCTGCAGACGCGCCCGCTGCGCAGCCGCGCCGCCTCGAAAGCCTTGCGGGCGATGCGCTCCACCTCGCCCTCGGCATAGCGCATGGTGTTGAAGGCCACGCGCTCGCCGTCTTCTTCCGTCGTGCCGCGCGGTTGCCCGAAATAGACGCCGGACACCAGCTCGCGCACCACCAGAATATCCACGCCCTCGACCACCTCGGGCTTCAATGTCGAAGCTTCAACCAACTGGCGATGCACCTTGGCCGGCCGGTAATTGGCAAACAGCCCCAGATCGGCCCGGATGCCAAGCAGCCCGGCTTCCGGCCGGAGCGGCTTGTCCAGCGACTCCCACTTCGGGCCGCCCACCGCGCCCAGCAGCACCGCATCTGCCTCGCGGGCCAGTTTCCGGGTGGCCTCGGGATACGGATCGCCGGCCGTGTCATAACCCGCGCCGCCGATCGCCGCCTCCTCCCATTCGGCGTTCAGGCCATATTCGCGATTCAGCACGCGCAACGTCTTCAGCGCCTCGCGCACGATCTCGGGGCCGATGCCATCGCCTGGCAATACCGCAATCCTGATGCCCATCATCGTCCTCCCTTGCTGTTCATGGCCGATTTCACGGCCGCGACGAACTCGTCCACATCCTTGAATTCCCGATAGACCGAGGCAAAACGGATGTAGGCCACGCCATCCAGCTTCTGCAATTCGGCCATCACCAGCTCGCCGATGCGGGCGGCCGGAATCTCCGCCTCACCCATTTCCTGCGCCGCCCGAACCACAGCCTGCACGCCGCGCTCCAGATCATCGGCCGACACCGGCCGCTTCTCCAGCGCCTTCTGCATGCCGGCACGGATCTTTTCGACTGCAAAGCTTTGCCGTGCCCCATCCTTCTTGACCACCATCGGCAACCGCAGCTCGGCCCGCTCGTAGGTGGAAAACCGTTTGCCGCACACCTCGCATTCGCGCCTGCGGCGCACGGCCGCCCCGCCCTCGACCACGCGCGAATCCACCACGCGCGTGTCGTCATTGGCGCAGAAGGGGCAATGCATCAGTCGTAGATGGGAAACCGATCCGTCAGCGCCCGAACCTCGGCAGCCACCTCGGCGCGCACGGACTCATCCTCCGGCGAACGCAGCACGCGCAGAATCATCTCGCCGATCTGGCGGCTTTCGTCCTCGCCCATGCCGCGCGTCGTCATCGCCGCCGTGCCGATGCGGATGCCGCTGGTGATGAAGGGACTCTCGGGATCGAAGGGGATGGTGTTCTTGTTCACGGTGATGCCGGCCGCTTCGAGCGCCTCTTCGGCCACCTTGCCGGTCAGCCCCTGCGGCCGCACGTCCACGCGGAACATGTGGCAATCGGTGCCGCCGGACACAATGCGCAAACCGCCCGCCGCCAGCGTGTCGGCCATCGCACGCGCATTGGCCACCACCTGCTTCTGATCGGCGCGGAATTCCTCGCCCAGCGCCTCGCCGAACGCCACCGCCTTGGCCGCAATCACATGCATCAGCGGCCCGCCCTGGATGCCCGGAAAGATCCGCGAATTGATCTTTTTTGCCAGATTGTCGTCGTTGGTCAGAATCATGCCGCCGCGCGGCCCGCGCAGGGTCTTGTGCGTGGTCGTGGTCACCACATGTGCATACTCCATCGGCCCGGGATAGACGCCGGCGGCGATCAGGCCGGCATAATGCGCCATATCCACCATCAGCAACGCGCCCACCGCATCGGCGATCTCGCGCATGCGCGCGAAATCGATCTCGCGTTCGTAGGCCGAGGCGCCGCCCACGATCAGCTTCGGCCGATGCTCGCGGGCCATGCGTTCCATTGCGTCGTAATCGATGCGCTCGTCGTCCTCGCGCACGCCATAGGCCACCACATTGTACAAACGGCCGGAAAAGTTCACTGGCGAGCCGTGCGTCAGATGCCCGCCATGGGACAGATCCATGCCCATGATCGTGTCGCCCGGCTGAAGCAGCGCCATATACACCGCCATGTTCGCCTGTGAACCGGAATGCGGCTGCACGTTCACATGCTTCATGCCGAAGAGCTCGCGCGCCCGCTCCTGCGCCAGACGTTCCACCTCGTCCACATACTCGCAACCGCCATAATAGCGGCGCCCCGGATAGCCTTCGGCATACTTGTTCGTCAGCACCGAACCCTGGGCCTCGAGCACCGCGCGCGAAACGATGTTCTCGCTGGCGATCAGCTCCAGCGTGTGCCGCTGGCGTTCCAGCTCGGCGTGGATGGCGCGCGCCACCGGTTCGTCGCTCAGCGGAGCGTGAAAGAAATCGGAACGGGACATGAATAATTCTCCTCGACTTGGGTTCAGCGTATCCTCAAACAGCGGGGCGCAAACAGCAAGGGAGCCACATGGGCTCCCTGCTCGAATGCGCACGCAACCTGTGCGTCAGACGCGGCGCTCGCGGATGCGGGCCGCCTTGCCGCGCAGGGCGCGCAGATAATAGAGCTTGGCGCGCCGCACGCGACCACGCCGCACCACCTTGATGCTCTCCAGCATCGGCGAATGCAGCGGGAACACGCGTTCCACGCCCACGCCATTGGAAATCTTGCGCACGGTGAAGGTGCTGGAAATGCCGTTGTTGTGGCGGGCAATGACCACGCCCTCGAACGCCTGCAAGCGCTCGCGCCGCTCCAGTCCCTTCTTGGTTTCCTTGAAGTCCACAACGCGGACGTTCACCCGCACGGTATCGCCTTCGCGAAACTCCGGGATGTCGTCACGCAACTGATCCTTGGTCACATCGTCCAACGCACGCATTGCCGCCTCCAGACCGGCCGGCCCGCTGCGGGCCGCACCGCCTTCAAAATTGAAACTTGTATATGTAATTTCATCCGCGGAACAGCCGATCCAGATAAATGGCCAAGGCCGCCCGCACCGAAAGGTGGCGAACCTTACCGATGCCGGCGATGGGTGACAACCACCCATTTGGCGCCGGCAGACGCGCCGTATCCAGCCCCCATCCGGTACCGAACACGATGAGGTGCCGCCCCGGCATCCGCGCCAGCGCCGCCGGCGGCGTCGTTGCATCCGTCGGCGGGTTGGCCGAGGTGTACCAGACCGTCCAGTCCGCCTCCTTGCGCACATCCTCCAATGAGGCGCGCAGCGCCACCCGCGCAAGCACTTCCCTGCGTCCCGGATTGCGGCGTCCGCCCGCACCGTGCAGCCAATAGCCGATCAGATCACGCACCATGTCGCGCATGGCCGGCGCCGGATGCACGAAATAGACCGGCGCCACGTCAAAAAAGGCGCAACTGCGGGCAAAATCGTGCACATCCATCGGCGTCACGGCCGTCGCGACGGATTCGCCCCGCCGGTTCAGCACCGGATGGTGCACCAGCGCCACCGCGATGTCCGGCTTTGCATCCATGCGCGAAACACTGGCCGCGGCCATGGCCTTGTAAAGTCCCCCATCCATCCCTATCATCAATCCAATGAGCGACGATACGCACGCACTGGCGATCCCCCGCGAATCCACCACCAGCCTCGTTCCATACCAGCGCGGCGAACTCTCGAGCCTCGATCTGTGGTATCGGGAACTCCGGCGCATCCCCAAACTCAGCCGTGAGGAGGAGCTGGAACTCGTCCGCCGGTGGCGCGAGGAGCAGGATTTCTCGGCCGCGCAACAATTGGTCATGGGCAACCTGCATGCGGTCGCGGCGATCGCGCGCGAATACCGCCACTTCGGCCTGCCGGAAATGGATCTGATTCAGGAAGGCACGATCGGCTTGATGCAGGCGGTCAAGCGCTTCGATCCCGACCGCGGCTTCCGTCTGATGACCTATGCTTCCTGGTGGGTGCGCGCCGCCATTCACGACTACATCCTGCGCAACTGGAGCATCGTCAAGATCGGCACCAACAAGCTCCAGCGGCGCATCTTCGCCGGTTTGCAGAAGGCGCGGCATGCAATCGCCGCCATCGAGGGGCGCCTGGACGAGGAGGTCGCCCGGGAATACGGCGTCTCCGCCCAGGATTTCCAGAGCGTGGCCCACGCCTTCCTGCAGCGCGACATCTCGCTGGATGCGGAAAGCGAAGACGGCCCGCCGCTGGTGGTGGCGCTGCCGGCGCCGGACGCCACGCCCGAGGAACAGGTGGCGAACAAGGATTGGGAGGAACGCCGTCGCACAGCGCTGCGCCGGGCGCTGAATCAACTCTCCGAACGCGACCGCCTGATTATCGAGAAACGCCGGCTGGCCGAGGAACCGGCCACGCTCAAGAGCCTGGCCGAGGAACTGGGCATATCCATCGAGCGCGTGCGGCAACTGGAAAACCGTGCCCTGAAGAAGCTGCAACAGCACATGCAGCCCGAGCTGGCGGAACCGGCCTGATCCTGAAAGCCGACGCACAAAGGTTTTGACATCCGCCGGCGCGCGCCTATACTCCGCCGCCTCTTGAAAAACGGCCATGCGGACATGGCCCGGGGTCATGGAGTGACACAATGCGTACTTGGACCTATCGTCCCGGAAGCATCAAGCGTGAATGGTATGTGGTTGACGCCAGGGACGTGGTGCTCGGCCGTCTGGCCGCCCGCGTGGCCGCCGTGCTGCGCGGCAAGCATCGCCCGCAGTTCACGCCGCATGCCGATTGCGGCGATCATGTCATTGTCATCAATGCCGACAAGGTGCGTGTCACCGGTCGCAAGGAAACGCAGAAGGTCTATTATCGTCACAGCGGCTATCCCGGCGGGCTGAAGAGCATCACGCTGGAGAAGCAGCGCCAGCAGCATCCCGAACGCATCGTCGAGGCCGCCGTGCGCGGCATGCTGCCCAAGAATGCGCTGGGCCGCCGGATGTTCCGCAAGCTGAAGGTCTATGCGGGGCCCGATCACCCGCATGCGGCGCAGCAACCCAAGCCGCTGAATCTGGATTGAAGTGAGGTAGCAGAGTAATGGCTGAAACCATGTATCGCGGCACGGGCCGCCGTAAAACCAGCGTCGCCCGGGTCATCATCCAGCCGGGAAGCGGCAAGATTACCGTCAATGGCCGCGACGTGGCCGATTATTTCCCGGTGGAGATCGTGCGCCAGCATGCCCTGGCTCCCCTGACGCTGACCCAGCTTTCCGGCCGCCTGGATGTGCGCGTGAACGTGCGCGGCGGCGGCGTAACCGGCCAGGCCGGGGCCGTTCGCCACGGACTGGCGCGCGCCCTGGTCGAATACGACGAAGGCTTGCGGCCGCAGATCAAGAAGGCCGGCATGCTCACGCGCGACGCCCGCAAGGTTGAACGCAAGAAATATGGCCTGCACAAGGCCCGTCGCGCGCCTCAGTTCTCCAAGCGCTGACACTCATTCCTCCTTGCAAACAGGGGAAGGCTCACGCCTTCCCCTGTTTGTTTCAGGGCATGGGTTTCGCGCATTGATGCTGCGGACGCAATGCGTACCATGGCCGCATGAATGAAATTCCTGTCGCCATCCTCGGAGCCACCGGTTATGCGGGAGCGGAGCTCGCCCGCCTGATCGAGGGGCATCCTCACTTTGATATCCGTCATCTCGCCGCCCATTCGCAAGCAGGCAAGCGCGCCGGCGACGTCTTGCCCGGCCTGGGCGGCGCGGCGGCGAATCTGACATTGGCCTCAATTGATGCGCCTTGGCCTGATGAGGTGCAACTGGCATTCACCGCCCTGCCGCATGGGGCGGCGGCGGCCAGCGTGCATCGGGCGCTGGAAGCCGGATGCCGCGTGGTGGATCTGTCGGCTGATTTCCGGCACAAGGATGCAGCCACCTATCGGGAGGCTTACGGCGTGGAACATCCATATCCGGCCCTGCTGGAGAGCGCCGTGTTCGGCCTGTGCGAACTGGCGCGCGAACGCATCGCCAACTGCCGGCTGGTGGCTAATCCGGGATGCTATCCCACCAGCGTGTTGCTACCGCTCGTGCCACTGCTCAAGGCCGGCGTACTCAATGCCGAACGGATCATCGTGGATTCCAAGTCCGGCACCTCCGGCGCGGGACGCTCGGCCAAAACGGATCTGCTCTATTGCGAGATCAATGAAGGCCTGCGCGCCTATGGCCTGCCGCGCCACCGGCATGCCTGGGAGATGGAGGAATGGGCGCTGGGCTTCTCCGGCATCCGGACAAACATCCATTTCGTGCCGCACATCCTGCCCATGACGCGCGGCATGCTCAGCACCCTTCATTTGACCGGCAGCGAACCCGAACGCTGGCATGACATCCTGAGCCGCGCCTATGCGGACGAACCCTTCGTGCGCGTGCTGCCGGCCGGGCAACTGCCCGCCACCAAGGCGGTTGCCGGCAGCAACCGTTGCGATATCGGCCTGTGCGTCACCGGCCCCGACTCAGCCGTCGTCGTCAGTTGTCTGGATAACCTGGTCAAGGGCGCAGCCGGTCAGGCCGTGCAGAACGCCAACCTGATGTTCGGTCTGCCGGAAACCACGGGGCTTTCGGTTTCCGCCATCTGGCCCTGATCGCGGTCAGGCGCATGCGCGATCGTCGGAGCTGGCTGAAACGCTCCTTTCAGGTCATTGTCCTGGATGCGGACAGCGGCTCGCCGGCGCGACGTTTCTACACCACGCCGCGCGCCGTGCTGGGCTGGGGGGCGCTACTCGTCGTCATCTGCCTGACTGCGGGATGGCTGCTGGCAACGCCCTTGCAACATCGCGCCGCAAGCCATCGCACCGCCGAATGGCAACGCCAGCTTCAGGCCGTGCGCGACCAACTCGCCGAGGCCCAAGCCACGCTCCAGATCCGCGATGCACGCATCCAGGCGCTGGAGAACGAGCTCAAGCGTTCTGAAGCGAACGCCCGGGAAATGGAATCCCGCATCCGGGTCTATGAAAGCATCCTGGAAGCGCGCAAGGGCGCGGGCGTTCGCATTCTGACAGCCAAAGCGCACTGGATGCCGCCCAACCTCATCGTCTGGGACATCGTGCTGGTCAAGGGCGGCAACTATCCGCGCCGGGTGACAGGCAGCCTGAAGTTGATCGGCATGGACGATCACGGACATCAGGCCCTGCTGCAACCCGGCCATGACGAAACATTGCCTTACCGGATGGAAACCCATACCTTCCTGCGAGGCAGCGCCCCCTGGACGGAAGCATGGCGCCCCACCCGCCTGCGCATCATCCGCCTGAACCAACGCGGCGAAATGCGCGACAGCATCGACATCGCGATCGAGGAGGAACCCGCATGAGGAGACGAAAAAAGAACACTCCCCCCGCCAGCGCCGGCACTCCGCATATCGACACGCTGATCGGAGCCCACGCCCGTTTCAAGGGCGAGCTGTCCTTTGAGGGCGCAGTCCGCATCGACGGCGTATTTGAAGGCAACATCCACGCCACCAACGATGGCACGCTGATCGTCAGCGAGACCGCCCGCATCGAAGGCGAAGTGGATGTGCCTAATCTGCTGCTGCACGGCACCATTCAGGGCAATGTGCGCGCCAGCAAGACGCTCAACATCGGCCCCACCGGCCGCCTGAACGGCGATGTGGAATACGCCACCTTCTCCCTGGCCGAAGGCGGCGCCGTCAATGGCCGTTGCATCCGCATCGAGGAGCGGAGCCGGGCGCCGCAGCCCACGACCCGACCCGCCCATGTCGCCGCCTCCAAACCCTCGCCCCAATCCGCCTGATTGCGGAGCAAGTCATGATTCTCACCTGGCAGGAGCATGAGCCGCGAGTGGATGCCAGCGCCTTCGTGGCGGATTCCGCCGAGGTGATCGGCCGGGTGGAGATTGGCCCGGAATCCAGCGTCTGGCATCAGAGCGTGCTGCGCGGCGACGTGCATGACATCCGCATCGGGGCGCGCAGCAATATTCAGGATCATTGCGTCATCCACACCAGCGAGGGCGTCGCCCCTTGCATCGTCGGCGATGAAGTCACGGTCGGCCACCGGGTGATCCTGCATGGCTGCGAGGTGCAAAACCGCTGCCTGGTTGGCATGGGCGCCATCCTGATGGATCGCTGCGTGCTGGAGGAAGGCTGCCTGGTGGCGGCTGGCGCGCTCGTGCCGGAAGGCAAGGTGCTGCGCGGCGGCTTCCTGTATGCCGGCATCCCGGCGCGTGAACGCCGCCCGCTCACCGATGAGGAACGGGCATTCCTGGCGGAATCCGCCCATCACTATGTGGCGCTCGCCCGCACCTACCGCAGCAAAGACTGACGCTTTCCGCACCCGCCATGCACGCAGCCATTGATCTGGGCTCGAACACCTTTCGTCTGTTGATCGCCCGGCCGCGTCCGCCCGGCGAAGCCGGGCCGCCCTGGCATCGCGTGGATTATGCTCATCGCATCGTGCGTTTGGGCGAGGGGCTGCATCAATCCGGCCGCATCCAGGACGCGGCGCGCGAGCGGGCCGTCGCGGCGCTGCGGGATTTCGCCCACATCATGCAGAATCATGGCCTGAAGCCGGAACTGGCGCACGCCGTCGCCACCGCCGCCCTGCGCGAAGCGGCCAACGGCGAAGAAGTCGTCCGAACCTTCGCCCGCGAAACAGGCATTCGCCCGCGCATCATTTCCGGCGACGAGGAGGCGCGGCTGTCGCTCGCTGGCGCCTGCGCCGTGCTGGATGTGCAAACGCGCCAGGACATGCTGCTGTTCGACATCGGCGGCGGCAGCACCGAGTTCATTCGCGCCGAAGCAGGACAGGCGCGCGATGCCATCAGCCGCCCGCTGGGGGTCGTGCGCCTGGTGGAAACCCACCTGGCCAGCGACCCGCCATCCGATAGGGATTACGCGGCGATGGTGAACGCCGCGCGCGCGCATCTGGAAGCCGTGAGCCGATTCTGGGAGCAGCATGGCGCCGCGCATCCTCCCGCGCATCTGGTGGGCACGGCCGGCACGGTGACGACGCTGGCCGCCACCGAAATGAATCTCGTTCCCTATGACGCCGACGCGGTCAACAACCATGTCATGACCCGCCAGTCCATCGCCGATCTGCGCGAACGGCTGTGTGCGATGACGCACGAGGCGCGGGAAAGCCTGCCCACGATTGAAGAAGGCCGGGCCGACCTCATCATCGCGGGGTTGGCCATCGTCGAAGCCGTCATGGATTGCTGGAACTATCCCGCCATGACCGTGGTGGACGCCGGTCTCCTGGAAGGGGTGTGGCTGCAGGCGCGGTCGGATCAGGCGTTGCGGAAATAACTGTCCGCCCGGCGCTGGGTCTCGTCCATCGCCCGCTGCACGCGCGCCAGGGCGTCGTCCGGATCGTCATCGGGAGCTACATGCACCGGTTCGCCGATCACGAACACGCCGCGCGAAAAGGGCTTCGGGATATAAAAACGATCCCATGAATGGACGCGCCAGTACCGACTGGTGGCATAACAGATCGGCGTCAATGGCAAGCCGGTTTTTCTGGCTAGTTGCAGAACGCCCGGTTTCACGCGCTCGCGCGGACCGCGCGGACCATCCGGCGTCATTGCCACCACGGCGTTTCCCTCCCTGACCAGCCGGATCATCTTCAGCAAGGCTCGGGCGCCGCCGCGCGTTGCTGAACCGCGCACCGTGGACAGGCCCAGCATGTGCGTGACCCGGGCGATCATCTCCCCGTCGCGATGCTCGGAAATCATCACATAGCCCGTCATCCGGCGCTCGCCTTCGCCCAGCAGGCCATGCAGGAATGGATACGGCATCATCAACAGCCGCGCATGCCAGAACATATACAGGCGCGGCAGCGGCGCATCCTCAGCCGGCCTGCCCACCCATTCCCAACGAATGCTCGAACTCAGCAAGCCGTAGGCCAGACGAATCAGACGCGGAGCCAGCCATTGCTGCAACAGGGCCATGGAGTCCTACGTTTGTTCCGCAGCGTCCGTGGCATGTTCAAACTGCATCCGGTGCAGCTCGGCATAGAGACCACCCTCGCGCAGCAGCT
>CAYQMA010000022.1:0-16678 GCA_964418535.1 uncultured Zetaproteobacteria bacterium | reverse complement strand
AGACCACGCCGCGCATGGCGGCAGCGGCGGAGTTTGCCTAGATTTGGCGCATGTTGCTGGGGGTCGATACAGGGGGCACCTTCACCGATTTCGTCATCTTCGATGGCGAGGAACTGCACTTCCACAAGGAGCTCTCCACGCCGCACGACCCCTGCGAAGCCATCCTGACGGGCATTCATCGGCTGGGGCTGGATGCGCGCCGGTTGCATGTGGTGCACGGCTCGACCGTAGCCACCAACGCGATTCTGGAACGCAAGGGCGCGCGCACGTTGTTTGTGACCAATCGCGGGCTGGAAGACCTGCTGCGCATCGGCCGCCAAACCCGGGAGCGGCTGTATGATTTGCGTCCGCCCGTGCCCGAACCCTGGCTCGCCGCCGAGGACTGCATGGGCATCGGCGGTCGCGTGGATGCCGAAGGGCGATTGCTGGTGCCGGTTCCCGAGGCCGACCTTGCGCGTTTGCGCAAGCGGGCGCGCGATTACGAGGCCGTGGCCGTATGCACGCTGTTCTCCTTTCTGAATCCGGCCCAGGAAACGGCGGCGCGCGCAGCGCTGCCCGATGACGCCTTTATTTCCCTTTCCCATGAAGTGCTGGCCGAATATCGAGAGTTTGAGCGCGCCGCGACCACGTTTCTGAACGCCTACACCGGCCCCCTGGTGGCTCGCTATCTGGCGAGACTGGCGCGGGAGCTGCGCGGCGAGCACGGGCGGCTGTTCATCATGCATTCGGCCGGCGGCGTCATGGATGCGAATGAAGCGGCGGGCAACGCCGCGCGCATGGTGCTTTCGGGCCCGGCCGGCGGTTTGGTGGCGGCACGCGCCGTCGGCGATCAATTGGGCCTGGAGCGGTTGCTGACTTTCGACATGGGCGGCACCAGCACCGATGTGGCGTTGCTGGACGGACCGGCCCGCATCACGACCGAAGCGCGGGTGGCTGGCATGCCGGTGGCCGTGCCGATGCTGGACATCCACACCATCGGCGCCGGCGGCGGCTCGATTGCCTGGGCGGATGCGGCCGGCCTGCTGCAGGTGGGACCGGAATCCGCCGGCGCCGCACCGGGTCCCGCCTGCTATGGCCTCGGCGGCCGGGCGCCGACGGTGACCGACGCCAATGTGATGCTCGGCCGCATGCCGCGCGACATCCGGCTGGCCGGCGGCATGCCCGTCCGCCCGGAGCTGGCCGAACAGGCGCTGGCCCGCCTGGGCCGGTCGCTGGGGCTCGATGCGCGGGAAACGGCGAGCGGCGTGGTGCGCGTGGCCGAGGAAAAGATGGCAGGCGCGCTGCGCGCCGTGTCTGTCCAGCGCGGTTATGATCCGCGTCGCTTCGCGCTGGTCTGCTTCGGCGGCGCGGGCGGCCTGCACGCCTGCGCGTTGGCCGAAAAGCTCGGCATGGATCGCGTCGTTCTGCCGGTGGCCAGCGGCGCGTTCTCGGCTTTGGGCATGCTGGCCGGGCAACGCCAGCGCGATGTGTCGCAAACGCGGCGCATCGCATTGCAATCGCCGGAAGCCATGCGCGCAGCGGATGAAACCTTCGATGCCTTGCGGCGGCGAGCCCGGCGACGCATGCCGGGCCTGGAACTGGAAGAGCGGCGCTTTGCGGACATGCGCTACGCGGGCCAGGGCTTCCACCTGACCATCCCTTGGGCCGATGATGTGAAAACCTTGATGACGCGATTCGCCGAGGCGCACGAGGCGGCTTATGGGCACTGCCTGGATGCGCCGGTGGAAATCATCACCTTGCGGCTCTCGGTCACGGCCGAAACGCCCCGCGCCCGCCTGCCCGAACTGCCGCGCGCCACGAGCCGGCCCGAACCAGTCGCCAGTTCGGAAACGGAAGCGGGAACCACGCCCCATTTCCGCCGCGAATCGTTGCGTCCGGGCCACGAACTGCCAGGGCCCGCGCTGGTGCTGGAGGATACGGCCACCCTGTGGCTGCCGCCCGGGTGGCATCTCTCCGTCTCGCCGCACGGCCACCTCATCCTGAGCCGGGAGCATGCATCATGAGCGATGTGATGAACGCGGTCGAACTGAGCCTGCTTTCGCACCGGCTCGATGCCATCTGCGATGAAATGGGCGCGCAACTGAGGCGCTCGGCGCTGTCGCCCAACATCAAGGATCGGGAAGACTATTCCTGCGCCCTGTTCAATGCGGCGGGCGAGCTGGTGGCGCAGGCGGCGCACATTCCCGTGCATCTGGGTTCGATGACCTGGGCCATGCGGGAAGTGGCCGCGATGCTGGACTGGCAGCCCGGCGACACGGCCATCTTCAATGATCCCTTTCTGGGCGGCACGCATCTGCCGGACATCACGGTGGTGACGCCGGTCTTCGAGGATGGTGCGCTGCTTGGTTTTTCGGCCGCGCGCGCGCATCACGCCGATGTCGGCGGCGACGCGCCGGGCTCGATGGGGGTGCGCACGCGGCTGGAGGAAGAGGGCGTGGTGCTGTCACCCATGCACTGGTTCCGCGGCGGCGTGGAACAGCCGGAAACGCTGCAACCGCTGCTCGAACGCGTGGGCTCGCCAGCCGAACGGTTGGGCGATCTGGCGGCGCAGCGCGCGGCGGCGATGACCGGCGCGCGGCGGTTGGCGGCGCTAGCGCGCGAAACGGATGTGAACGCCGGTATGGACGCGCTGCTTGCGGCTTCCGAGGCTTGGGGGCGGCGGGCCGTGGCCGCGATTCCGGACGGGGTCTGGCAGTTCGAGGATGCCATCGAGGACGACGGCCTCGGCAACGGTCCGCTGCCCATTCGCGTGCGCATCACCGTGCGGGGCGAGGAAGCCCTGGTGGATTTTGCCGGCACTGCGCCGCAAAGCCCGGGGCCGATGAATTGCCCGCTGTCGGTGACAGCAGCGGCCGTGTTCTATGTCTTCCGCTGCCTGATGCCGGAACATGCGCCGCAAACCGGCGGCATCTTCCGGCCGGTGCGCATCGAAGCGCCGGAAGGCTCGCTGGTGCATGCCCGGCCGGGCGCGGCCGTGGCCGCGGGCAATGTGGAAACCAGCCAGCGCATCGTGGATGTGGTGCTGGGCGCGCTTGCCGGGGCCTGCCCGGAACGCATCCCGGCCGCCGCCCAAGGCACGATGAACAATGTGCTGTTCAGCGGCGAGCAGGATGGCGCGCGCTGGACCTATTACGAAACGCTCGCCGGCGGCATGGGCGGCCACGCGGCGGGGCCGGGGCTCGACGCCGTGCAGTGCCACATGACCAACACCCGAAACACCTCGATCGAGGTGCTGGAAATGCATTATCCGCTGCGGGTGCGCCGCTATGCGATCCGCGAAGGTTCGGGGGGGATGGGCGCGCATCCGGGCGGAGACGGATTGATCCGCGAATGGGAGTCGCTGGCCGATTGCTGTGTTTCCCTGCTCACCGAACGCCGAAGCAGCCGCCCGTGGGGGCTGGCCGGCGGCGGCCACGGCGAACGCGGCAACAACCGCCTGCTTGCGGACGGGCGCTGGCGGCTGCTGCCCGCCAAAGGCGAATGGCGCCTGCGGGCGGGCGATGTGCTGCGCATCGAAACGCCGGGCGGCGGCGGCCACGGCGCCCCGGGGGACGACGGGTGAGCAAGCGGCTGAACATTCTCGGCATTGAAACCTCCTGCGACGAGACAGCGGCCGCCATTGTCGGCGGCCCGGCCAATGCGCCCCGGGTGCTGGCCGAGCGCGTGGCGTCGCAAATCGAGGTGCATGCCCGTTTCGGCGGCGTGGTGCCCGAAATCGCCTCGCGCGAGCATCTGAAACTGTTGCCGCCGATGATCGATGCGGTGCTCGAGGAGGCGGATCTGGGCTGGGACGGCCTGGACGCCATCGCCGTGACAGCCGGACCTGGCCTGATGGGAGCGCTGTTGGTGGGCACGGCGTTCGCGCGCGCGGCGGGCGTCGTGAACCGGCTGCCGGTGCTGCCGATTCACCACCTGGAAGGACATATTCTGGCGCCGGGGCTGGAGGAAGGCGGGTTGCCGGCGTTTCCGTTCATCACGTTGCTGGTTTCGGGCGGGCACACGATGCTCATCCGCGCCGACGGCCTGGGGCGCTACCGAATTCTGGGCCGCACCCTGGACGATGCGGCCGGCGAATGCTTCGACAAATGCGCGCGGATTCTGGGATTGCCGTATCCGGGCGGCCCGGCCATCGCCCGGCTGGCGGAACGTGGCGATGCGTCGCGGTTTGATCTGCCGCGCCCCATGCTGAAAAAGGACAATCTCGATTTCAGTTTTTCGGGCCTGAAGACGGCGGTGTTGTATGCCGTGCGCGACGGGACGCTGGATGAACAGGCGCGTGCGGATATGGCGGCCGGGATTGAAGCCGCCATCTGCGAGGTACTGGCAATCAAAGCCGCGCGCGCCTGCGCCCGCGAAGGCGTCCGCCGCCTGATCGTGGCCGGCGGCGTGGCGGCCAATACGCGCCTGCGCGCATTGCTGGGAATGCAGGCTGAAGATGGGGCGCTGGATCTGCGCTTGCCTTCGCCGCGCTACTGCACCGATAACGCCGCCATGATTGCATGGGCTGGATGGCTTCGCCGGCGCGCGGGGCTGCCTGCATCTGCTTTTTGGGATGCCGATCCGAGATGGCGTCTGGAGCAGCTCAACTCAGATTCCGGCGATTGAAAATCCAGCAGGCAATGGCGACCAGCAAAGCCGTTTCCACCAAGCCATAGCCCAACACGTGCGCCAGGCGATCCGGCGCGTACGAATCGATGTATCCGGCATCATTCCGTAAATTCACACCTTCAAGGTTGGGCAGAACATAGTACATCAATGCGCTCAATCCCTTGATGAGGGCATGCGAAGAATGCTGGCCCAAATCGTGGATAACGCTGGTGAATCTGCCCGCCACGTCCACCGACAAGGTCAGCAGGACAGCCAGAAACAGCGAGGATGTTTGGGCGAACACCAAGGCGATGGCGGCCACCATCCAGGATTCAAGGATCGTTGCCAGCGCCGCCTGAATGGATGACAGCCAGTCAATGCTGCCAAAGACGCGCACCAGCAGCGCCAGCGCCAGATACATCAGAACGACCATCCCCGTCTGCACCGCCGCCACGCCGGCAAACTTTCCGACAATGTAATGGCTCCGGGCCGGCAATCGGGTCAACAGCACATACAGGTTCCGGTTTTCGCGATCCTGTTGCAGGCTCTGAATGACAAACACGATGGCCGTCAGATTCATCAAGATGGAAATCAGGCCCAGCCCCAAGTCCTGGATCATGAGTTCGGTGCGTCCCATGGTGACGGCGGCCAGTGCGGCTGAGACCAGCAACAGAATGGCGACGAAGGCGAGCACGCCGTACAGGATGCGGTTCCGCACCATTTCGACGAGGGTCAGCCAGGCGATCTGACGGATGCCGTTCACGATGCCTCCTCCCCTTGATGAATCAGGCGTACGAACGCGCTTTCCAGGTCGTGGCGGTGGCGCTGCACCCCGAGCAGACGGCGTTCGGGATCGCTGAGCAGCGTTCGCAGCACCATGTCCCTGCTTTGGCCCGATTCAACGATTACGCGCCAAGCATCGGCCGAGATCTGCTCATGACGCACAAAACCCGCATCTTCAAGGGCCGGGCCTTCATAAACGATATCCCAGGCATCGGCGGTCTGAACCAGATCCCCGATCGCTCCCTGATACCTTACACGCCCCCGATCCAGAATGATGACGCGATCGCAAATGGCCTCGGCATCGGCCAGAATGTGTGATGAAAACAAGACGGTGGTGCCATCATGCACGGCCTCGCGCAGCGCATCCTTGACCAGATCCCGGCCGAGCGGGTCGAGACCGGACATCGGCTCATCCAGCAGCAACAGTCTGGGGCGGTGCAACATGGCCTGGGCCAGTCCCACGCGCTGGATCTGGCCTTTGGAGCATTGTCCGAGCCGCTGATCGAGCACGCGTTCGAAATCCAGTTTCTCCGCCAGTTCCCGGATCCGACGATGGCATTCATCGGCCCGCAATCCGGACAGCGAACCCAAGGCCGCCAGCAGCTCGCGCGCCGTCAGATGGCGATAGAAATAGGGTTGCTCGGGCATGAATCCGACGGCGTCGCCGGGCAGGCCGCCGCGAATCTCACAGCCATCGAAACGCACGCTTCCGGAATCGGGGCGGCATAGCCCGCACAGAATGCGGAAGGTGCTGGTTTTGCCGGCGCCGTTTGGCCCGAGGTAGGCAATGGCCCCGCCTTGCGATATGTCGAAGCTGATGTCTTGCAGCACAGGCTTGCGTTGTTGGAACACATGCCCGGTCGGAACCGTCAGCGATATCCGTTCAAGTTCAAGCAACGGCGTTGTCATCCGGCGTTCCCCGTTTGCCGATGGCGCATCGGAGAGCGGTGTGGCGGACGATACAAGCGGAACCGCTTGCCGCTGCGGCTGCTGACGAAGCGGCCGTTCCGATAGATCAAACGGCCTCCGTCCGGCAATATCCCGGGCAGTCGGATTCCACGGGCCCGCAGCTGTTCGGGTGGCGCCGGTGCGATGCCGGCGTTCGCAAGGCGCTGCTCGATGGCGCGCAAGACCATTTCGGTGCGAATCTCCAGTATCCGTTTCCTGATCTGTTGCCGCATCGCTTCATCCTGCCGGTTTTCCATCAGGCTTTGAAGAAAGCTCAGCGCTGTGGTCAGACTGCCTTGTTCGGCCTCCATCCGGGCAGCGAGACTGGCGACCAGCGCGGGTGCGCCCGGCAACGAGGCGGATCGCTTCAGATAACGGACAGCCTCATCGGGGCGGCGATCAAACCAGTAGGCATTGAAGCCGCGATAAAACGGCCAGCGCCAGTTGCGCGGTTCGGCCCGCATGGCGCGCAATAGCAGACGGGAGCTGACATGCGTGTCATGGGTGCGCCATGGAATCACCAGCGCGGCCATCTCATAGGCATGATCCGCTCGGGGATTCCAGCGCGTGATGATGTCCAGTTCCCGGCCCAGCCATTGCATGTCCGGCGTAGTCCCCGTTTCGATCCATCCTCCGTACCGATCCAGCACGTTCATCCAGCGCACGATGGCGACCAGATTGCGGTAGCCATCCGGCAAAATCTGCTGGAGCCGCAGCGGGAATCGGTAGGCGGCGGCATGCCGGGTCGGTTCTGTGCCGGCATGGGGTGCAAGCGCCAGGGAGCCAAGCCAGAGCATGGCTGTCGTCAGCAACCAGAACGGGCGCGGGAATCTCACCATGTCGGTTCCAGCAACAGGGGCGGATGCGGGCCACGATGCCAGGCATGCCGGTAGGCGCGCAGCGCCGGAGCAAATCCCGGCCTGAGGCGCAGGTATCGTGCGGCCCAACGGCGTTCCGCCAGCACGTCCTGCTTTGCGTGCTCGATCGCAATGAAGATCATGCAGTCATCCGGCGCTTGCGCTGTTTGCCACAGTGCCCAGGCGAAGGGTTCGGCCGCAGCCCATTGGGCGGAAGATGCGTGATCGGCGGCTAGTTTGACAAACAGGCGGTGCAGCGCCGTTGCATGAAGCCAGGGGTTGTCCATGGCCTTGCCGAATGCGCTCAGCGTGGCCTTGGAATGCAAAGGAGCTCGCATGGCTGCATCCAGATCGTGGGCAGCCCGCAACTGCCATGCGGAAAACAGCCCCAGCGAAACAGCCGGCAACAGCCAGAGATAATCCAGCGGTTGGGGAGGGAGCCGGTGAACAACGGTTTCGTTCACCGGCCATGCTGCGGCTGCAGCCATGGCAAAGACAAACCAGAAATACGGTTCCATCATCGAGACAGACAGCATGCCTTGGGCGAGCATGGCCAGGCAAACCAGCCATCCCGCACGTTTTCCCATGGATGCCGAAGCCAGCCTAAGCGCTTCTTTTGTCAAAGCCATGACCAGCGCCAAGGCGAACACGCCTCCCAGGATGCCGGCCTCGACCAGCATCTGCAGTATCCAGTTGTGGGCATACAGATGTGCGCCGGCTTCCTGTCCGGCAATGGCGGCCCATTCGGGATGTTCGGTCAGCACTTGTTCCAGCATGTCCATCCCGTGCGATGGCAGTCCTCCCCAGCCCACGCCGAGCCAGGCATGTGACACAAACGCTTTCCATGCCAGCGCCCAGATCAGGAATCTCGCGCCGACGCCGCCGATATTGGCTTCCCGGACCAAGCCTCGCGCTTCGCCGCCGACCAGCAGCATCGCCTTGGCCATCAGCACCCCGGCAACGCCCATGACAATCCAGCGGAGCAGATTGCGCCGCTGTTCTTTCCTGTTCAGCCAGATGCTCACGAAGGCGATCAGGAGCAGCGTCAGCAACCCGCTCCGGCTGCCGCTTAAGAAAATGCCGGAGACCAACAGTCCGCCCGCACCGAGAGCGAGCCATTCGGCTCCCGGCCGCCAGTCGCCCGCCCTTTGATCCAGATATTGCGCGAGCCAGCACAAGGCCACCACAAACCACAGCGCTTCCCAGTTGGATTGCATCAGGGGGCCGGAAAATCCGTCTACATAGGCGCTTAGCCAAGTGTTTGGGTGAAGCATTGTGAAAGCTGACAACAGCCAATGAACCACGGCCGAGCCTGTGAGCGCTGCGCCCCATGCGAGATTGCTCCAGAGCTTGTCGGCGTGCGGCCGCATCAGGACAAAAACCAGCCACGCGAGCGTCAGAAGCATGCCCAAGCGCAGCATCCGTTCCGGCGCTCGTGGCTCGCCCAGCGTCAGGAGCAGAAAGCCCGGCGCCATCAGCAAGCCAAGCCATGCCCATGCCTTCCAGTCTGCCGCGCTGGCCCGACCAAATCGCATGCGCCATAAGCCTGCGGCGAGCAGCGCCAAGGCGGCGCCTCCCCAATGCAGCACGATCGTGGCGGCCAGATTCCGCGATGCAAAAACGGGCAACAGCCACAGCGCCGCTGCGGCGGAAACGGTCAGCCCCATGCGCGATTCAGCGGCTACAGCGGGTTCCCTCCCCAACCGCTCAATGTCGTGGCGGCTTCCGCCTGGGCGGCGGTAGCCGCATTGCCGGCGACATCCTTGTAAACCACATCCCTGTTGGAGCTGGCCGCGAATTCCCGCGTTGTCGCCTGATGACCGGTGAACGCCGCATACGTGCTTCCCGTCGCCGGGGCGTTGATGCAATAACCGACACCTTTTGAAATATGCTTGCTGCCATCGAAGAGCCATGCCGGCCCGATGCCGCAGCCCTGGGCCAGATAGCGCCCGTCGGACGCATATTCAGCCTCTTCGGCGGTGGTGATGTTCCTCAGGTCATTCAGCGCCATCGCAAGATAGGTTTTCTCGCGGTATTTCGAAAATTGCGGGATCGCGATGGCGGCCAGAATGCCGATGATGGCGAGCACCACCATCAATTCGACCAATGTGAATCCGCGGCATTCAGATCGCACGATGGCCCCTTCCCATGACAAGAAAGAAGGCAGGCCAATATGGACCCACCTTCTTTGGCAGCCAGTACCCGCGATGCATTCGGTTACAGAGCAGTATAGGAACTGGGTACCGCTGTTTCCGTCTGGCCGCTGGCGGTCGTGTCAGGAGCCGTGGCGGTTTTGTATGCAACCGTGCCGGTGCTGTCGCCGCCATAAGCGCGATCGCCCTTGTTGTGGCCGGTGAACGCAGCATACACAGAGCCGTTCGTATCCGTATTGATTCGAGCGGTCACGTTCTTGGAGAGCTTGGCTCCCACCAAGGCCGCCGGCAGGCTGGTTACGCCGCTGCCCGCACCTTGGGCGCCTGCATCATTCACATACGCTTGCGAATCGGCATACGTGGCCTCTTCCGCCGTCATGATATTCCGCAGATCCGATTCAGCGGCGCTGTTGTAGGCCTTGACCCGGTATTTGGCGAATTGCGGAATTGCAATCGCGGCCAGGATGCCGATGATGGCAACCACGATCATCAGCTCGATCAGCGTGAAGCCTTTTTCCTTTTGTTTGATATGTTTGATGTTCATCATGATGAATACACTCCTTTTTCCATGGTGCGCATTTCATGTTCTGGTGAAATGCGAGCTATACGGTAGCGCAAGTTCCATGCCAGCCCAGTGACGGGCGTCACGCTCCAGTCCAACAGGGACTGACAAAAATTGTCACTACTCACTGGCGCTGCGTGTCACTCCCGGCCGGTTTCGGTGCGGTATTGCAGCGCTTCGGCCACATGCGGAGCGCGCACGTCGGGCGATCCTTCCAGGTCTGCAATGGTGCGCGCTACTTTCAGAATGCGATGATAGCTGCGGGCCGAAAGCGCGAATCGTTGCATGGCTGCATCGAGCAGCCGGGCGCCCTCGCCATCGGGTCTGGCGAATTTTTCAATTTCAGCCTGATGCATGCGCGCATTCACCCGCCCTTCACCCAAGCGCGCATGCTGGCGCTCGCGGGCAGCCTGCACACGGGCCGCGACTGCGGCGGAAGGCTCGCCCGGCCGCATCCGCGCCAGTTCTTCGCGTTCCACGGGCGGTACGGACACATGCAGATCGAAACGATCCAGCAACGGGCCGGACAGTCGCTGACGGTATCGGCGAATTTGAGACGGCGAACAGGAGCAGGGGCGCGATGGATGGCCCAGATAACCGCAGGGGCAGGGATTCATGGCCGCCACCAACTGGAATGCAGCGGGAAACTCCAGCGTGTCCGCCGCCCGCGCGATGACCACCTTGCCATCCTCCAGAGGCTGACGCAGCACTTCCAGCACCTGTCGCTTGAATTCCGATAATTCATCGAGGAACAACGCACCCAGATGAGCCCGGCTCACCTCGCCCGGACGGGGCGTGGAGCCGCCTCCAATCAACGCCACATCCGAACAGGAGTGATGGGGCGACCGAAACGGCGGCGTGGCGTCGGTCAAAGCGCGGCTGCCGTCGCCCGCCACGGAATAGATGCGCGCCACCTCCAGCCGCTGCTCCCAGGACAGCGGCGGCAGAATGCCTGGCAAACGCTTGGCCAGCATGCTCTTGCCCACGCCCGGCGGGCCGGTCATCAGCAGGTGATGGCCGCCGGCGGCGGCGATTTCCAGCGCCCGCCGCGCCTGCAACTGGCCGCGAATGTCCGCCATGTCCGGCACAGCGGCAATCGGCGCATCGTGTTCGACCGGCTGCGCCGGCGGCAATTCAGCTTCGCCCGCAAGATGCCGGACGACGTCCATCAGGGTGCGCGCGGCGCAAGCCTTTACGCCCTCCACCATCGCGGCTTCGGCGGCGTTGCCTTCCGGCACAATGACTTCGGCACAGCCATGCCGTCTGGCATGCATCACCAGCGGCAGCACGCCGGGCACGGCATTGAGGCGGCCGTCCAGCGCCAGTTCGCCCAGCAGAAAACGATGGCCGGCATCTTTCGCCCGAAGCTGGCCGCTGGCCAACAGCAAGCCGACGGCCACGGGCAGATCGAAATGCGCGCCATCCTTGCGGCGGTCGGCCGGCGCAAGATTCACCGTGATGTGCCGGAGCGGGAATTCGAAGCCGGAATTGAGCAACGCGGCGCGCACCCGATCACGCGCCTCGCGCACGGACGCCTCCGGCAACCCCACCATGTTCCAGGCCGGCAAGCCGCGCGAGAGATCCACCTCCACATCCACCGCTTCGGCCGCAAGCCCACGCAGGGCGGCGCTCGGGAGCCGGGCGAGCATGGTTTAGGGCCTGTTCATCCTTATGTTGATGTTGTCGCCGCTGCCCGAGGGAATGCGGGACATGATTCCGCCTCGCGGCGTTAGCGCTCGCTCGCGTGCGGCGCCAAGCACGTCATGCTCGCGCATGCCTTGCGTGATCGACATCATGACCGAATCGCCATCATCAAAAACCAGGGTGAACAGGCCCTAGTTCCCCGATTTCTCCTGTTTGAGCAGGGCTTCCAGCTCGGCGATGCGCGCCTCCAGTTCCTCGATCCGGCCGCGCGTTTTTTCCAGCATGGCCTCGGCCAGGCGCATGCGTTCGTCGGTTACCACGTCGAGATCCTGCAGCACGCCGGTCACCACCGATTTGATCTGCGATTGGGCTTCGTCCTTCATGCCGCCCAACATGCGCAGACCGCCGGCGATTTTTTCCGCGATGTCGTCCAGCATTGCCTGATCCAGCGCCATGTCATCCTCCTGCGAGCCAACATACAGTGTAGCAGATTTTCCGTAACGGAAATCCGATGGCCATCATCAATGGCGAGCGAGCTTCTTCGTGTCGGTGCCGATACGCGCCCGGATGAAGCCCCAATGTTTCGACGGCATGCGAATGCGCAGCCAGCCCTCGCGGCGCGATTTGGCCACTTCAAGACGCGCGCCCGGCCGATACCAGCCAATGCGCCGCGAATTCACATCCGGCTTTTCGTGGATGTGCCGATATCCGCGGAAGTTGAATCGCCGCCGGCCACGGCGGCGCTCGGCCAGCGTCCGCACCTCCTTCATGATGGCTTTTTCCACGGCCTCTTCCCGCAACGCGCCATGACGCACCTGAACCGAGACCGTGGTCAATTTCGGCGTCTGGCGTTCGAGCTTGATCAATCCGTCCAGCCGGTCGGTGCCAAATGAGATGCGATAGCCTTTTCTGCCGGATTCGGGTTCCAGGATGTCCACATCCAGCTCCATTCGGCGCAGGCCTTGCTGCACGGCCGCCAGCGTTTTGGACAGGCTTGCCGGCAGACCTTCCTCTTCGGCCTTGAACAGGCTCACGGCGCCGTCCACCACCGCGCTGGGGATGGCGGCCACCGTGGACAGCGCGGCGCAGCCGCCCAGACCGGCGGTCATGACCGCCAGTGCAAACATTCGGCTTATGCGCCCCATCGTTTTTCGCTCCCGTCTGACAATTCAAGCTGCATCAGCAGCCGATCCACCATGAAATCCACCAGATCCTCCAGCGTTTCGGGCCGATGATAGAAACCCGGCATGGCCGGAACGATGCGCGCCCCCAGCCGGGCCAGTTTCAGCATGTGCTCGAGATGGATGGCCGACAACGGCGTTTCTCTCGGCACCAGGATCAGCCGTCCGCCTTCCTTGAGCATCACATCCGCCGCCCGTTCGATCAGATTGTCCGAGGCGCCGGTGGCGATACGGGCCAGCGTGCCCATTGAGCACGGCACCACCACCATGCGCCGAATGCCGGCCGAACCCGAGGCCGCCGGCGAGAACCAGTCGTCCAGCGCATAGCAGGTCAGCAGTCCGACATCGAGTTTCAGGTGACGGACTAGCGCTTCGCCCGCCGTGCCCGGTTCTTCGGGCAGGATGAGATCCGCCTCCTCGCGCAGCACCAGTCGGGCCGCATCCGACACCAGCACATGCAGCCGGACGCCCATCTGGCCCAGACGCATCATCAGCCGCAGACCGTAGGCCGCGCCGGATGCGCCGGTCATGGCAACGATGACGCCGCGCTTTCTTGCCTCGTTCATGCCTCACACCCTCCCGTTTCCGTCTCCAGCAACCGTGCGCCCGCTCACATGTTGAACCGTTCGCCAAGATACAGCCGCCGCGCATCCGGATGCGCCACGATTTCGTCCGGCGTGCCATGAACCAGAATTTCGCCCGCATTCATCAAATAGGCGCGGTCGCAAATGGACAGCGTATCCCGGACATTATGATCGGTGATCAGGATGCCGATGCCGCGGCCCCGAAGTTCGGCGATAATCGCCTGAATATCCTCAACCGCGATGGGATCCACGCCGGCAAAGGGTTCGTCCAGCAGCAGAAAGCGCGGTTCGGTGACCAGGGCGCGGGCGATTTCGGTGCGGCGACGCTGCCCCCCGGAAAGGGTGTAAGCCTTTTGATGCTGCACGCCCTCGATGCCCAGCTCCACCAACAACGCTTCCAGTTTCTCTTCCACCTCGGCTTCCGGCAGTTCCAGCGTCTCGAAGATGGCCAGCAAATTCTCCCGCACCGTCAGGCGACGGAAAATGCTGGCTTCCTGCGGCAGATAGCCGATGCCGCGCCGGGCCCGGTAGTGCATCGGAAGATGGGTGATGTCCTCGCCATCCAGCGTGATCACGCCTCCATCGCAGGGCACCAGCCCACAGACCATGTAGAAGCTGGTGGTTTTGCCGGCGCCGTTCGGGCCAAGCAACCCCACGCACTCGCCCGAATGGACATCCAGGCTCACATCCCGAACCACCGCGTTGCCGCGATAGACCTTGCGCAACCCCTCGGCGGACAAATGGTGCGCCGGACTCATGGCAACCCGATGCCCTGATCGGCCGCGCCATCGCTGTCGATGCGCAGTTTCACCCGCCCGCCGTCGCCCCGTCGCACTTCGGTCGTCCGGTCTTGCAGATGATGCACGATGGTTTCGCCTTCCAGCCGTCCGCCGGGTTGTTCCATCACCGCGTGACCGGTCAACGTCAGAGTGTGCGCCTGGTTGTCCAGTTCGGCCCGATCGGCGCGACCGCTTTTGTCTCCCTGGCGCATGCGCACATGGCCCGTGGCCACCGCGCGCTGGATGCCGCCCTTGTCCGCATAACGCACCTGCATCCGGTCGCAGAACAGTTCGAAATCGCCGCGTGTCAGGTGCACATGGCCGACGAACAGCGCCTCATGCTTGGCGTGCCAGACATCCAACTGGTCGGACTGAATGGTGACGGGGCTCGCATGCTTCGCAGTCGTATCCGCCGCAAGCGCGGTTTTTCCGCCGATCAGCAAACAACCGCTCGCGCCGATGATACAGGCCAGTTTCCGAATCCATTCCGTCACGGCAACGCTCCCATCGGATCCAGCGCTTGTTTGGGCTTGCGATCATCCTGGATCCATACCCCGTGCGCTATATGAACATGTCGGGCCTTACGCCACAAGGTCAGCCCGCTTCCCCGACCGCGCGTATGCTTGCCTTGCACATGAAAATCGCCGGGAATCACCAGCTCATCCTTGCTGTGGCGATAACGCACGTCTTCGCTGGTCAACAGCCAGTCGCGATACCGGACGCGGACATGACCCCGAAAACGTATGCGCTTGCGCAAGGGATTGAACCATGCTTCGCGGCCGGTCACCGGCACTCGCTCGCCCTTGTCGGTGAACAGCTCCAGCTCCGGCTGGATCAGATGCATCGCGCCCGAAAGCTGTTGTTCGGCGCGCGCGGCCTTCAGCCGCCAAAGCATGCGTCCTGCCTCGCGCTCCACGATCACCGGCCTGTCCACATGCGCGCCCGAGCGTTGGGCGGCTTGCGGGCGGTTTTCCGTATCGATTCGGTCGCGATCCGCAAACCACATCATCCATCCGGCAACCAGCACGCTGCCGGCAGCCAGACCCAGACAGCTCCATTTGATCCATGTCCACAGCGGACGATCCATCGCAAGGGTCAAGCGTTCCAGCCGCAATCCGCCGGGCTGGCGCCGTAGCGTGCGCCGATCACCTCTTCCCAGGCCCCATTGGCCAGGATCAGGCCTTCCGCCGCCTGGCGCACGGCGCCGTTTCCGCCCGGCCTGTCGGACACCCAGTCCGCTTGCGCCAGCGCCGCAGGATGCGCATCCGCCGGCGAAAACCCAAGTCGGCAGGCGCGCATGGGCGGCAGATCCAGCACGTCGTCGCCCATGAATGCGCATTCCTCAAGGCTCGCGCCCGTGGCCGCCAGCACCGTTTGCAGGCCCTCGATCTTGTTCAGACAACCCTGCACCACATGCGCGATGCCGAGATCCCGCGCCCGGCAGGCCACCACGCCCGAGGTGCGGCCGGTGACGATCGCCACCTCGATGCCGGCTCGCTGAAGCAGCTTGATGCCGTGGCCGTCCCGCACATTGAAGGCCTTGAGTTCCCGGCCGTCATCATCCATGAAGATCTGCCCGGCGGTGAGCACGCCGTCCACATCCAGCGCCAGCAGACGAACGCCCTGCGCACGTTCCAGCGGAAATCCGGCTGCGCCCCGCCTCATGCGACCCCCGCCTGCAACAAGTCGTGCAAGTGCACAACGCCGATGGGCCGGTTGTCCTCGTCCACGACGAACAATTGTGTGATCTTGCGATCTTCCATCAGTCGCACCGCCTCGCCGGCCAGGTGATCGGGAGCGATGGTTTGCGGCTGCGCATGCATCAGCTCGCCCGTTGGCCGCTCCAGCTCCAGTCGCCCGGATTCCATCAGGCGTCGAAGGTCGCCATCGGTCAGGCATCCGATCAGCTGTTCGTTCTCAACCACGCCGACGATGCCCAGGCGGCCGGCGCTGATGGCGACAATGGCCTCCCTGAGCGGGGTGTCGCATCCCACCAGCGGCATGGCCTCGCCCTCGTGCATGACGTCGCGCACGCGCATCAGCCGCCGGCCCAGGCTGCCGGCCGGATGGAAACGCGCAAAATCCTCGGGGCTGAACCCGCGCTGCTCCAGCACGGCCACGGCCAGCGCATCGCCCAAGGCCAGCGCTGCCGTGGTCGAAGCCGTGGGCGCAAGGTTGTGCGGGCAGGCTTCGCGCGTCACATCCACATGCAGCACCATGTCTGCATGATGCGCCAAGGTGGAGGCGGGATTGCCGGTCATGGCGATCAGATCCGCCCCCATGCGCTTGATGGTGGGCAGCAGGCGCACCACTTCCTCGGTTTCACCGCTGTGCGACAGCGCCAGCACCGCATCGTGCCGCGTAATCATGCCCAGGTCGCCATGCTGGGCTTCCGCCGCATGAACAAAGAATGCCGGCGTGCCGGTGGATGCGAAGGTTGCGGCGATTTTCTTGGCAATGATGCCGGATTTCCCCATGCCGACCACGACCAAGCGCCCCTCCAGTTCGAGGATGCGGGCCACGGCACGGCAGAAATCTTCGTTCAGCGCCGTCTCCACGCGCACAAGCGCCTCGCGCTCGGTCGCCAACACTCGCCGGGC
>CAYQMA010000021.1:11599-16718 GCA_964418535.1 uncultured Zetaproteobacteria bacterium | reverse complement strand
TGGAATCTTGTTCAGCCACCAGTCGCTGTAGATGGTTGAAATCTGCTTGGGCGGCACGCTGGCGATCTGATCCGGGCTCAGGTAGGGGAAATTCGAGAAATCGAGGCTGGCGAGCTGTTTGGGCGTGAGCCAGGCGCGTTGTTCGGGCGAAAGTTTACCCAGGCCGCCATTGCGCAGGCCGCCGCCCGTCAGCGCCTGCACTTGCTGTTTGGTCATCGCATGCAGCGATTTTGTCGGAATCTTGTTCAACCACCAGTCGCTGTAGATGGTCGAAATCTGTTTGGGCGTCAGATATTTGAAGTATTTGGCTGGAACGGTGCCGAATTTGTCGAAGGTGAGCTTGCGGATACCGTCGGCGATTTTGCGTTCGGCAAGCTGAGCCTTCGTAAGCGCCGCTTTCTGGGCGTCGGAGAGCTTGGCGAAATCAGCCGCGCTCATCATCGCAATCTGTTCGGGGGACAGTTTGGCGATTTGTTCAGGTGTCAGCTTCAAAATATCAGCGCCGGAGACTGTCGTCAAATTGACGCCTCGACCGGAATTGGATGTCGGTTTTCCGACGCTTCCGCCGCCGGTCCTTGTGCTGGCGGACGAGCCGGAAGCGCCATTGGCAGAGGAAGATGCGGTTGTGCCGCTGGCGCTCATGGCGGTGCGGCTCAGCAGCAGGCCGGCGTCATCGCCGCCCGGGCGGTCGTCGCCCGCCTTTGTTTCGCAGCGGCCGTTCGGGCCGACGGACAGAATCCAGGCATTGCCTCCAGCCGTGCCGTAGAGCGGCCCGACATGTATCTCGTAACGGTGTCCCCACGGGTCTTCGGGCAGCTTGTTCAGGTAGGGGCCGCGCCAGTTCGGGTAATGATGGGCGTTTTTCACCAGATAATCCGCGATCGGCGCGCCATTGCCGCAGGCCGGGGAGCCGGCAGCGCCGGGGCCGATCAGGTCGGTTGCGTTTTCCCTGCGGCCCGGCCACATGCCTGTATCCTTCGCAAACGAGATCAGCGCCAGCTGGATGGCGTGCATGTCGCCTTCCGCCCGGCGTTTGCGAGCATCGGCAATGGCGTCAAAGATTTTTGGCGCCACGATCCCCGCCAGGATGGCGATCATGGCCAGCACGCCGATCATCTCGATCAGGGTGAAACCTTTTTGCCTTGGTCGGAAATCTTTCATTGGCGCCTCACTTCGCGATCCCGTTTGTCTGTCAGAGATCTGGCACGGTTCGGCTGCCTCCCACAGGCGATTTGGTTGCGGCGGACGTTTCGTGCAACCGTTTTCATGTCCGCCGACTGGCATGCCCATGGCTTGGGCGTTCTATGCCCAGCCGCCACGACCTTCCGACAGAAGGCAGGATGCCAACCCCCAGCGCAAGCAAAACCAGGGCCAGAAACGGTAGTTGCGTTGGCATTGTCATGTTCCGGCCACGGCTTTGACGCGACGTTCGTTCTTGGCCTGATTTTTGCATGTGTCCAACATCGGGCGTTTCGCCCCGCTCATCAACGAAGGAGGATTGAACGACCATGCAGCGCAAACAACGCAATGAACAGGGCTTTACGTTGATCGAAATGATCGGCGTGCTGGCCATTATCGCTATTCTGGCAGCTATTGTGGCGCCCAAGATCTTTGACGCCATCAATGATTCTAAAGTCAATTCGCTGGCTGAGGAAATCCACACCGTGAAGACGGCGGTCGCCAACTATTACAAAGATACCGGCCGGTTCCCCAATCAGTACTCAGACGGAAGCGCAAGTGACTTGATGGCAAAGCCCAAGGGGGTCAAGGGATGGAATGGGCCGTATCTGGATCAGCAGGTGAACAATCCCGTCAGTCCAAATGGTTTTTTCAGGGTCGCGGCAGGCCACTGGAAATTCGATATTGATGGCGACGGCACCTATGATTACGGCAAAGGAACGTCCAAAACCTATATTGCCGTAGCCTGGTTCAACGGCCTCAATGCCTCGCAGGCCAAGGCTCTGAGCAATATTATTGACGGCGATGGCGATTCCAGTGACTGGTTCAAGACCGGCAGGGTGCGCACAGCTAAATTCAAGGATCCAGGATCGTCCAACAACGTCACGCTTTATGTCTTCCTAGGTGCAAGCAGCTGATCCGGAATAAAGCATGATCGCCAATCAAGCTGCAGAGGCGAGTCTTCCACAGGGAACGCCTCGAAGGCGCAAGCCGCTGGGTCAGCGCTTGCTCGACGAAGGCCTGATCACCGAAATGCAACTGGCTGCGGCGCTGCGCGAACAGCGCCGCACCGGTTTGCAGCTCGGGGACGCACTTGTTTCGTTGGGCTTCATCACGCCGGAGACGCTAGCTGCCAAGCTGGCTCGGGATGCCGGCGCCAATGTGGTGGATCTTGCGGAGCTGGAACCGGAGCCCGAAGCCATCGAACGCATTCCGTTCGCCATGGCGCAGCGCCTCCGGGCCTTGCCCGTTTGCGTGGATGAGCATGGCGAACTGGCGGTGGTCATGGCCGACCCATTCGACGTGGTGGCGGTGGACACGCTGGAAAAGGAATCGGGCATGCGCCTGCGCGTGCTGGCAGCGCCGGAAAGCGATGTCATCGAGGCTGTGGATCGCTGGTATGCCCAGAAAGGCAGCATCGACCAAACCGTGGAGCAGATTGTCGAGGGCACGGCGGGGGAAGATGACGAATCGCCGATGATTCGCCTGGCCAACCAGATCATTCTGCAAGGCGTTCATGATCGGGCGACGGATATCCATATTGAACCGGGCGAACAACTGGTGCGGGTGCGGGCGCGCGTGGACGGCGTGCTGAGCAAGATGGCTCTGCTTCCGGGCCAGTTGAGCGCCGGGCTGACGACCCGCATCAAAATCATGGCGGGGCTGGATGTGGCCGAGCGCCGGGTGCCGCAGGACGGCCGGATATGCTTCAGCATCGGCCGCCGCAAGCTGGATATTCGCGTTTCCACGCTGCCGACTGTGCACGGCGAATCCATCGTCATGCGCATCCTCGATTCGAATCCCAAGGCCTTGTCGCTGGACAAGCTGGGCATGTCCGACATCAATCGGGAGCGGTTCGAAGCCCTGATTTCGCGTCCCCACGGCATTGTGCTGGTGACCGGGCCCACCGGATCGGGCAAGACGACCACCCTGTATGCCGCTTTGGGGCGGATTGATGCGCATGAGAAAAGCATTTTTACGCTTGAAGATCCGATCGAATACACCCTGCCCATGATCCGGCAGACCCAGGTCAATCCGGATGCGGGCATGACCTTCGCTTCCGGCCTGCGCGCCCTGTTGCGCCAGGATCCGGATGTCATCCTGATTGGCGAGATGCGCGATCAGGAGACGGCCTTGCTGGCGGTGCGGGCGGCGCTGACCGGTCACCTCGTGTTTTCCACGCTGCACACCAATGATGCCATTGGCGCCATTCCCCGCTTGGTGGATATGGGCGTTGAGCCCTATCTTCTGATGTCCGCGCTCAATGGTGTTGTGGCCCAGCGCCTGCTCAGGCGCATTTGCCCGAATTGCCGTGAGGAAGATTCGCGGGGCATGGCCCGGTTGCAGCGCATGCAGCTGAAGCTTCCTGTCGGAGACGAAGGCGAGATCACGCTTTGGCGCGGCCGGGGCTGCGAACAGTGTCGCGGCACGGGCTATGCGGGACGAACGGCCATTCACGAAGTGCTGGTGCTGGACGATGCGTTTCACGACGCCCTCGTGCGGGGCGCAAACGCGCCTGAATTGCGCAAACTTGCGCAGCAATCCGGCATGCGTTTGCTGGCGCACGACGGGCTGGAGCGCGCCCTGGCAGGGCAAACCACCTTGGAAGAAGTCCTGCGCGTCACGCGCCTGGAAACCGACTGATCGACGAAGATGGCTGAGTTCGCCTACCGGGCCGCAGATGCGCGCGGGCGCGTATGCACGGGGGTCATGCGCGCGCCGGATGAGGCCACGCTGGAACAACTGTTGCGCGATGCGGGATACTGGCTGGTGTCGTGCCGCCCCCGTGCGGATCGGGGACAGGAGGATGCCGGCCGGATTCGCCTGAAGCGCAGGGATCTCATTGATCTGACCATGGGGCTTGCGCCCATGTTGCGGGCCGGCGTGCCATTGGTGGAAGCGCTGGACGAAATGCAGGCGAGCGCAGGCACGCCGCACATGCGCCGGGTCGTGGAGGAAATGGCGCGCAATTTGCGCGCCGGGGGCACGATCTCGGAGACCATGGATGCGCATCCGAAGGCGTTTCCTCCCTATTTCCGGGAACTGGTGCGCGCCGGAGAAGCCAGCGGCAATCTGGCCGAAGCCTTCGCCGAGCTGCGCCGGCATCTGGAGTGGGTGGACCGGCTGTCCGGTCAGGTGCGTCAGGCCAGCATTTATCCGGTCATGGTGCTGGTCGTGGTGTCGCTGTTCATTGTGCTGTTGTTCAGTTTCGTGGTGCCGCGCTTCGCCAAGCTGCTGTCCGGCCTCGGGATTCCGTTGCCCGGCCCGACCCGAGCGGTGATGGCCATCGGTGCGTTCATGCACGATTGGTGGTGGGCCATCCTGCTGATTCCGGCAGCGGCTTGGCTGCTGTTGCGGTTGTGCCGATCCCGTCTGCCGCGTGTTCAGCTGTGGCTGGACAGGCTCAGGCTGTCCGTCCCCGTGCTGGGCGAGATTCAGCGCATGCTGGCCCTGTCGCGTTTTACGCGCCATTTTTCAACGCTGTTGCAGGCCGGCATTCCACTTCTGGACATTCTGGACATGATGCCGGGCCTTTTGGGCAATGCGGAAGTGGCGCGCGCCGTCACCGCCGTGCGACTGGATGTGTCGGAAGGCGCATCGCTGACCGATGCGCTGTCCCGCCACAAGGTGTTCCCTCCCATGGTGCTGCGCATGGCGACGACGGGCGAAAATTCGGGCTGTCTGGATGCCACCATGGCCAGCGTGGCCGACTACTACGACGAGGAAATCCCCCGGCGCATCAAGCGACTGTTCAGCATCATCGAGCCGGCCATCGTGCTGGTGCTGGTGGGTGTGGTTGGCATGGTCGCTCTGGCGTTGTTCATGCCGATGCTCAGCCTGATGGGAGCGGTCGGATGAAGGCATTCGCCCGGCTCATGACGGTCATGGCGCTTTCGCTGGCGTTGGCGGCGCCGGTGTGGGCCGGCGATCACCATCACCA
>CAYQMA010000021.1:0-11499 GCA_964418535.1 uncultured Zetaproteobacteria bacterium | reverse complement strand
TGGCGCTTTCGCTGGCGTTGGCGGCGCCGGTGTGGGCCGGCGATCACCATCACCACTACCGGAAAGACCACAGAAAGCACCATCAGGCGCATAAACAGCAGCATGAGGCGCACAAGCGCCATCATCAGGAACAAAAGCGGCGCCACGAGGAGCGTAAGCGAGAGCACAAGAAGCGCCACCACGAGCAAAAGCAACGCCACCACGAGCGCAAGCGGCAGCAGCATGAGGCGCACAAACGCCATCATCAGGAACAAAAGCGGCGCCACCAGGAGCGCAAGCACGAGCACAAGAATCGGCATCACGAGCGCAAGCAGCATCACAGGGAGCGTCGGGATGACCATGGCGCCACCGCGCATGCCGCGCCCGCGCCCTCGCTGGCGCCGTTTTCCCGTCCGCGCCAGGGGCCCCGGTTCATGCATGGAGAGACGTTGTGACGGGTCGGAAGCAGCAGGGATTCACGCTGATTGAGCTGGTTGGCGTGCTGGCGATCATGGCCATTCTGGCGGCGGTGATCGTGCCGCCGGTGTTCCAGCAAATCGACCGGGCGGCCGCCGAGGCCGAAGGGCAAAGCCTCCATGCCATCAGCCGCGGTCTGACCACCTGGATCCGTTCTTCGGCCCGCATTCCCGCCCCCTCCGGCTGGGTTGCGGCCGTGGCTTCGGCCACCGCCATGCCGCCGGAGAAAATCGCCCGCAATGGCCGGGGATTCCGCCGCGGGTACTACGTGGATCCGCGATTCTTTGGCAATGCCGCCCGGCCCTTCGCCGGATACGTCCAGACGCGCGGGCTGACCTCGCCGCCGACGTCGCCGCGCATCATGATCGTGTCCAATCTGTATGCGGATGCGCCGCCGCCGCCCGCCACGCCGGCGGCATTCGATGCCATCTGGAAGCAGACCGCGGCGGCGGCGATCAAGGAAGGGCCATCCGTCCATATTGAGCGCATGAATCTGGCTCCGTTGTTTCATCATGTGCTGATGGCGAATCGCAACAGCCCCGCGCCGCCGTCCTATCGCCTGAATCGCGGCCGCTTGCATGCGATTCTCCCCGGGCGGGCGGTCACCGACCTGTATGTCATCGACGGCACGCGCCTGTCCCTGTATCTGGATCCTTCGTCCGGCGGCGGCCTTGATTACGCCTTTATCGTCCGTGAAGACGCATCGCTGATGTATGGCACCGATGGCCGGAGCTGGTACTGGGGGAGGCCATGAGGGGAACCCGGATGGTGATTTCCTGGATCCAGCGGCAGTTCATCGCCGTGCGCATGCGGCGAGGGCAGCGCGAGGAGACATGGGAGTCTCCCGAGCCGGTGGCCGAACTTCCCGATTTCAACCGGGCCGTGGCCGCGGCTTGCGAAATGCTTGAGATTCCCGGCGGAACCGAGGTGTCCATCATCTACGAATCCGACCGGCTGTCCCATCCGCTGTCCGAAGCGCCGCCCATGCGACGGCATGACCTGACCACCTTCTTGCAACGCAAGGTCAATCAGCTCAAAACCTTCGAGGGCGAGGCGGCCTGGGGCTATACCCGCACGCTCCCCTCGCGGGACGGCGACAGCGTGGCCCTGCATCTGATGCCGCGCTCGTTCGTCGATGCCATGGTTCGCATCTGCGAAGAGTTCCATCTTCGTCCCGTCAGCCTGTTGCCGCTGTCGGTGGCGATGACCATGCGCATTCGCGAGCTGGCCGGCCAGAGCGATCAGGTCTGCATGCTGGTGGCGCTGTTTCCCTTTCAGTGCGAAATCGTCGTCGCCCGGGGCGATGGTTCGCTGTTGTTCGTCCGCGATCTCGGATACGGGGTGACGGGCAATGAGGGGCGGCTGGTCCAGGAAATCGGTCGCTCGATTCTGTTTTCGGGCCAGCGGTTCAGCACGGCCGTGGATCGCATCTGGATTGCAGGTCGCGGCGCCGATGCCGTGGCTGGTCTTCTGGCGCCCACCGTGACCGTGGCCGTGGAAGGCATGGAAGACGACCAGCCCGTGGACTGGGTGCGGGACAGCAAGAATCGGGCGGTGTCGAACAACCTCTTGCCCGTGCAGGTGCGCGACAAATACAGGCGGCAGATCATGTTGCGCTGGAGCGCGGCGCTCACCGTGGCGCTGGCTGTGTCCTCGGTGCTGACTGCTTGGGAAATCGAACAACTGGTGCGCGCCCAGGGCGCCGGCTTGCAGGCCGTGGAACGCGAAATCAACGACCTGGAGCGCACGAAAGCGCGGCTGCAAAACCGGGTGAACGAGCGGCAGGCGCTGCAATCGCGGCTGGATGCATTCCGGCGCAATGCGTTGCCGCCGATGGCGCCGCTGTGGGTGATGGATTATCTGGCGGAGCAACGCCCGGCAGGGGTGAGGTTGCAGCATGTGAGCATGAAATACCGCGATGGCGACCAGGCCGGTGCATGGCGCCTGGAAATCCAGGGTTCGGCCGCCGATATTGAAAATGCGCCCCGTGCGTGGGATGCGTTCGAGTCCGCCCTGGCCGGGCCGCCGCTCAATGCCCATGTGACGGAGAGCTGGAAACAGCCTTGGGTCAGGGCGCTGAAGTCCGGCGCATCCGAAGGGCCCGTCCAACTGGCCATCAAGGGAGAGCTGAAGTGACCGCGTTGCCGGAACGCCGCAGGAACCAGCGCCCTTGGCCGCCGGCGCCAGGCCTGATGGAGCGACTGGATGCGGCGCTGGCCGGCGTGGCCGGCAGCATTCGGCATCACTGGACGGGTCGCATCGCGTTCACCCTGGTCATCCTTGCCTCACTGGGCGTGCTGGCATGGAGCCTGCATCAGCGCCTGCCCCTGCTCAAAGGCTCGCGGGCCCATTTGCTGCGGGTTCATGATCTGCAAACGGACATTGACGCCCTGCGCCGACAGGTGGAGCAGGGCAAGGGTCTCGAGGACGATCTGGGGCAATTCGAGAACCGGGTCATGCCCGATCTGGAAACGGCGGCAACATGGTTGCACGCGCTGGCCGCCGATATCGAATCCGCCGGCGGCCGTGTCCAGTGGCGCATTGCCGATGCCCGGCCGATTTCGGGTCTGGACGATTTGCGGGGCGTGATCGTGGATCTCGCCATCGAGCCCGATCCCGGCCGTTATGCCGCCATCATGCAAACCGTTCGCCGGCATGTGGAGGGGGAATGGCTGGTGGACATGATCGGGCTGGATGAGCAGGGGCGCGAAAACGAGGGCGTTTCCGCGCTGAATGTCTCATTGCGTTTGTGGCTGCGCGATCAGCCGGCGGTGCGGGCCTTCGCCGCCGGCGCCGATGGGGGGCAAGGCCTGTGATCCGCCGCTGGCTGGAAAAGCCCTGGGTCAGCGCCTTGCTGGCCTTGGCGGCCGTGGCGGTGCTGTATTTCAATGTTTGGAGGCCCATGCATCCGTCGCATCCGGTTCGTCGCGTGTCCGGCGCGATGGCGGGCATGCCGGCTCCGGATTCGCCGCCATCGCCCCGTCCTCAGGATGCGGCGATTTCGGCCGCGGACTGGAACCGGCTGGGCGCACTGGCTGCGCAAACGCCGCCCCGGGATCCCTTTCTGCCGCCGGTTGCCGCCGTGGCCGATGCGCCGGGCGCGCCGGATGCGGCCGTGTCGCACAGCCATTCGTTCGAGCCCATGCCCGCGCTTCATGTGGGCGCCATCGTGCGCGGAGCGGACGGCGAATATGCATGGATTGACGATCAACTCGTGCGGGCCGGCGAACGCGTGCGCGGCTTGCAGGTTGTGCATATCGGTGAAAACAGCGTAGATTTGCGGCGAGGAGGAAGGAAGATGCGCATCTTTCTGGATTCATCCGCAGGGCGGGGGAGGCGCCCGTGAGCGCCGTGCGCCGGCCCTTGGCTGTTCTGGCGCTGGCCGCATGGCTGGTGACGCCGGGCTGCGCCGAACACAAGCAGACGCCGGCGGCCGATGCCCGGAAGCCGGCTGCCCACGCGCCAACAGCGGCCAGCAACGCGCCGGAGATTCCGCTCCGCGATCGCATCGTGTTGCCCCCGGTCACGAATGTGGCGCCCGCGAAGGCCAGCGAGCCGCTGTATTCCCTGCATGTCCGCAACATGGACATTCGCAAGGCGCTGGCCATGTTCGCCCGGCTGTATCACCTGAACATCATCCCGGATGCGAATATTCATGGCCGAATCAGCGTGGACTTCCACGATCTTTCGTTCCGCCAGGCGATGGAGGCCATGCTTGGCAGCCTGGATTACGCCTGGGAGCGCGATGGCGGATTGATTCGCATCCATGCCTGGGAAACGGAGAATTTTTCCGTCAACTACATTCGCCTGATTCGCAGCGCCTCCGGCAGCAGCCAGGCCAGCGCTTCGTCGAGCTCCTCGAGCGGCGGTGATTCGTCCGGTTCGAGCGGCGGCGAGTCCAGCGCCATCACGATTTCCCAGCAGGACACGGTTCGTTTCTGGGAAGAGCTGGAAAAGCAGTTGCATTCGCTGGTGTCCAAGGATGGCCGCCTGATCGTGAACCGGATGGCAGGCATCGTGCAGGTCACCGAGCGCCCCTCGCGCATGCGTCGTATCCGTTCGTTCCTGCAGCGCCTGACCCATTCCATTGAGCGACAGGTGCTGATTGACGTGCGCATCGTCGAGGTCACGCTCGACGACAGCCATCAACTGGGCATTGACTGGTCGCGTCTGGATCCCGGAACCCTGGCGCACAGCGTCACGTTCAAGGTCAACAACGCCATCACCCAGACCGCCGGCGGACTCACCCTGCCGCCATCGGTGCTGACCCTGAACATCAGTCACGTGTCCAACCGCGGCAAGGGGGACATCAATTCCGTCATCACCGCCCTGGCCGAACAGGGTGATGTGAAAATCATTTCCCAGCCCAAGATTCGCACCTTGAACAACCAGCCGGCCATGATCAAGGTGGGTGTGGACAAGACCTTCTTCCGCAAGGAGCAAAGCACGACCACCGGCACGGCGACCACCACCGCATCCACCGACGTGCCGCAAGTGGTCACCGAAGGCATCGTGCTCACCATCACGCCGCAGATTTCCGAAGACGGCGAGATCATGATGGACATCTCGCCGGTCATCACCCGCATTTCCAGCGTGAGCGAGGTCAAGGACAGGAATGGCGTGGTGCTGTCATCCGCGCCCAATGTGGATATTCGCCAGGCATCCTCGCTGGTGCGCGCCACGGACGGCTCCACGATCGTGCTGGGCGGTCTGATTCAGAACACCGTCAGCAACACCGAGCGCGGCATTCCGCTGCTCAAGGATCTGCCGCTGATGGGCTATCTCTTCAAGGGCGAGGCGCGCATCAAGAAGCGCACGGAGCTGGTGATCTTCATTACGCCTCATCTGGTCGGTGAAGGGCCGGAGAACGAAACGGAGCCCGCCCGGTCATGAAGCGCGCGGTCATAACACAAATGTTCGCCATCACGCTGCTGCTGGGCGCGGTTGGTTGGGGCTGCCCGACCGGCATGCTTTACGCGGCAGCCGCCGAAGCGCCGAAGCCGGCCGGGAATCAGGACGCCGTCGCCGGGATGCTGGCCGAAGGCTGGCAGGCGCTGAACCACCATGAGACGGATCAGGCCTTGGCGATCTGGCGCGCGTATGTGCAGCGCCTGCCGTCCGATCGGGAATTGTTGTTTGCCGGCATCTTTCGCCAGCGGAACCCGGCGCTGAAACGACTGCGCGCGGTCGGCGAGCAGCATGACGGCCTGCTGCTTCAGGCGCCGTTTCGCGGCCGGGATGGCTGGTACGTTCTGATTGCCTCAGACCCGAAGGCGATAGATCAGCGGCGGCGTTTCCTGAACGAGCAATTCGGAATCAAGCGGGTGGTCGGCCGCGAGGCCGCATATTTTCAGGCCTTGCTTGCAAAGAAGGGTGGCGTTCAGGGGCGCGCCGGGGACGTTCAGAAGCCTACGGTTTCGCCCGTGGCGCAGGTTGCAAAGGCTGCGCAACACACGGCGGCCGCATCCGGTGAGCTGAACGCGGGCCTGGAGCGGCTGACGCCGGGCGAGCTGGTGGCGAAAGCCAGAAAAGCCGCCGCAGCCGGCGATCGGGACGCCGCCATTGCCTATTTGGGGCGCGCTTTGCGGCGCCAGCCGGACATGAAGGATGCGCGGCTTTTGTATGCGCGGCTGTGGATCGAGAGCAATCAGCCCGAAGAGGCCGCGCTTGCGCTTGCTCCGGAACTGAACGGGAGGAGCCGCGACTGGCGCCCGTGGTTCTGGAACGGCACGGCATTGTTGCTCATGAATCGTCTGGACGAGGCCGCGCGTTCGCTGGACGAGGCCTTGGCGCTGGACGGCAATCAGGCTGCTGTCTGGATTCAGCGGGCGATTGTGGAACAACGGCGCGATCATCCCCGGGCGGCGCTGCAGATGCTCCAGATGGCCGAAGCCATGCATCCGGGCCTGCCCGAAACCCAGCTCAATATGGCCCTCGCCTATGAACGCCTGCATCAGCCGCAAGCGGCCATGCATGCCTGGCAGGCCTTCCTGCGCCTGAGCGGCGGCGACCCTGCCCGTCAGCATACCCGAAAACTGGCGTTGGAGCATCTTGCGACTTTGGCTTCGGCATCTCCCGAACAAACAGCATCCGGCCAAGATTGAGTGACAGGCCGGGAAACCGGGGCCTGCCTACAGGGAATCCAGCACCAACTGTTGCAACTCGGCCTCGCTCAGGCGCGCCGGATTGCGTTCCAGATTGCTGCGGCCCGCGCCATTCACAATCCGGCTCGCATCCGGCGCTTTCACGCCGTATTGCGCCAGACCCGGCAATCCGAATTCCCGCATCCAGCGTTCCAGGCCGGCCACCAGGGCGCGGCGGGCCTCGGCGTCGGTCAGCGTGTCGGATCGGGCGAACAGACGACCGACGCGGGCATATTTGTGCAGGGCTTCTGCGTTCGGTTCATGCTGTTCCAGCCATTCGATATTGAGCCGGCATGCGGCGGGCAGCAGCGCGGCGCAGACTTCGCCATGCGGCATGGGGAAAAACGCGCCGATTGACGATGCCAGCGCGTGCACGCTGCCCAGTCCGGCATTGGCCAGCGTCAGGCCCGAGATGGACGAGGCATAGAGCATGTCGGCCCGCGCCCGCATATCCAGGCCGTCCAGCACCGCTTTTGGCAGGGCCCGGATCGCGCGTTCGAGACCGCTGAACGCCAGCGCATCGGTCATCGGGCTGGCATTGCGGGAAACCAGCGATTCCAGAAGCTGGGTGAAGGCGTCCATGCCGCACGCGGCGGTCACGCGAGGCGGGCAGGAGGCGGTCAGCTCCGGATCCAGCACCACATGGCGCGCCACCAGACACTCGTGGCGGAAGGATTTTTTGAATCCATCGGGGCCAATCCGGGAAATCACGGCGTTCTTGCTTGTTTCGCCGCCGGTTCCCGCCGTGGTCGGCGCGGCGATGAATGGCACGGTGCGTCCGTCATGCGCTTTGCCCCGGCCGACGCCTTCCAGATATTCCATCACCGAATCGCCGCTTGGCAGCAATCCCGCGATGGCCTTGGCCGCATCCACCGGGCTGCCGCCGCCAATGGCGACCACACATTGGATGGCATCGTTCCGCAGCGCCTGCACGGCCTCGTCCACCTGTTCGGGCGAGGGCTCGCCCTGCACCCGAATGCGCCGGACGACATCGAAACGCGCTTCGAGCTGATCCAGCAGCTCCTGACACAAGGGAGAATCGTCGAAGGAACGTCCGCCGGTGACCAGCGCAATCCTGCGGCCGAAGCCCGCGGCCAGATCCGGAATCAGGGCCCGCTGTCCGGCGCCGAAATGAATGGTTGGCGTGGCGCTGAAACGAAAGGCCATGCCTTTCATTCAATCGTTTCCTCGTCCATCGCGCGTCGGACAGCCTGGAGCAGGGCGTCCGGCATGTAGGGCTTTTGCAGGAAGCCGCACACGTTCTTGCCGGCGAACCGATCCTTGATATGGCTCTCGCTGTAGCCGGAGCAGATGATCACGCGCACGTCGGGATCCATGGTTTTCAGTCGCCGGAAGGTTTCTTCGCCGTCCATGTGCGGCATGGTGAGATCCAGCAGCACACAGCCGATATCGCCACCGCGCTGTTCAAAGAGTTTCAGCGCCTGAACGCCGTTTTCGGCCACTTCCACGTTCGCATAGCCGGCTTCGTTCAGCACCATGACAGCCATTTCGCGCAACACTTCCTCGTCATCCACGACCAGAATCGTCGGCGTGTGCTCCTGGCCGTTTGTCTCCGATTCCGTATCCGGCGACTGTTCCATCCTGTCCGCCGCCTCGACGACGCCTAGGGCGGGGAACAGAACGCGCATCGTGGTGCCGTTTCCCGGCTCGCTGTAGACCCGCATGGCGCCATGATGCCCGCGCACGATGCCGGACACCGCGCTCATGCCCAAGCCCCTGCCGGACGCCTTGGTTGTGAAGAAGGGATCGAAAATGCGCGCGACCGTTGCCGCGTCCATGCCGCGCCCCGTATCGGCCACCTCCAGGAACACATAGCCTCCGGGCTCCGCATCGCCACCCACCACGCAATGCTGCAGGTAGCTCTCGTCCACGCGCATCACGCCGGTGCGGATGGCGATGATGCCGCTTTGCTCGCCGATGGCGTCATTGGCGTTCGTGATCAGGTTCATGATCACCTGCTGCAATTGCGAGGGGTCGGCCTCGATCCTGGGCAGGTTTTCCTGCAACGAAAGTTTCAGGACGACGCCCTTGTTCAGGCTGACTTCCAGCATGTCGGCGATTTCCCGCACCGTTTGCGACAGATCCAGCGGCCGGACAACGAACTTGCCCTTGCCGGAATAGGCCAGCATCTGCTTGCACAGATCAGCCGCCCGATCCGCAGCCTCGACAATGCGCGTATAATGCACTTCCACGGCGGACGGATCCCTAGCGGCGCGGCGGCGGGCCATGTCCGCATGGCCCATGATGGCCGACAGAATGTTGTTGAAGTCATGCGCAATGCCGCCCGCGAGCACGCCAAGGCTTTCCAGCTTCTGGGCGTGCAACAGACGGCGTTCCATTTGTTCGCGCTCCGCAACCGCGCGCTCCTGCTCGGTGACATCCACGGCAATGCCGATCAGGCCGGTGATGCGGCCCCGTTCGTCCTTGATCGGCACTTTGAGCGTGTCGAGCAGGCGCTCTTCTGCGCAGGTTTCCATGTGCTGCCTGCTACGCACCAGCCTTCCTTCTTCGAGGCAGATGTCGTCCGATTCCCGGCACCGGCGCGCCACCGGTTCCGGCAGCAAGCGGGTGTAGTCCTTCGTGCCCGGTAGATCGAATTCGTTCAGTCCGATCAGTTCGCAGAAGCGGGGATTGAAAAAGCGGATGCTGCGGTCGGTGTCGAGCATCCAGATGGCAACGGGCGCATGCTCGAGAATCAGGCTCATCAATCGCTGTTGTTCGGCCATTTCCCGCGCATGTTCCAGCTCGATCAATTCGAGCCGGGACATCGCCTGCTCGGCAAACGGCACGATGCGCCGCGCAAGCTCGACCGAGGCGGGGACAAACGCGGCCCGGCGATCCGACACCAGAATCACCATGCCCTTGCGGTCGCCCAGGTTCAGCGGCAGATGCAAGGCGGAGCCAATGTTCCCGGCATCCGCCTCGTTCCATTCGGGAATTTTGCTGACGTCAAAGGCGTTGAGCGGTTGTCCGTCCAGCACCCGGGCAAATCTCGGCCCCAGGGGGAAGACGCGATGCGTCATGTCCGACACCAGGCGCCCGTCCCGCAGCTGCATCACCCAGCATTCCCGGCAATCAATCAGCTTCCTAAAGGTTCCGTGGAGGATGCTGACGACTTCGTCGCGGCTCGTTGCCGCGACCAGTTCCGACAAACCTGTGAGGATGGCATCGTTTTCCGCCGCGCGCTGGCGCTCGAGCCGGCGAGCCTTCTCCAGCCGGATCAGGGCTTCCTGCAACTCTTCGAAACTCTGCCAGCGGGTCATTCAGGACTCCCGGCCGAACAGCACCACGGACACCATCAGATTGCCGTGGCGGTTGACGCCGTCAATGAAGCAACCCTGCTCGCCAAAGGTGAAAAAGGTCTGGAAGGGCACGCCCGGCAGGGCCTTGGCAATCTCGTGGCGCACTTCCTCCAGTCTGGATCGCACGCCCAGCATGCAACCGGCGCAATACACCACCAGGGCGCCTGCCACCTGCTCCGGCGTCCAGTCCCGGCGAGCCAGCAAGCCGCGGGGGACGGAACCCGCGCGTCGAACCAGGCTGTCGGGCGAACCTTCCATCAGCACCACCCGCTGGCCTTCGGACACATTGGCGAACAGCGTGACGCCGCCGTCGTACGTCACCCGTTCGGGATGCAGGAGATAAAAATACGGGACGCCTTCGATGCGTCCCGCCTCGATGCCCAATGGATGCAGCGTACTCAGGCCGAGGATGTTGCCGCCCGCCAGATGCTGTTCGATCAGGCCATCGGTCCAGCGGTTGTATGTTTCGGCTGCGGGCTCGCCGTCGATTTCAAGTATGGTGCGGCCATGAGCGCGCGTCACGATGCCCGAGTGATCCGTCGGCACATAGCCATTGTGGAACGACACGGCAATGGGCGTGGAGGTGTAGAAGGCCACAACCAACACGCCGTTCGGTTCCATGCGGTTGTGATGGAACTGCCACCACCGGCCGGCAATGGCATTGTCGCCGCTGCTGCCGCCCATCACCGGCACATGACCGCCGACCACCGAGGCGATGCCTTCGAGCAGGCGCTCCTCGCAGCCGGGCGCGGCGGCCAGCCAGATTAGATCGGGAGTTTCGCCTTCGCGGCCGGCATTTTCGATGGCCGCCAGCACGGCGTCTGCCGCGGCCTGTTCGGGATGCTCCCCGATGGCGCGCAAGCCGGCGCCGAATGCGCTGGCGCTGTCGGCCGCCAATCCAAAAAGGGACAGTCCTGCCTCTTCCTGAACCATGAGTCCGCGTTCGTTCATCGAGCCGAGGCAGGAAGTGGCGCCCGCGACCACGCATCCTTCGGGCGCCAGTTGCTGCAGTCGCGCCGTCAGTTCATCCGGATCGTAGGCGGCATTGGCGGCGCACAGCACCAGCGCTGGATCGCTTTCCAGCGAAGCTGTCATCGCATGCCAGGCCTCAGCGGCGGCATCGCCGGCCCGTGGCTGGACGCTCCCTCCCGTGGCGATGCGCATCAGCCCTCCGGGAAGATTCCCTTGTATGGAACCCCGCGCCGGGGTTCGGCCATCATGTCGGCCACGGTTTCCCGCCATGTCAGATAATGAGGCGTTTCCTTGTGCGCTTTGGCATCCGCCTCGCTTGCATAGGCCTCATACAGCACAAAGCATGTCGGATCGTCGCTTGATTGGAGCACATCGAAGCGGCGGTTTCCCGGCTCCTGCACCGAGGCCTGATGATTGTGCCGGCAGGCCTCGATGAAAGCGTCTTCCATTCCTGGTTTGACCCGAACGTGAACGATGGTTACATGCATGCCCAACCCCGCCGTATCGCTTGGTTTCAATCGGTTTCTAGATGAGCGCTGAGACGGCGTCAAGCGAATCAAACGTCTCCCAAATCCTGCATGACGGCTCGCCGGGCGGCGGGCCGG
>CAYQMA010000020.1:0-16940 GCA_964418535.1 uncultured Zetaproteobacteria bacterium | reverse complement strand
TCTGGAGCCTGTTCATGAGGGATGCGCGCGATTTCTGGTGGCTGGCCGGCATTTCAGGGCTGGTCATGGGCGGCGTGCAATCGCTGAGCCGGTCACTGTATGCCCGCCTGATTCCGAAGGACAAGGCCGGCGAATTTTTCGGCTTTTACAATATGATGGGCAAGTTCGCGGCGATTCTGGGGCCGCTGATGATGGCGGTGGTGAGTCTGGCTTCCGGCAGCAATCGGTTGGCCGTGCTGAGCGTGGTATTGCTGTTTGTTGCCGGCGGTGCCGTGCTGCTGCGCGTGCAAGCGCCAGCGAAGTTGCGCCCATAGATCGGGGGCGGGCGGCAGGATTCGTCCGAATGAACAAGCAGCACGATGATGGAGGGATCGGATGATCGGAGCGATGGTGGCCTTGGTTTTGATGGGCGCGATGGTGATGCTCATCGTGCTCAGTCACAACCGGCTGATGCAACTGCGTCACCAAGTCAAACACGCCTTTGAGCAAGTGGACGCCCAGCTTGCGCAACGCCATGACTTGATCGCTCGCCTCATTGAGACAGCCGGAGTCTGCCTGGAAGAGGATGAAGAAACGCGGGCAGCCGTGATCGAGGCGCGGGAACGGGCCGTGTCCGCGCATAGCCGTGTTGCGCGAAAGCTGTCCGATGCCACGGCGATGCAGGCGCTGGTCGCTGCCGAAACGGCATTGTCCGATGCATTGCAACGGCTGCGTGCTGCGCATAAGCGCCGTCCCGATCTCGCGGAAGCAAGCCTGCGCCAACTGTTCGACGAACTGGATTCGAATGAGAAGGCTCTGGATATGGCGCTGCGTGTCTACAACGAGGCCGTGATGACCTATAATCAACGGCGCGAGCGTTTCCCGGATCGTTGGGTGGCCTCGTGGTTTCAGTTCGGTCCGGCACAGCCCTTTGAGCTTGCTGCTGTCGGACAAGCGACGGCGCAGGCGTCATGACGGACTTGCCCGTCGATCGCTTGAGGTCGGGAGCGTTTGTCTGGAAGGAGGATGTTCGTGCATCGACGATGGCTGACGAGGTTTGTGTGGCTGGCGCTGTGCGCCGGTGCGTTGGCGCCGTCGTGGATGTTATCCCGTGCGCAAGGAGGTGAAGCCATGAGCTTGTCCATCACGTCGCCCGCATTCGGGCAGGGAGAAGGGATTCCTGCCCGCTACACCTGCGAAGGAAGCGACGTTTCGCCGCCGCTGCATTTCTCCGGCGTGCCGGAAGGCGCTCAAAGTCTGGCCTTGATCGTGGACGACCCCGATGCACCCGATCCGGCCGCGCCCAGGATGGTCTGGGTGCACTGGGTGCTGTACAACCTGCCGCCGGACACGACCGGGTTGGAAGAAGCCGTGCGGAGCCTGCCGCCCGGCACGCTGGAGGGACGCAATGACTGGCGACGCACCGGCTATGGCGGGCCGTGTCCGCCGATCGGCCGGCATCGCTATTTCTTCAAGCTCTATGCGCTGGATACCGTGCTGCCGGATCTGGGGGAGCCGACCAAAGCGGAGCTGGAAGCGGCGATGGCCGGCCATGTGCTGGAGCAGGCGGAACTGATGGGGACGTATCAGAAGGGGGATTAGCCAGAAGAGGGGGGCTAATCCCGTCGCCGGATACGGCACAGGAAGAAGCCGCCCGTGCGCTCATCGGGCAGAATGCGGCGCGCTTGCGCCACCGCCGGCTGAAAAGCGCGACCGCGCCATTCGGCCAGCCCGGGCATGGTCCGCACCCAGGACGGCAGCGCCGGCGCCTCGATTTCGATGGTGTCGCCGAAGATGCGCAGGGCATCGTGCACGACGCTCTCGTTTTCCTCGGGCGCGAAGGAGCAGGTGGCATAGAGCAGCACGCCGCCGGGTTTCAAGCAACGAATGCCGGCGCGGAGCAGGCCCTTTTGCTTGCGTCGCATTTCCGTGATCTTGCGCGGACTCCAGTAGCGAAAGGTGCCGGAATCATCGGCGCGAAAGCGCGCCTCGCTGGAGCAGGGCGCATCCACCATCACCCGATCGCATTGTCCGGCCAGCCATCGCCAGGCCGCGCGTCCGTCCATGCAGCGCGTTTCAACCCAGGTCAGCGACTGGCGCTCCAGGTTGCCGCGCAGTTTGAAGAACCGTTTCTTCACCGCCTCGATGGCCATCAGCCGGCCACGGCCCTGCATGCGGCAGGCGAGATGGGACGTTTTGCCGCCGGGGGCGGCGCACAGATCCAGCGCGACCTCGCCCGGCCGGGGATCGAGCGCATGGGTGGCCAGTTGGCTGGCCAGACCCTGCGCATACAACGCGCCGTTTTCCACCCAGGGATGCGCCAGCAGCGCCGCGCGTTCATCGGGCGGGACGACGAGCGCCTCGGGCAGGCCGGGCACGCGCTCAGGATGCAGTCCGGCCGATTCGAGCGCGGCGCACGCCTGATCGGGCGAGACGCGCAGCGTGTTGACGCGCACCGCGCAGGCGCGGGGACGGGAGAAACTGTCGATGAACCGTGGCCATTCCGCCTCGGGCACGATAGCCCGGCAGCGTTCGACAAAGGCGGCCGGCAGGCCGAATGCCAGCGCCTCGCTCACAGTCTGATGCGTCGCAGGCGCAGGGCGTTGGAAATCACCGTCACCGAAGAAAAGCTCATCGCCGCCGCTGCGATGACCGGCGAGAGCAGCAGACCGAAGAACGGATACAACACGCCAGCCGCGACCGGCACGCCCAGCGTGTTGTAGGCGAAGGCCCAGAACAGGTTCTGGCGGATGTTGCGCATCACCGCGCGCGACAGCCGGACGGCGCGCACGATGCCGGTCAGGTCGCCCTTGACCAGCGTAATGCCGGCCGATTCCATCGCCACATCGGTGCCGGTGCCCATCGCAATGCCGACGTGGGCGGCGGCCAGCGCCGGCGCATCGTTGATGCCGTCGCCGGCCATGGCCACGATCCGCCCTTCCTGTTGCAGCTTGTTGACGACGGCCGCTTTCTGATCCGGCAGCACCTCGGCCTCGAAGCGGTCGATGCCGAGCTTTCTTGCCACCGCCTCGGCCGTATGCCGGTTGTCGCCGGTCAGCATCACGATCTCGAGTCCTTCCGCATGCAAGGCCCGGATCGCATCCGGCGTCGTTTCCTTGACCGGGTCGGACACGCCGAGGATGCCCGCAGGCCTGCCGTCGGCTGCCAGATACATGACCGTCTCGCCCTCTCGTTGGCGGCGGGCCGCCTCGTCATGCATGGATGAAACATCCACATCCTGCTCCTGCATCAGCCGCGCATTGCCCAGCGCGATCAGACGGCCGTCCAGCCGGGCGATGACGCCCTTGCCGGCGATGGCCTCAAAACCCTCCACCGGAACCGGCTCCACGCCTCGGGAGGCGGCTCCTTCCACGATGGCCGCAGCCAGCGGATGCTCGCTGGCGCGCTCCAGGCTTGCCGCCATGCGCAGCAGTTCATCTTCGCTGACACCTTCGGCCGGCAGCACGGTGGTGAGCCTTGGCCTGCCCTCGGTGAGCGTGCCGGTTTTGTCCACCACCAGCGTGTTCACCTTTTCCATGATTTCCAAGGCCTCGGCATCGCGAATGAGCACCCCGGCCAAGGCGCCGCGTCCGGTGCCGACCATGATCGAAATCGGCGTGGCCAGCCCCAGGGCGCAGGGGCAGGCGATGATCAGCACCGCCACGGCGTTGACAATGGCATGGGCCAGCTTGGGTTCCGGGCCGAACGCATACCAGACCGCGAACGCAATCACCGCCACGAGCACGACCGCCGGCACGAAATATCCGGCCACGGTGTCGGCCAGCTTCTGGATCGGCGCGCGCGAGCGCTGCGCTTCGGCGACCATCTGGACGATGCGCGCAAGCAGCGTGTCCGCGCCCACCTTTTCGGCCCGCATCAAGAGGCTGCCGTTGCCGTTCACCGTGGCGCCGATCAGCGCATCGCCAGCCGTCTTGCGCACCGGCAGGGGCTCGCCCGTGACCATGGATTCGTCCACATGGCTTTCGCCCTCGATGACGACGCCGTCCACCGGCACTTTTTCGCCCGGTCGCACGCGCAGGATGTCGCCGGGCACGACCGCTTCCAGCGGCACGTCCGCTTCCGAACCGTCGTCCATGACCTTGCGCGCCGTGTTCGGCGCCATGCCGAGCAGCAGTTTGATTGCTTCATTCGTGCGGGAACGCGCCTTGATTTCCAGCACCTGGCCGAGCAACACCAGCGTGACGATGATGGCCGAGGACTCAAAATAGACGGCGACCCGCCCGTCCGGCGCGCGCATCACAGGCGGGAAGATGCCGGGCGCCAGCAAGGCCACGACGCTGTAGGCGAAGGCGACGCCGACGCCCAGGCCGATCAGCGTGAACATGTTCAGATTCCATGTCTTCAGCGACAGCCAGAATCGCTCGAAGAAGGGCAGGCCGCCCCAGAGCACGACCGGCGCGGCCAGGGCGAACTCCAGCCATTGCACGCTTCGGGGCGTGAGCCATCTGGGAAGCCAGGTCGGAGCCAGGTCGGTCGTCATGGCCAGCAGGAACAGGGGGATGGCCAGCGAGGCGCTGATGTTCAGGCGCCGGCTCATGTCCTCCAGTTCCGGATTGGCGGCATCGCTGGTCAGCGACGGCGCGGCCATCGGCTCCAGCGCCATGCCGCAGACCTTGCAGATGCCCGGGCCTTTCTGCTCCTGACCCGGGCACATCGGGCAGAAATAGATTGCGTCGGGATCGGCCGCCGCCTGCGGCCTGGCTTCGTTGGCATGGGCTTCAGGCCTGTCCTTGCCCTCAAAGGCGCCCGGATCGGCCTGGAACTTTTCTATGCAGTGCTGCGAGCAGAAATAATAGGTATGGTCGTCATGCTCGACCCGGTTCGCGGAATGCGCCGGCACCTTCATGCCGCAGACCGGATCGATGAACACGTCCTCGCCCAGATAGTCGTTGGGATTTTCGTTGAATCGTTCCAGGCAATGCGCGCTGCAGAAGCGAAACTCGGCGCCGCGGAAGGTGCGCGCGTGTTCGCTGGTTTCGCTTACTTCCATGCCGCAAACGGGATCGCGTGGCATACAGACCTCCTAGGGTTTCAGCGTAGCCCGGCCGTGCCCGGGCGGCAACGGCCATGGCGAAGGCGCGGCGTCATGCCCGGCGCTGTCTTGATTCGAGCCATGTCAGCACCAGCCCGTAAATCAGGGGCAGCACAAGCAGGCAGAGCAGGGTGGTGGTGACCATGCCGCCGATCATGGGTGCGGCGATGCGCTGCATGACATCGCTACCCGTGCCCGAGCCCCACATGATGGGCAACAGACCCGCGATCACCGCCGTGGCGGTCATCGCGATCGGGCGCACGCGCTTGCCGGTGCCGTGCCGCACCGCATCCATGATGTCGGCGCTCGTCAGACGTCCGCCGCTGGCCTTGCGGCGTTCGGCGACCTCTTGGTCAATGAAGGTGAGCACCAGCACGCCGATTTCCGCCGCCACGCCGGCCAGCGCGATGAAGCCGACGCCAACCGCCACCGACAGATTGAAGCCCAGCCAGTACACCAGCCAGAAGCCGCCGATCAACGCAAACGGCACGGCCAGCATCACGATGACGGGCGCGACAAGGTTGCGGAAGTTGAAGTAGAGCAGCAGGAAGATCGCAACCAGGGTCAGCGGAATCACGATCTTCAGCCGCGCTGCGGCGCGCTCCATGTATTCGAACTGGCCCGACCAGCCGATGGCGTAGCCCGGCGGCAGCTTCACCTGCTTGGCGATGGCGGCCTTGGCCCGTGCGACATAGCCGCCGATGTCGCTGGTCTTGATGTCCACATAGATCCAGGCGTTCGGCCGCGCGGCCTCGCTCTTGATCGAGGGCGGGCCGCCGACCAGGCGGATGTCCGCCACCTGCGCCAGCGGAATCTGGGCCCCGGTGGGGGTGGGAATCAGCACCCGCTTCAGCGCCTCCAGATTGTCTCGCCAGGCACGCGGGTAGCGCAGGTTCACCGGATAGCGTTCCAGGCCCTCCACCGTCTGCGTCACATTCATGCCGCCGATGGCGCTCTGGATCACGTCCTCCACATCGCCGACGGTCAGGCCGTAGCGGGCGGCTTCCCGCCGCTTGATGCGGAAGTCCACATAGTGGCCGCCCACGGCGCGGTCGCCGAAGGCGGACAGCGTATCCGGCAGACCCTTGAGCACGTCCTCGATCTGTTCGGTCAGTCGCTGAAGCGTGGCCAGATCGGGGCCGGACACCTTGACGCCGATCGGCGTCTTGATGCCGGTGGAGAGCATGTCGTTGCGCGTCTTGATGGGATAGGTCCAGGCATTGGCCAGACCCGGGAAATGAATCGCCTTATCCATTTCGTTCATCAGTTCGCGGGTGGTTTTGTCCGGATCGGGCCACTCGCTGCGCGGCTTGAGCTGGATGATGGTCTCGATCATCGACAGCGGCGCCGGATCGGTCGAGGTTTCCGCCCGGCCGACCTTGCCGAACACCGTCTTGACCTCCGGAAAGGTTTTCAGAATCCGATCGGTCTGCTGGAGCATCTCTTTCGCCTTGGTGATGGAGACGCCGGGGAAGGTGGTCGGCATGTAGAGGATGTCGCCCTCGTCCAGCGGCGGCATGAACTCGCTGCCCAGCCTGGAAACCGGCCATGCGGCGCTGGCCAGGAGGGCCGCGGCGATGCCGAGCGCAAGCCAGCGGGCCTTGAGGGTGGCGTCCAGCGCCGGTCGGTGCAGCGTGATCAGCGCCCGGTTCACCGGATTCTTGTGTTCCGGCATGATCTTGCCGCGAATGAAATAACCCATCAGCACCGGCACCAGCGTCACGGCCAGGATGGCCGCGCCGAGCATCGCATAGGTGGCGGTAAACGCCAGCGGCTTGAACAGCCGTCCTTCCTGGGCCTCCAGCGTGAACACGGCGGCGTAGGACACGGTGATGATCACCAGCGAGAAGAACAGCGCCGGCCCGACCTCGCGCGCCGCCGCGCCGACCGCGCGCCATCGCTCGGGGATGGTCAGCGGCGCGTGCTTTTCGGCCTCGGCATGTTCCAGATGCTTGTGCGCGTTCTCGATCAGCACGATGGCGCCGTCCACCATCGCGCCCAGCGTGATGGCGATGCCGCCCAGGCTCATGATGTTGGCGGCGAGCCCCTGCCATTGCATCAGGATGAAGGCGATCAGCACGCCAAGCGGCAGCGTGATGATGGCCACCAAGGCGCTCCTGGCATGCATCAGAAACAGCATGCACACCAGCGAAATGACGATAAACTCTTCGAACAGCTTGTCCCGCAGGTTCTCGACCGCTCGCTCGATCAGGCTGCTGCGGTCGTACACCGGCACGATTTCCACGCCCTCGGGCAGTCCCGCCTTGAGTTCCTCCAGCTTTGCACGCACCTTGCGGATGACCTCGAGCGCGTTTTCCTTGTAGCGCATCACGACCACGCCGCCGGCCACCTCGCCCTCGCCGTTCAGCTCGGCCAGACCGCGCCGAAGCTCCGGGCCAAGATGCACATTGGCGACATCGCGCAGATAAATCGCCGTTCCCTGGTCATCCACGCCGATGGGAATGTTCTCGATGTCCTCGATGGACTGGATATAGCCCAGCGCCCGCACCATGAATTCGGATTCGGACATCTCGATCAGGCGGCCGCCGACATCGTTGTTGCTGCGCTGGATCGCGCGTTTCACCTTCGAGAGCGGGATGTGGTGGAAGGCTAGCTTGTTCGGATCCACCTCGACCTGATACTGCTTCACATAGCCGCCGACGCTGGCCACCTCGGACACGCCCGGCACCGTCTGCAGGGCATAGCGGAGATACCAGTCCTGGATGGAGCGCAGTTCCGCCAGATCGTGCTTGCCGCTCTTGTCTACCAGCGCGTATTCATAGACCCAGCCCACGCCGGTGGCGTCCGGCCCGAGCGTGGGGGTCACGCCCGGCGGCAGCAGCTTGGCCGCATAGTTCAGATACTCGAGCACGCGCGAGCGTGCCCAGTATATGTCCGTGCCGTCCTCAAAGATGATGTACACGAACGAAAAGCCGAAGAAGGAATAGCCGCGCACCACCTTGGCGTGCGGCACGGCCAGCATCGAGGTGGTCAGCGGATAGGTGACCTGATCCTCAACCACCTGCGGCGCCTGCCCCGGATACTGGGTGAAGATGATGACCTGCACGTCCGAGAGGTCGGGAATCGCGTCCAGCGGCATCTTCTTCACGGCCAGGCCGCCCACCACGATCAGCAGGGCCGTGGCGATGAAGACCAGAAAGCGGTTCTTCAGCGATGAATCGATGATGCGCCCGATCATGACCGTCCGACCTCACGGTTCACCACGAAGGCACGAAGACACGAAGGCATCTGCGCTTTATTCATGTTTCGTCTCCAGTGCCGGCCTGCCGGGCATCTTCATGCCATTCATATCCATGCCATCCATGGACATGCCATTCATATCCATATCTTTCTTTGCGTTCTTCACGTCCTTCGCGGTTTCATGCTTCGGTGCCACCATCTTGGCCGCCGCCTCCTTTAGCGAGGATTCGGAATCGATCAGGAACTGCGCCGAGGTGACGATCTGCTCGCCGGCCCGGACGCCCGCCAGCACCTCCACGCGCTCGCCGTCGCTCAGGCCCAGCCGCACCGTGCGCGGCTCGAACCGTCCCGGTCCGGTCTGCACGAACACCTTGGGTTTGCGTCCGGTGCGGATGACCGCCTGCTCGGGGATCACCAGCGCCGTCGCCTTGCGGCCGGCATGAATACTCACGTCGGCGAACATGTCCGGCTTGAGCAGCCCCTCGCGGTTGTCGAACTCCAGCCGCACCTTGTTGGTGCGCGTCTTCGGATCGAGCCAGGGATAGATGTAGGTGACCTTGCCCTTGAACACGCGGCCGGGCAGGGATACCAGGCGCATCTCCGCCGCATCGCCCACGCGCACCCACGGCAACTCGTATTCGTACACGTCCACATAGACCCAGATGCGCGACAGATCGGCAATCGCATACAGCTCGGTGGCCGGCGTGACATGGCTGCCCTCGCGCGCACCCACCTTGAGCACGATGCCGGCGGCCGGCGAGTGGATGTGCAGCGATTTCATGATCCTGCGCGTGCGGGTGAGTTCGCGGATCTGATGCGGGGGCACGTCCAGCAGTTCCAGCCGTTCGCGGGTCGAGCGAAGCAGGTCGAGCGCCCCCCGGCGCACGTCCGGGAAGGGGCTGTGCTTCAGCGTTTCGGCATTCTTCAGCGCCAGCAGGTATTCCTCCTCGCTGGCGACCAGTTGCGGCGAATAGATGGAGAGCAGCATCGTGTCCGGCTTCACAAGCGCGCCCGTATCGCTCACAAACACCTTTTCGATCCAGCCGGACACCTTCGGATGCAGGCGCGTAAGAAGTTCCTCGTCGTAGGCAACGCGGCCGGTGGTCTGGATGCTACGGGAAATCGTGCGATTTTCGGCCCGGGCCGTGCGCACGCCGATGGATTGCACCACGGTGGGATCAATCACCACCGTGCCGGGTTTGGCCCCGCCGCCGTTCAGGTCCTCGGGATAGACGGGAATGTAGTCCATGCCCATCTCGTCCTTGGCCGGCACCGGCGAGGTGATGCTCGGATTCATCGGATTGCGATAGAACAGCGGCTTGCGTTCGGCGTTCGCTGTCGTGCCGGCGGATGGGGTGGCGGCCTGCTGGCCGCCACCAAGCCAGTAGCCGAGGCCGGCGCCCAGAGCCAGGGTGACGAGGGCGATTGCGAGGATACGCTTATTCATGGCGGCTCTCCTGTTTCTTGATGGTTTCGATGTGCGTGGCGGTGGCGGCTTCCAGCCGCGCCATGGCTTGGCGGGCCTCGGCCAGCGCCTGCCAGTATTGGGTTTCGTAGTTGTAGAGCGTGACTTGGGCGCGCACGAGGTTCAGGAAGTCCACCTTGCCCACCTGGTAGCCGGCCAGCATCGAGGCCACGGTCTGGCTGGACTGCGGGATGATGCCGCTCTTGAACAGCCGCGCCTGCTCGCGCGCCCGGCGATAGTCGGCCAGGGCCTGGGAAACCTCGGCGCGCACCGCATCGGCGATGTCCTGCTTGCCGAAGCGAGCGCGGGCCGTTTCGGCCTTGGCTTCATCGAGCGCCCGATCCTGCTTGTCGTCGGTGAAGATGGGCAGATTCAGGCTCAGGCCGAAGGAGGCGAAGTCGGCGCGTTTCGTCGTGCGGCCGGTGTTGTTGCCCTGGCGGAAGCCGTAGGCAGCGCCCAGGCGAAAATCGGGATAATAATCCTTCTCGGCCAGCGCCACGCGGGTGCGGGCGGCCTCGATGATTTCGTCCTGCTTCTTCAACAAGGGGCGATGTTGCAGGGCCAGATCGTGAAGGCGGCGCTCATCCGGCGGCGGCGGAAGGGATACGGAAACCTGATCGGGCAACGCGACCGGGGAAGCGGCCGAGCGGCCAAGCAGGGCGTTGAAGCGCGCGGCGCTGCGCTTGCGCGCGCCCTTCAGTTGCAACTCGATATCCAGCAGCTTGGACAGCTCCACCTGCGCCAGCAGCACATCCTGCTGCAGGCCGCGTCCAACCTTGTATTTGGTTTGGGCGATGGTGATGAACTGGCGCAGCAGGGTCTGGTTGCGGCGCACGATGTCCAGCGCCCGGTCGAGATAGAAGAGATTCCACCAGCTCATGCGCACATCGCGTACCAGGCGCAGGCGGTATTCGTCCACGTCCAGCCGCGCGGCCCGGGCCAGCCGGTCGGCGGCCTGGCGGCGCAGCGCCAGCTTGCCGGGGAAGGGGATGTCCTGCGAAAGCCCCACGCGCAATTGGGTCATGTTTTCCTGCGTGGTGGAAAAGCTGTCCACCGGAAGGTTCAGCGCATCCAGGTTCAAACGCGGATCGGGCAGCGCCCCGGCCTGCGGCGGGATTTCGGCTGCGGCCTTGGCGCGCGCCGAGGCGGCTTTCAGTCCCGGATTGTGTGCCAGCGCCTGCTGGACGGCCTCGCCGGGTGTAAGCGGGGCGGGGTGTGACGGTTCCGCCGCCAGGGCGGGTGCGGCCAGCAGCAGGGCTGCGACCCAAAGGGTTTTGTGCATGGATCAACCTCCTGAGGAATGAATGCGCGACGGCATGCCGCGCGACGCGATCCGATCAGAGCGTGATCGGGCGCGCCGGGTTCAGGAGGTGAAAATCAGATTCGGATGCGGAGCGAGGTGTGAAGAATCAGCGCCGAACTGTCCGGCGGTGCGGTCTGTTCGGCGAGTGCAAGCGTGCGCGGCAGTTCGGATGCAGATGCCGTGAGTTGTTGCGGTTCGGGCAGCACGGCGAGGACGGCCAGCGCGGGCGCATCCGGTGCCGGAACCGAGCCAATGGCCGCATCCGGCTGATGGCAGTGATCGCAGGCCGGCATGCCGTGCATGGGGCCCGCCGACATATGCATCGGGCAGGATTCGTGCATTGCCGCCGGCGAAATCGTGGCCGCATGGGCCTCGGGCAGGGCGCACAGGCCACTGGCCAGCGCCTGTGCGAACAAGGCGAACAGCAGCGTCAGCGCAGTGCGTCGCATGCGGTGGACGAGGCGAAACATGGAGCGCAAGGTAGAGCGGCGAACATGAACGGTCAATGAAACCGCCGCCAGATGCTGGCCAGCAGGGGGCCGGTCACGTTGTGCCAGATGCTGAAGATGGCGCCGGGCAACGCCGCCAGCGGGCCGAAGTGGGCGGTGGCTAGCGCCACGGCCAGGCCCGAGTTCTGCATGCCCACCTCGATGGCCACCGTGCGCCGGCGCACGGGCGGTTGCCCGGCATGTTTCGCGCCCAGCCAGCCCAGAAACAGCCCCGTGGCATTGAGCAGCGCCACCACCGCCAGCACGGCCGCGCCCGTCTGCGCCAATTGCGTGTGATTCAGACCGGTGACCACGCCGACAATCCAGGCGATGATGAACATCGAGAACAACGGCAATGCGCCATTCAGCACCCAAGGGGCGGGTTTCCAGAAGGCGCGGATGGCCACGCCGATCAGCACCGGCGCCAGCACGATGCGCACCACGGCCAGAAACAGCGGCCCGGGATGCACCGGCATCCAGGCCGAGGCCAGAAGCCAGACCCATAGTGGCGTGAAGACCGGCGAGAGCAGCGTGGAGGCGGTGGTCATCGCCACCGATAGCGCCACGTCACCGCGCGCCAGCCAGGTGACGACATTGGACGCCGTGCCGCCGGGCGCGGCGCCCACCAGAATCAGGCCCACCGCAAGCTCGCGCGGCAGTCCGAACGCCAGCGCCAGCGCCCAGGCCGCCAGCGGCATCACCAGATATTGCAGGCAGACGCCTACGGCCACAGGCCGGCCGGCATGCCGGAGCCCGGCCAGATCGGTCGGCGTCAGCGTGAGTCCCATGCCGAGCATCACCAACGACAGCAGCGTCGGAATCCACGGCCTGCCCGCGGCTGCCGCCTCGGGCTGCCACAGGCCCCACAGGGCGCCGAGCAGCACCCACAGCACGAAGCCGTCCTGCAGGCGGCCGGCCAGCGCCATCATGCGCTGCTCCATCAGCGAGACAGCGGCTGCGGCGCCATGCCTGGCAAGCGGCCGGGGTTGCGGTCAGGATGCGTCATTGCCGCATGATAGCAGGATGACCACCGCCATGCGGTCAGGGAATGCCTTGCCGCCTCAGGGCCAGGTCAGACGGATGGCTGTTCCCGATTTATCGCTGGCAATATCAAGGTCGGCTCCCATTTGTTCGGCTCGCCATCGGATGTTTTTGAGCCCTCTTCCTAACGAGGCATGGGCCGGATCAAATCCGGTTCCGTTGTCGGAGATCAGCAATTGTTCCTGATCCATGCGCAGACGGATGTTGCCGGGGGCGCCATGCCGGAGGCTGTTATGCACGCATTCCTGCACGATCCGTGTCACATGCATGGCGGACGCCGGATCGTCGGGCATGTTGGAAGGAACGTCTTCAATGTCCCATTGCAGCGTGCAACCGGCTGCTTGGGTTTCTGACTCCAGTTTCTGGCGTAGCGTCCCGAGTAGGGACACGACATCGGCATCCTCATCAATCGCGCTCATGACCAGGCGGAGCTCGTTCAATGCATCCTGCAATCTGCGTCGGGTCGTATCGTCGGTCTTCCGGGAAGCCAGCATGCTGCTCAAGGAACCGCCTACGCCATCGTGCAATTCGCGCACAATTCGGTCGCGCTCATCCCGCAACATTCGTTCCGACCACAATTTGAGCAATGATGCCTGCGTTTTGGAGAGGTCTTCTTGCTGATGCCTGACACGATCGCGCAAGGACAAGGAGATTTTGAGCGTTTTACGGAAGTCCGAGATCAATCGTGACAGAAGCAGCGAAGCCATGGCGAGGACAAACCCGGCCGGGCCGAGATAGAAGGTGAAGGGCGGCGACACGCCTTGGCCCATGACCCACGGCAACCAGTCGTGCATGAAACTGATCAAAATGGCCAGGAGCGCCAACGTGACAGTCAGCGCAATTCCCAGGCCATTGCGCAGCCAGAGTCGCAGACAGGTCAGGCTTGCGGCAACCAGCATCAGCAAACTGAGGCCTTCCCAAACAGAAGCGCTGGGAATCAATCGGGCGTCGGATGCCAGCGCAATCAGCAATGTACCTGTCGCGCCATAGAGACCAAGCCCGATGAATAGCCAACGCTTGTGGAGATCCAGCACCCGGAAAATGAACATGATGAAAAACATCTCGGACGTGATAATCGAGATGTGCGCCATGCGTTCCCAGACATCTCTGGAGACTGGAATGTTGATGACAATGGTATCCAGGAGATAGGGCAGGCTGCACAGACAGCCGAGCGCGAAACAGGCGACCGTTTTGTTGCGGCCGACAATGGCGGCAATACTGGCCAGCAGGCCGATCAGCATGGTGACGATCAATGAACCGAAGGTGAGCAGATTGCTGCGCATTGTGAGGGTGTAGTGGGCCTCGGCCAGCGAGGTGGCCGGGCCATAGTAGAGTTTCAACAAGCCACTGCTGTTGTTGGCATAGCCATGCACGCGAATCACGACATCGTTCAGAGGCTTCCGGAGCAGATTGTCAGGAAGCGTAAACAGCAGATAGTGGTTCCAGTGCCGTGCAGCAGGCTCGCTCATGCGGCCGCCGCTGCCCACAAAGACGCCATTGACGGTGACACTGGCATTCATGCTGGCCACCAGCCACAGGGCCATTGGTTCGGATGGTTCCGGATTCTCCGGCAGATGCAGACGGTACCAGGCATCCCCGCTGTAATCCGGTTTGTATGTGTCCCAATTATGGGGTATCGGACAAGATTGCCAGGTTGCGGTTCCAGGTGGAGAGAATGCGCATTCGATTTTGTGGATCGGGCGGAACAGGGACGGATCAGGCGCGGGGGCCCGGATCCACTCGATCGTTCCCCACATCAGAACGAAGACCGCCAGGCTGCCGGATGCAGCCACCAGCCACCGGCTGAACCGGCTGTTCATGGCCATGTTGCCGCGCTGCTTCGGCTATTGATCGGATCCATGCAGAAGATGCAGTTGCTGCGCCTTACGCACCGCGCCGAGGCCGGAGTTTACGGCCAGTTTTTCGTAGATGTGCTTCACGTGTGAGTGCACCGTATGCACGCTGATCGAGAGCTTTTCCGCAATTTCCTTGCGTGTCAGTCCCACTGACATTCCTTTGAGGACATCCAGTTCACGAGATGTCAGCGGTTCAATCAACGGCTCACCGGCCTCGCCCGTTCGGAACCGCTTCAGCAATGAACGGGCAATCATTGGGCTGATGGGCGAACCGCCATGAATCAGGTCCACGATGGTGCTGCAAATGTCTTCCGGCATCGCGTCCTTGAGCAAATAGCCTGTGGCGCCGGCTTCGAGCGCCTGCATCAGGTGATATTGATCGGCATGGATGGTGATGACCATGCATTCGATATTGTTTTGCCACTGACGCGTGCGGCGAATCAGCTCAATGCCGCTGCCATCGGGCAGGCCCAAATCCACCAGCAACACATCCACTGGCAATTGATGCAAGCAATTCAGACCACCCTGCAAGCTGTCAGCCGAAGCAACCAGGCTGAAACGATCATCGGAACGGATGATATCCGCCAGATGCGATCGGATGGCATCGTCGTCTTCCACGATCGCGATTCGGTAAGGGGGCGCTTTCACATATTCGATCATAGCCGACGACACGCAGTCTGTGAATTTGCACCGCTCGCTCATCCCCCGAATTGGGGATGTGGGGCATGACCAAGGCATTAGTTTCCTGAAAGCGGCCATGGATGCGAGTCCATGGATTCCAGACATTTTGCAAGCAAGCGAGGAGGGAGATCCATGCAACACTTCACTAAATCCATCGTGGCCTTGTGCATAACGTTCCTGCTGCTGGGCGCAACGGCTCATGCAGGGCCAATGCTCACGGCCACGCACACGATCGTTTCACAACAAGCCGCAACCGGCGGCGGCACCACTGTGACGCTGAACATCACGCTGAACAATCCGGGCACGACAACGCTTGGGAATGTCTCACTGCACATGCTTGATCCCATCTTCATGGGCAATCCGAATAACAATGTGATTCAGGTGGGCACGATCAGTGCAGGCGCCGCCATCTCCCGGCGCTGGAGCCTGACCGTGCCCGGCCCGGGCTTGCCGCCATTGCCCTTGATGTTCGATGCCTCGGCCACGGATGCCAGTGGCGCACCTATGCGTTTTCTATTGATCAGTAGGGGGAGGTAGTCATGCGAACATTCATTCAATCCATGCATTCCATCGTTTCCATGTTGGTTCCGGGTCGAGATCTTCCTGTGATGCTCGCCGCGTTGCTGATGCTTGCCGCGTTGCTGATGCTTGCCGCGGGAGCGCTTTGCGCACCCTCATCTGCCTCTGCCGCGGTGATGGTATGGGGCGATAACACATTTGGTCAGTTGGGGGACGGCACCCAGACAAGTCACTTGTCCCCTGTGTCCGCAAGCCAGTTGGCCGGCTTTACCAGCATCAAGGCGGGAGACTTCCACACTCTCGGGCTTAAACCGGATGGCACGGTATGGGCCTGGGGAGATAACCGATATGGTCAAGTCGGTAATGGAATGACGAGTTATTTTCCTGTAACAAGCCCCGCGCAGGTCAGCGGCCTGACCGGTGTGGTGGCAATTGCCGCTGGAGGGGGCCACTCACTGGCGCTCAAGTCCGATGGTACGGTCTGGGCTTGGGGCCGTAATGATGTTGGTCAGCTCGGCAACGGTACGCGCACAGCTTGGCTAAATGGTGTTCCTGCTCCCGTGCAGGTGACGGGCCTAACCAACGTCATCGCCATTGCCGCTGGTTATTTGCATTCACTGGCGCTCAAGGCTGACGGCACGGTTTGGGCTTGGGGTGAAGGTAATTATGGTGAGCTCGGCAATGGTGCGTCTAACTTTGCTCTTACCCCCGTGCAGGTGACGGGCCTAACCAACGTCATCGCCATTGCCGCTGGTGGAGATCATTCCCTGGCACTGAAGTCCGATGGCACGGTCTGGGCTTGGGGAGTTATTAATGGTGGCGCTTATGGTAGTGGCTGGATAAGCGTCTCTTTCCTGGGTGCTGTTACTACTCCCGTGCAGGTGAGCGGGCTGAACAATGTGGTGGCGATAGCCACGGATTGGCTTCACTCGCTTGCGCTCAAGTCCGACGGCACGGTTTGGGCTTGGGGGGCTATAGTTTATAATAGTTGGGTTTGGAACTTGGGTATTGTTTCTATCCCCGCGCAAGTGACCGGCCTGAGTAATGTGGCGGCGATCACCGTCGGTGGAGGCCACTCGCTAGCGTTCAAATCAGACGGCACGCTCTGGGCATGGGGGTGGAATGCTTCAGGCCAGCTTGGTAACGGCACGGCAAATACTACTCCACCGTATGCTGTTTCTACTCCGGTACAGGTTAGCGGGGTGAATGGCGTGAACACCGTGACTGCTGGAGTTTACCATTCCATTGCCTATATGGCCGGCCCATCCAATCGGCCGCCGACGGCCGATGCGGGCACGGCGCAGACGGTGGAATCCACCGGAGCAACCACTCCGGTGACATTGAATGGCTCTGC
>CAYQMA010000019.1:0-17123 GCA_964418535.1 uncultured Zetaproteobacteria bacterium | reverse complement strand
GGCCCGAGATGCGCCCGCTCGGAATCGCCGGCATCCACCCATTGGCGGATCAGCGATTCATCCACCTCAACATGGAATTGAAGGCCGTATTGCCGTCCGATCCGGAAGGCCTGATGCGGCACATCCTCGCAGGAGGCGAGCAGCGTGGCCTGTTCGGGCAAGGTGAAGGTTTCGCCATGCCACTGAAAGACATCCAGGCCGCCTTCCGGCAGGTGGCGAAACAACGGATCGTTGGCGGCGGCTTGTTGGCCATGCAGCCGATACCAGCCCAGCTCGCGCACAGGCGAGGGCAGAATGTCGGCACCGGCGGCGCGGGCCAGCAGTTGCGCGCCCAGGCAGATGCCGAGCATCGGCACGTCCTGCTCGATGACGCGGGCAAGCAGCGCGAGTTCATCCCGGATCCACGGCAGGTCGTCATTGGCGGACATCGGCCCGCCCATGACCAGGACGCCGGTATATCCGTCCGGTGAGGTCGGCACCGGCTCCCCCCGGTCGGGACGGACGGTTTCAAGCGCGCAGCCGGCCTCGCGCAAGGCTTCGCCGATCAGCGCCGGCGGCTCGATGTCCAGATGTTGCAGCACGAGTACCCGCATGCGGGATAGACTACGAGGGGGCGGGGATGATACAAGTTGCGCCATGCAGGACGAAAATCCGCCGAAACGTTCCGATTCTCAGGCGATGATTGCGGCAAGCATTCGTCGCGTGGCGCGAGGGCGCCATGGAGCGCGGGATTTGAGTCGCGCGGAGGCGCGCGAAACGCTTGCCGCCCTGTTGTCGCCCGGAGCCGATCCGCTGCAGTTGGGAGCGTTTCTGATCGGCGAGCGCATGAAGGGCGAAACGGTTGATGAATTGGCGGGCTTCGTGGAGGCGGCGCGCGCGCATGTGCCGGGCTTCGGCGAGGCGGTTGCGCCGAAGGGGACGGTGGATTTGCCCTGTTATGCAGGCAAGCGGCGGGCGGCGCCGGTGTTTCTGGCGGCAGCGTTGGCGGCGCGCGAGGCCGGCATTCCGGTGCTGGCCCATGGGCCTGGCCGGATTGCGGGGCGGCTTTCGGCCGGCGAGGCATTGATGGCCGCCGGCGTGCGCCGGGCGCGGTCGTTGCCGGAGGCTGTGGCGATACTGGAAGGCGAAGGGATGGCCTGGCTGGATATTGCGGATGCCTGCCCGCCGCTTTCTCGCCTGTTGGGACTGCGCCCGCGTCTGGGTGTGCGATCGTTTGCGAACACGGTGGCCCGGCTGCTCAATCCGCTGGCCTGCGCGGGGCAGTTGAACGGCGTGTTTCATCCGCCGTATGTCGAGCGCATGGCGCGCGTGAACGCGATGCTGGGCCAGCCGCGATCGCTGGTGTTCATGGGGGCGGAAGGCGAGCCGGAATTGCATGCCGATCGGCAGAAGCTCGTGATCTGGCAGCAGGGAGAAGCCTTGATGCGGGTGCGTATCCCCGATGCCGGTGCGCCCGCCTATCCGCGCGAGCCGGCCGACCGCCTGCTGCCTCCCGACTGGCCCGCGCCGCCAGAGGATGCGCGATCCCAGGCGGTGCTGGCGCGCATGGTTCAGGCGTTCCGGCTGACGGGCCTGGGAACGCGACCGGAAGAGTGGCGGTTCAGCGATCCCGATGAATCATGTGAAAAATCAGATTGAGCACGATGCCGAACATGCCGAGGCCTGCAAGCAGCGAGCCGCCGATATAGACCAGTTCCATCCAGATGGGGTAGTGCCCCGGCTTGGCGCCGTGGGTGAGATACAACATGGCGCCGGCGATGACGAAGCCAATGACGCAGACCACGCTCCAACGCTTGACCAACGTCATCCAGATGGCCTTGGTTACGGGTTTTTTCGGTTTGCCGAACATGCATCCTCCCATGCTTTCGCCTGCAACATGCGGCGTGCAGACTAGCGCCCGATGCGCGCTTGCCCAAGGGGGCGCGGATTCCTACCGTTGGGATGTCCGGAAATCGTCGAATCAAGGAGGATACGTTATGGCGCGCGTGTTGGTGCCCTTTGCGGAGGGCGTGGAGGAGATCGAATGCCTGTCCGTGGTGGACATTCTGCGGCGGGCCGGCGTGGAAGTGGTGCTGGCCAGCGCCGACGGCCAGCCGGTGACCGGTCGCTCGGGCGTGACCATCATGGCCGATGCCGCCCTGCCGGACGTGGCGGATGAGGATTGGGATATGGTGGTGTTGCCGGGCGGGCTGCCCAATGCCCACATCCTGCGCGACAACCCCCTCGTGCGGGCGCTGGTGGAGCGCATGATGCAGGCGCGTAAATCCGTCGCCGCCATCTGCGCCGCGCCCACGGCGCTGGCCGCCTACGGACTGACCGAGGGACGACGGGTGACGTCATATCCGAGCTGCCGCGAGGAAATGGAGCAGTTGGCGCCTTCGTCCGTTTATGTGGATGAAGCGGTGGTGGAGGATGATGTGCTCACCACCAGCCGCGGGCCGGGCACGGCGATTCCCTTTGCGCTGCGGCTGGTGGCGCGGTTGTGCGGCGAAGACAAGGCGGAGGCGATCCGCCGCGAAATCGTGGCCTGAGGCGGCGCGTCTTGCGACTGGACAGCGAGGTTCGACGCGAACTCCTGCAACGGGAGATGCGCACCTACGGGCGCAAGAACGGCTTTGTCACCAAGGGGCAGGCCGCGCGGCTAAAGCGCTGGTTGCCGGAAATCGGGCTGCCGCGCGAGGCGCGCCTGGCGGATTCGGGGCTGCCGGAGGGCATGCCGGTGGTGATGGAAATCGGTTTCGGCAATGGCGAGTTTCTGGCGCATCTGGCCCGTTCGCATCCCGAATGGGCCTTTCTCGGCGTGGAAATCTACCTGCCCGGCGTGGCCAAGGCGGTGGCGCGGCTGGAGGATGCAGGCGTGATCGAGCGCTGTCGCATCTCGCAACTGCCGGCCCAGTATGTGTTGGCGCATCAGGTGGGCGAGGGCGAGTTGCATGGCGTGTATATCAACCATCCCGATCCCTGGCCGAAGGCGCGCCATCACAAGCGCCGCTTGATCCAGAAGGATTTCGCGCGTTTGCTGGTCTCGCGTCTGGAGCCGGGCGGCTTTTTGCGGCTGGCGACCGACAAGCCCGATCTGGCCGAATGGATGCGGGACATTCTCGATGACACGCCCGGATTGAAGAACATGGCCGGGCGGGGCGGCTATGCCCCGCGTGAGCCGGGGCGGCCGATGACCAAGTTCGAGCAGCGCGGCCTGCGCGAGGGGCGCGAAAGCCTGTTTCTGCATTATGTGAAAACCAGCCATGGGGGGGCCGCATGAGTCTGAAGACCAACCGCGAGCAACTGGTGATGACCGCCGTTCAGGGCACGGTGGCGCCGGCCCATCAATGGGCGCCGTTCGAGGTGGGCGCGGCGGGCGAAATCATCGCCTGGCCATCCACCGGCGGCATCACCTACAACGTCAAGGTCGGCGATTCGGTGTTCGGCTGGGCCGGCGAGCATATCGAACCCGGCGTTTCGGCCACGTTCACGCACAAGAACCGCAAATGCGAGGCCGGATTCCAGTTTCTCGCCTGCTGCGGCAACGAGGTGCGGGTGATTTCCGGCGAGGCCAAGGGCGAGAAGGGCCGCGTGCTGGGGCATCACGGCGGCGTGGAGCACCTGATGCTCCAGTTTGCGGATGAGGTGCTGGATCGTCTGACCTGCGACGACAAGTTCCTGGTGCGCGCGATCGGCCAGGGCCTGCGACTGGTGGATCATCCCGAGGTGCATCTCTACAACCTCGATCCGGACGTGCTCGAAGCCTGGGGCTTGCGTGAGCTTCCCGACGGGCGCATCGAGGTGCCGGTGCATGTGATCGTGCCCGGGCATGCAATGGGTTCGGGCATTGGCGCGCTGTCGGTGACGACCGGCGATTACGATATTCTCTGTCACGATGCGGACACGGTGCGCGAACACGGGCTGGATCGGCTCCGATTCGGCGATTTCGTGGCGGTGATGGACCACGACAACCGCTACGGTCGCACCTACCGCAAGGGTGCGGTCACCATCGGCGTGGTGATTCACTCCGATTCGCCGCTGGCCGGACACGGCCCTGGCATGATGACGCTGATGAGCGCCACGGACGGCAAGCTCGTGCCGAAACTGGCGGATGACGCCAATGTGGGCGCCATCCTGGGCATCGGCCGTTTTGCTCGGAGCGCGGACTGAATCCTGAACTTTGGCGTTGAGATGCGGGCGGCGGTCATCCAGATGAACTCCGGCGATGCGCTGGAGGACAATCTGGCGCGGGCGCGGGCTTTGTTGGAAGAAGCGGCCGATGGCGGGGCGGCGCTGGCGCTCCTGCCCGAGAATTTTGCCTTCATGGCGGCCAATGAGATGGCGCGGCGACGGGTGGCCGAGCCGGCCGGGCATTCGCGCATTCTGCGATTCCTGGCCGATGCGGCGCGGGAGCTAGGCATGGCCGTGATTGGCGGCGGCGTGCCGCTGTCGGTGCCGGGTGACGATGCGCGGGTGCGCAACGCATGCCCGGTCTTTGACCGGACAGGAAAGCTGCTGGCGATCTATGACAAGATGCATCTGTTCGACGTGGATCTGCCCGGCGAGCGCTGGCGCGAGTCGGCGAGCACCGTGCCGGGGTCGCATCCCGTGAGCCTGGAGGTGGAGGGATGGCGGATCGGGCTGTCCATCTGCTACGACCTGCGGTTTCCGGAACTGTATCGGGCCATGGCCGGGGCGGAGATCATGACTGTGGCGGCGGCGTTTACCGTGCCGACCGGGCGCGCTCACTGGGAGGTGTTGCTGCGCGCCCGCGCCATTGAAAACCAATGCTATCTGCTGGCGGCGGCGCAGACCGGCGAGCATCCGGGCGGACGGCGCACCTGGGGGCATGCGATGATCCTGGATCCATGGGGCGAGGTGATGGCGATGCGTGAGGCAGGCGAGGGGGTGCTGTTGGCCGACTTGAGCCGCGAGCGGGTGCGAACGGTGCGCGCATCGCTGCCGGCGCTGAAGCACCGGAGGCTGAGATGAACGAACGACCGTCCGGATCGCCTGATCGGGCGCAATTGCGGGCGCATCGCGAGGTGTTCTGGGAAGCCTGGCGCAAGCATTGCGAAGATCGGCCATTGAATGCGCTGGAAGTGCGCATTGCCCGGGTGATTGCGATGCATCCGGAATATCACCACCTGTTCGACGATCGCGAAGCGTTTCTGGATCGTGATTTTCAGGTGGACGACGGCATGAATCCGTATCTGCATCTATCGCTGCATCTGGCGCTGGAAGAGCAGATTGCGATTCATCAGCCGCCGGAAGCGGCGCAGGCGCTGGAGCATTTGATGATGCGGCGGCGCATGGACCGGCATGCGGCGCTGCACCTGTTGTTGGAGGTGCTGGCCGAGACGGTGTATTACGCCCAGCGCGCCGGCGGCGAGCCCGATGTGGCGGCATATGTGTTGCGGCTCAGGGAGTTGATGCGCGCATGAGGCAGTGGTTCATCACGGTGCTGTTCTTCTTCGGCCCGATACTGCTGCTGTTTCTGCTTCGCCATTTGGGCTGGATGCTGCGGTTGTGGCTGGCCTTGAGACGGAGCAGAAACGAGGATGCCGGGGTGATTGACATCACGCCCGAGCGTCCCGGGCCGCCGTCGCGCTGGTTTCTGGCGCTGACGCTGGTTCTGGGCTTGGTGACGGCGATGCTGGTCTGGCATCGCCTGCAGACGCATGACGAACCGGGACGCGAATATGTGCCTGCGCACCTGGACGCATCCGGCCGGTTGGTGCCCGGTCATTTCCGGCCGAAACAGCCCGGCGAATAGGGGATGCATCGTTCGATGGAGTTGGCCATGGAACTGCCCCGCATTGCCCGACAGACGGCAGTCGGGAGGTTGGCCGCAGGCGCGCATCTGGTGGCGGCCACGCCGGCCCTGGCGGCCGACTGGCGGCGCCGCGCGATGCCGGCGGACAGCCCGGCTGCGCCGGCCGCGAATGTGGATGTCTGGTCCGAGTGGCTGCATCGCCTGACAGCCGAAGGGCCGGATGCGCCCGTGCCGCTGACTCGGGCGCAGGAACTGGCGCTCTGGGAGCGGGTGATTGCCGAGGATGGCGCCGCCCCCCGTCATGCGGCGCCGGGGCTGGCGAAGCTTGCTTCCTCGGCCTGGAAGCTGATGCGCGACTATCGCCTGCGGGCGGAGGATATTGAATCCTGGGGCGAAGAGCCGGCGGCGCTGGCGCGTTGGGCACGGAGGGTTCAGGACGTGCTGGCCAGTGACATGCCGGACCGGGCGTTGCGGGCCGATCTGCCAGAACGGTGGCTGACCGAGGTGGGCGACGGGCACTCCCGGAGTCCACTGCCCGCCGAACTGATTCTGGACGGTTTCGAATCCTGGACGCCATTGCAGGAAGCCGTGCTGCACGCACTGGCCGAACAGGGCGTGAGCCTGGCGCAGGTCGAAGTTGAAGCGTCGGCGCAAGTGGAGATGTCGCAAGTGGAGGCGCCGGATCATGCGGCCGAGTGCCGTCATGTGGCGGCCCGCGTGCATGGGTGGCTGGCAGCCGATGGCGAGGCGCGCATCCTCGTGCTGACGACACGCAGCGTGGATATGGCATTGCTTCGACAAACGCTGGATGAAACCCTGGCGCCGGAGCTGCTTGCGCACCCTTTGCGCGAGGTGCAGGCCGTGGCCATGCCGGGCGCGCCGTTGAAGGAATGGCCGCGCGTGGCGCAGGCGCTGCATGCGCTGTCGCTGGCAGGCCAGCGCCGATGGCGGCTGGAGGATGTCTCGCCCCTGCTGCTTGCGCCCTGGCTGGCGGGTCATGAAGATGAGGGTGAGGCGCGCGCGGCGCTGGATGCCGCCTTGCGGCGCCGCAATGCCTGGCGGGTGACGCCCAAGGGTCTGAGGCGGGAGGCGAACGCCTCGGGCCTGCCGCGGCTGGCCGAGGCGCTGGCGAGGCTGGAAGGGTGGCCGTCGGATCGGGTCAGCGCCGCCGAATGGGCGCGCCGCGTGCATCAACTGCTGGCGGATCTTGGATGGATGCGCGCCGGCGAAAGCCATGCCGGTGAGACGGCGTCGGCCATCGAAGTGCGGCAGACGAACGCTTTCCGCGATGTCTTGCAGCAACTGGCGGAACTCGATGCGGTGTTGCCGCCGATGGCGTGGGGGGAGGCGTTGTCGCGATTGCGTCGGGCCTGCACCGCAGCCGAACTGGCCCGGCCGCCGCTGTTTCCGAACGTGGTCGTGATGCCGCTGGAATCGGCGGCGGGGCTCGTGGCCGATTACGTCCTGGTTGCGGGCATGGACGATGCGGGTTTTCCGCCGCCGGCACAGCCGCATCCGATGCTGCCGCCGGTGCTGATGCGTCGTTTGCAGATGCCGGGCAGCCATGGGGGGCGCGACTTTCGTGTCGCCGTCTGGCTGTGGGCGCAGGTGTGCGCGATGGCGTCGGTGGTGGAATGCGTCCGGGCCAAGGTGCGGGACGGCATGGAGCAGGAGCCGTCGGCGTTTCTGACGGCGTTGACCGAGAATGATGCGATGGATGGTCGCCGCGATATCGGATCGTTGGCGACCGAGAGCTACGACGATGCCCCCGATGTGCCGGTGGCGGAGACCCTGGAAGCGAGAGGCGGTGCGGCGCTGCTGCGCGACCAATCGGCCTGCCCGTTTCGCGCCTTCGTGCGCTGGCGGTTGCGGGCGCGATCGCTGGAGGAGGCCGAGCCCGGCATTGCGGCCACCTTGCGGGGCAGTTTGCTGCATGCGGCGCTGGAAGATGCATGGGAACGCTTGGGTGATTGGAAGACGCTTGCCCGTCTGGACGAGACCGGTCGGCGGGAGCTCGTGGAGACGGCGGTCGCCCACGCCTGGCAGCGGGAGCGGCCGGCGCTGGATGCGGCCGTGGCGCAGTTGGAGCAGCGACGCATGCGCGATCTGCTGCTGGACTGGTTCGAGATCGAGCTTGAGAGGCCGCCGTTCCGAGTGGAATCCCGGGAAACGGAGGCGCGGTTGACCTTGCCCGAGCGAGGGGGAGAGGTGGGGCGACTCGCATTGCGATTGCGCGTGGACCGGATGGATGTGGACGAGGCAGGACGGCGCATCGTGCTCGATTACAAGACGGGCGCGAAACAGTCGGCGAAGGCGTGGCTGGACGAGCGGCCGGCCGAGCCGCAACTGCCGGCCTATGCCCTGGCGCTTGCGTTGGGTGAGCGGGATGCGGTGGCGTTTGCGCGTTTGCGTCGGGATCATGGCGATGCCCCATTCGAGGGTTTGTCGGGGGAGGATACCGGCATCAGGGGCGTGGCGCCTTGCGACGGGAAGAGGAACCATCCCGAAGACTGGCTTCAGGTGCTGGCCGGCTGGCGCCAGGCGCTGGATGCGCTGGCGACCGAGGTGGTTTGCGGGCGTTGCGACGTGGCGCCGCGCGATGATGAGGCCTGCCGCTATTGCGGTTTGGAGGCGGTCTGCCGCATCGCCGAGCGGCGGGGAGGGCTGGCATGAGCGAACAGGCGCGTAACGAGGCCATCCGTCCTGAACTGTCTTGCCTGGTGCAGGCGCCGGCGGGTTCCGGCAAGACGGAGCTCTTGACCCGCCGCATCCTGGCCCTCTTGGCTTTGGCGAACGAGCCGGAAGAGATTCTGGCCATCACCTTCACCCGCAAGGCCGCGGCTGAAATGCGCGCCCGCGTGCACCGGGCGCTGACGATGGATCGGCCGGCGGCGGACGATCCGGCATTCGGCCGCTGGGAGCTGGCCCAACGGGCGCTGGCGCGTTCGCGCGCGCGGGGCTGGGAGCTGGAGCGCCATCTGTCCCGCCTTCCCGTGATGACGATTGATGCGCTGGCAGCATCGCTGGCGCGTCGCCTGCCGTTGCTTTCGGGCATGGGCGAAGGCGCCTCCCCCTTGGAGGATGCGCGGCCGTTCTATCGCGAGGCGGCGCAGGCCGCGCTGGAATCGGCGCTGGCCCAGGATGCCCTGCGCGAGGATGCCGAGCGGCTGCTGCTGCATCAGGATCATCAATGGCCTCAAACCGCAATGCTGCTCGCAAGCATGCTGGAGCGTCGCGAGCTGTGGCTGCCGCTTGTGGCCTCGCATGGGCGCGATCCGGATGCCTGGCGCGCGGCGCTGGAGGCGAATGTGGGCGGGTTGATGCGGGAGCGGCTGATGGAAGCCGACCGGCTCGTGCCGGTGGCGATGAAGCAGGCCTTGCCGGCTCTGGCGCGATTTGCGGCCGTCAACCGGGGCGAGTCGGAACTGGCTGGGTTGCTGGATGGTTGGCCCGAGCCCGAGCCCGGCCGGCTCGCAGTCTGGAAGGGTATCACCAAGGTACTGCTTACCGACAAGGGTTCCTTGCGCAGTCCAAGGAGCGTGAACAAGACGCTGGGATTTCCAAAGGGTTCCGAGGCCGAAAAAAACGCGATGCGTGCACTGCTGACGCAGGCGGCAGAGACGCCGGGCCTGGGCGAAGCGCTGGCGGCGGTGGCGGCCTTGCCGGATGCGCCCGAGTTCGACGCGGCGCAATGGCAGGTGGTGCGCGCCTTGTTGCGGCTGCTGCCGCTTGCGACGATGGAGCTGGAGGCGCAATTCTCGGCTCGCGGGGCGATGGATTTCACCGGCATTGCGCTGGCCGCGCTGGCCGCGCTCAGCGACGAGGAAGGGCGGCCCACCGATCTCTTGCTGCGTCTGGACGGGCGCATCCGGCATGTGCTGGTGGATGAATTCCAGGACACTTCCGAATTGCAGATCCGTTTGCTGCGCTGTCTGACCGAGGGATGGGAGCCGGGCGACGGGCGCACGCTGTTTCTGGTCGGCGATCCGATGCAGTCCATCTACCGTTTTCGCAAGGCCGAGGTGGGCCTGTTTCTGAAGGCGGCGGACAATGCGGTGGATTTGCCGGCGGTGACGCCGCTGCGACTGGAGCGCAACTTCCGTTCCGCACGTCCGATCGTCGAATGGGTTAATCGCGCCTTCGGGCGCATCTTTCCGACTTCAGCCGATGCGGTGCACGGCGCGATTCCCTGCGCGCCGGCCTTGGCCGTGCATGAGCCCCAAAGCGCGGCCGACGGCGTGCATCTGCACCGGTGGCAGGTGCGTGATGACGCAGCAGAGGCGGAGCAGGTCGTGCGACTAGCATGCGCGGCGTTGGCGGAAGGGCGCAGGGTGGGCATCCTGGGACGAACGCGCGGCCATCTGCGCGAGGTGGTGCGCGCCTTGCAGCGCGAAGGCTTGCCGTTTCGCGCCGTGGATGTGCTGCCGCTGGCGGATACGCCGGAGGCGCGCTGGTTGCGGGCGCTGGCGCGGGCGCTGCTGCATCCGATGGACGACGACGCCTGGCTGGCGGTGCTGCGCATGCCCTGCTGCGGCCTGGACACGGGCGATCTGTGGCGCTTGCTGGAAGGGCGCCAGGGCAGCGTCTGGCGGGCGCTGAACGATGAGCAGCGCCTGAGCCGGCTGACGGAAGCCGCGCGGGCGCGTTTCGTGCGTGAGGCGCTGGCGCCTTGCGTGGCGGCCGGCGGCCGGGCGACGGTGCGCGAGCTGGTGGAGGCGGCCTGGAACCGGCTGCGGATGCCGCAGTTGATGACGGAAACCGGCATGGAGAATGCGGCGCGGGTGCTGGATGCGATGGCGCAGGCGGAACAGGAGGGCGGTATCGCCGGCATGCTGTCGTTCGCGCGGCTGGATGCGGCGCTGGCGGAGTTGTATGCGGCGCCGGATGCTCGCTCCGGCGCGGATCGCATCGAGGTGATGACGATGCACGGGGCCAAGGGCTTGCAATGGGATACGGTGATCCTGCCCGGATTGGGGCGTGGCGCCACCCGTCGGGATACGCCGCTCTTGGCTTATACCGAGACAGTGGTCGGCGGCGAGGTCGTGCCGCTGCTGGCGGCTCGACCGCGACGTGGGGGCGGGAAGGATGCCATTCGCGACCTGGTCGGCGCCATCGAGCGGGCCAAGGAAGAGCAGGAAGATCGGCGCCTGTTTTATGTGGCCTGCACCCGGGCCGAACGCGCGCTGCATCTCTTGGGTCATGTGAAGGAAGGCAAGCCCGAGAAGGGCTCGTTCATGGCGCTGACGCTGATGTCGCCGGATGCCTTCGGGGCCATCGTGCATGAATATGAGGCCGGTGAGGCGTCGGAGACAGACGAACCGTTGCAGCCGGTGGAGCGGGTGGCGCGTCCCCTGACGGCGCCGCCGTTGCCGGAAGCGAAGGCGGCCGCAGCGCCCGAATATGCCTGGGCGGGTGTCATGGCCGCGCCGGTAGGCAATGCCGTGCACGCACTGCTGGAATGGCTGGGGCGCATGGGCGTGGAGCATTGGCGCGATGAGGATTGGCCGGAACTGACTCGCCGCGCCCGGCGGGCGCTGCTGGCCGAAGGCATGAGCGGCGATTTGCTGGAGGATGCATTGAGCCGCGTTCTCCGGGCCATGCGCATGGTACTGGCCTCCGAACGCGGACGCTGGGTGCTGTCCGGTCGCCATGAGGATGCGCATTGCGAGTGGGAAATCGTGACCCGCGAGGCAGGCGGCATGGCCCGGCATGTGATCGATCGCGCTTTTGTGGCCGATGGCGTGCGCTGGATCGTGGATTACAAGACGGCCAGTCATGAGGGCGGCGAGCAGGGTCGCTTTCTGGACGAGGAAGTGCGCCGGCACCGGGCGCAGTTGATGCGCTATGCCGATGCGCTGGCCCGGATGGAACCCGGACGGCCGCTGCGTGCGGCGCTGTATTTTCCGTTGATGGACGCCTGGCGGGAGGTGGAGGTTTAGGCCCTCAGGATGCGGGCCATCAGGCGCAAGGCCAGCGGCCGTGGCGTGAGGGTTTGCAGCATATGCATCAGGCGGTGTCGCCAGCCCGGCACGCAGAAGCCGCCGCCGCGCCTCAGGCAGGAAAGCGAAGCGCGCACGACCAGTTCGGGCGGTTCGCGGAAGAAATCGCCGGTGCGTTCGGGCATGCCCGATACGGTTCGGAATCCGGTCGGCGAAGGCCCCGGCGCGACGGTGACGACGGTGATGCGTCCGCTCATTTCGATGCGCAGGGCCTCGCTCCAGAAGGTCAGGCCAGCCTTGGCTGCGGCGTAGCTGGAGAGCCAGGGCAGGGGTGTTTCTCCGGCCAACGACGAGACATTGATCATGAAGCCGCCCGCGGCTTCGATCGCCGGCAGCAGCGCGTGCGCCAGCCGCACCGGCGCCAGCAGGTCGGTGCGCAACACGTCGGCATGCCCCTTCGCCGGAACCTTGTCAAACCGCCCCCACAGGCCGAAGCCGGCGTTGTTGACCAGCGAGGTGACGCGGTGCCGGCGCGCAGCCGCAATCAGCGCTTCCACGCCATCATCGCGCGCCAGATCGGCCAGCACGGTTTCGTGTTGTTCCGGTCGCGCCAGTTCCGAGCGCAGGGCGTTCAGCCGATCCTCGTTTCGACCATGCAGCAGCAGGCGAAGACCCTCGGCCTCCAGGAGCTGGGCATAAATGCGCCCGAAGCCGCCGCTGGCGCCGGTGACAAGAACGCGCCCGGCTGCGCTTTCCGCTGCGTTCATGTCTGCCGGATCGGACGCAAGCGACGTTGTCGCCCCTCGAAGGTGCAGATTTCATGGATGCCGGCGGCCTCCAGCATGGCCAGGCATGCATCCATGGCATGGCCCACGTCTTCGGGTTTGTGGGCGTCGGAGCCATAGGCGAACGGAATCCCGAGTTCGGCCGCCCGCGCAATCATGCGCGGATGCGGATAAATCTCGCCCACCGGTTTGCGCAGGCCCGCCGAACTGATTTCCAGCGCGCAGCCGGCATCGCGCACGTCTTCGAGCATGGCTTCCATCGCTTCGGCCACGCGGGCGCTGTTCGCCGGCGGTTTGTGGCCGAACTTCTTGATCAGATCGGGATGACCGATGATGTCGAACAGGCCGGTGCGCGCCGATTGTCCGACCAGCGCGAAATAGTCGCACCAGGCCTCCTCGATGTTGCGACCGTCCCATTCGCGCAACTTGTCGGGATTGTCGAAATCCCAGCCTTCGATGTAGTGCACCGAACCGATGACGTAATCCCAGTCATGGGCGGCGATCATCGCGGCGACGGCCTCCTCGCTGCCGGGGCGATAGTCGGCCTCCAGTCCCAGCCGGATGATCAATCGGCCTGCGAAGGTTTTTTGGGCCTCGGCCACTTCGCACCGGTAGTCGTCCAGTTCGTCCATGGCCATGCGCCAGTCGTCCTCAAAACCAGGCGGCATCGGCGAGTGATCGGACATGCCGATTTCCTCCAGTCCGGCTGCGACGGCCGCACGGGCATAGTCCGCCACGTCGCCTTCGGCATGATGGCAGCGGGGGGTGTGCATGTGATAGTCGGGAACGGGCTGATAGCGGCTCATGGCTTCATCTCCGATGCGGGATGGAATGGAATCAGCAGATCGGGCGTGCGGTGCAGACGCCCTTCGGCATCCATCAGCACGGCCTGCATGCCGTGTTGCCGGATCATCGCAAGGCCGGCGGGCCCGGCGACGAACAGCGCCGTGCTCCAGCCATCGGCCAGGGTGGCGCTTCTTGCCACGATGGTGGCGCTCATGCTCTTTCGCGCCGGCAGCCCCGTGGCCGGGTCGAGGATATGATGATAGCGGCGACCCTTCCAGATGAAGAAGCGTTCGTAATCGCCCGAGGTGACGATGGCGATGTCGCCGCTGGCCTCGAACCAGCCCAGCGTGGCGTGTTTCCGGCGCGGATGGCGCAGGCCGATGCGCCAGGGGCGGCCATGATGGTTGCCCAGGATGCGCATGTCGCCGCCGGCATCCACGATGGCGTGGGCGATGCCGTGCCGTTTCAGCACCGCAACGGCCCGATCGATCGCATAGCCCTTGGCGATGCCGCCGAAGTCCAGTTGCGCGGCGGCGTTGGTGTGGCGCCATGCCTGGCCGTGGCGCACGATGTGATGCCAGTCTGCGCCTTGCATCAGGGCGTGCAGGCGCGCCATGTCGGGCGGCCGGCGGGGCGGCTCGGGCCCGGAAAAGCCCCACAGCAGGTCGGGCGCGCCCAGCGCGGGCGAGAAGGCGCCGCCGCTTTCGCGGGCGATGGTCAGCGAGGTTTCCAGCAGTTGCGAGACTTCGGCCGGCAGGCGGACATCCTGGTTGACGGGTGCGGCGTTGAACGCCTTGACCGCGTTCGGCGCATCACCGTAGATCGTGAACGCGCGCTCGATGCGGCGCATCTCGGCCGCGGCCTCTCGGATGGCGTTCAGCGCCTGATCCCTGGGCGCGTCGCTGATCGTGAACGTGACCAGCGTGCCCATCAGAAAGCGCGATTCCTTCACATCCTGCGGCGCTTGCGTGCATCCGGCGAGCAGCGCCAGCGCCAGCGCAAGGCGGCCCGGCCGGAGACGAAGGCGGCCGGGCTTCATCCCTGCACGGCAGCCAGGCGTCCGCGCGAGGTGCGGACGATGCGGTTCTGTTCGTCCAGATAAATCAGATGCGGCTTGAATGCGGCGGCTTCGGCCTCGCTCATCATCGCATAGGTGCAGATGATGACCTTGTCGCCGGGCTGCGCCTTGTGGGCGGCGGCGCCATTCATGCCGATGACGCCGGAGCCGCGCGGCGCCTCGATGGCATAGGTGGTGAAACGCTCGCCGTTTTCGACGTTGTAGATGTGCAACTGCTCGAAGGGGCGGATGCCGGCGGCTTCGAGCAGGTCGCGGTCAATGGCGCAAGAGCCTTCGTAGTCCAGGTCGGCGTGCGTGACCGTGGCGCGATGCAGTTTGGCTGTCAGCATGGTGATGTGCATGGATGCTCCTCCATCTCTCAAAGCGGCATGTTGTCGATCAGGCGCGCGTGGCCCACATGCGCGGCCACGAAGGCGCGTGCGGCCTGCTCGCCCAGCCTGGCCACCGGGCGCAGGGTTTCGGCCTCGCGGATCTCCAGGTATTCGGGTTCGATGTCAGCGGCGTTCAGCATGGTTCGGCCGGTCTCGATGAGGCTTGCGCAGTCGCATTCGCCGGCCAGCGCCTGTTCGCGCATGGCGCCAAGCGCCGCGGGCAAGGCGGCGGCGCGGCGACGGTCGGCCTCCGTGAGGTAGCGGTTGCGGCTGCTCATCGCCAGGCCGTCGGACTCGCGCACGGTGGGGCAGCCGATAATGTCCACCGGAAAGGCCAGGTCGCGCGCCATGCGGCGGATGACGACCAGTTGCTGCCAGTCTTTCTCACCGAAGAACGCCAGATGCGGCCGGGTCAGGTGCAGCAGAATGGCGACCACGGTGGCCACGCCGTCGAAATGACCGGGGCGGTGGGCGCCGCACAGGCAGTTCGTAAGCAGCGCGTCCACGCTCAGGCGCACCAGCGGTCGGCCGCCGGGATAGAGATCGTCCGGATGGAAGACGACATCCGCGCCCAGTCTTTCGCATAGCGCGGCATCGGCCTCGAAGGTGCGGGGATAGCGCGCGAAATCCTCGTTCGGGCCGAACTGGAGGGGATTGACGTAAATGCTGACGATAACCGAATCTGCGGCGTTCCGGGCCCGGCGGATCAGGCTTGCATGACCCTCGTGCAGGCAGCCCATGGTCGGCACCAGGGCCACGCGCCCGGAAAGCATGTCGCGGGCGCGCTGCATGGCCGCCATGTCGCGAATGATGTCCATGTCAGACGGGCGGGAAGCGTCCGGCGCGCACGTCCGCGCTCCAGCGCTCGATGGCGTCCGTGATGGCGCGTCCGATCCCGGCATAGGCCGGCGCAAACGGCGGATTGCGTTCCGACAGGCCCAACAGATCGTGCCAGACCAGCACCTGGGCATCGCAATCCGGCCCGGCGCCGATGCCGACGGTGGGAATGGGCGATGCGCTGGTGATGGCGGCCGCCAGATCGGCCGGGATATGTTCGAGCACCACGGCGACCGCGCCGGCATCGGCCACGGCCGTTGCGTCCCGTTCCAGTTGGGCGCGTTCGCGCTCGTTTCCACCGCGCATGCCATAGCCGCCCAGGCGCTTGACCGACTGGGGTTGCAGACCGATGTGGGCGACCACGGCGATGCCGCGTTCGGCCAGGAAACGGATCGTGGCGGCCATGGGTTCGCCGCCTTCGAGTTTCACGGCGTCGCAGCCGGTTTCCTGGAGCACGCGCGCGGCGTGTTCAAAGGCCTGTTCGGGCGAGATCTGGTAGGTGCCGAAGGGTAAGTCGCAGACTACCCAGGCGCGATTTCGGCCGCGCACCACGGCGGCCGTATGGTGGATCATCTGATCCAGCGTGACCGGAATCGTGGACTCCAGCCCCAGGCAGGTCATGCCCAGCGAATCGCCGACCAGCAGCACGTCCACGCCGGCGGCCTCGGCCAGCCGGGCCGAGGAAGCGTCCCAGGCCGTGAGCCAGACGGTTTTGTGACCGTCCCGCTTGGCGCGCAGCAGCGTCGCCGCGGTGACGGGGCGTGAATGCGTCATGTGTTTCCTTCCTTCCGCTTCGGCCCTGCATGCGCAGGTGCCGTCTTCAGGATCGGCCCAAGCCTACACCGGTTGCGACGCCCATGCCATGATTGCCATGTGTTTCGCTGCAATCGCCATGTTGCAAGGGGCGGGTTGCGACGCTAAGGTTCGCCGCCCACAACGAACGAAAAAACACAAAGGAAAGCTGGATTCATGCCGTTGGATTTGGAACAGAAGAACGAGATCATCCGCAAGTTCGCCCGTCATGAGGGCGACACGGGCTCGCCCGAGGTGCAGGTGGCGCTCCTGACCGCCCGCATCAATCATCTGAGCGAGCATTTCAAGACGCATCACAAGGATCACCATTCCCGCCGCGGGCTGCTGAAAATGGTCGGCGCCCGCCGCAACCTGCTGAACTATCTGAAGGCCAAGGACTTCAACCGCTACCGCACGCTGATCGAGCAACTGGGGCTGCGCCGGTAGCCGTTCGGATTCAGGGCGGTCCGTTTCCGGGTCTCGGGGCGGGCCGCTTTTTCGTTTGGCCTGTTCCATTTCCTTGTTCGAAATGAATCCGCAAAGGATGACGCAAGATGTTTGATATCAAAACAACAAAGGCCCAGGTCGCGGGCCGTGAACTGACGCTGGAGACCGGCCGCATCGCCCGTCAGGCGGGCGGCGCGGTGACCATCCAGTATGGCGACGTGGTGTTGCTGGTGACGGCGACCGCCTCCAAACAGCCCTTGCAGGGCGTGGATTTCCTGCCTCTGACCGTCCACTATCAGGAAAAAACCTATGCCGCCGGCCGGTTCCTGG
>CAYQMA010000018.1:0-17145 GCA_964418535.1 uncultured Zetaproteobacteria bacterium | reverse complement strand
ACTATTACTACTCGCACGCCTCGCTGAACCCTTCGCGCATCGTGCCGAAGGGGCCGAGGCTTTCTATCGGATAATTCTGATGGCCGATTCGGTAAGTGAAATCAGGCTTCAAATTAAGCAAGGAGCCTTCACTCTCGTTGACGGGGTGATATCAAAGCAAAGCCAAGAACTAATTCGGAAATTTGATTGCCATTCAGCTGATATGAATGAGTGGTGGCAACTGACGCCAGTGGATTGGGTGTGCCCAACATGTAAGAGGTCAAAAAGCGAGATTGCTCGAAAAAATAAGAACGGGGCTTTGATGTGCCACTTGGTCGAACATCATGATCACGTTGCGGACTCTTTAAGAAAGACTTTTGAAATATTCTGCAAAAAAGCAAAAGGAAAATTTCGGGCCACTCCAGACTGTGATAAATTTGTGAAACGGGTGGCTCCCGCGCTTGCAGCATTCGACAACATTGTGATGTGTGTTGACTGCAACAACGCAGACTCCAGCGCAAAAAAACTCGTTGGGGCTCCTAAAGAATTTTCATTCTCACCAGTTGAAATTGCCAAGTTCATCCAAGCAGCACCGAACTTGCCCCACAAGATTGACAAAGACGCTGCCCAAGTTTGTTGGGCCGAGGCTAAAAATGCTTTCTTACTAAGGCAGAAGCTGATCAGGCATCTAGCCGAAGTGGCCGCACAGAACGATCATTGGTTTCAGCCCGCCCCAAGCATCATCACAGCTGATCATGTTCGGAAAACAGGGGAATCTATAATGCAGTACTATGATCTGTATAAAATTCGGGATACCCTGATTCCTCCGAAAAAAGATTCCCTTAGGGGGACTGACTTATGGCGTAGAAAAAGATATCCAAGAGCCAAAGTTCCAAGCGAAAAAGATATTGAATATGTAAAGCGTGTTTCCGATAACTATCAATGGAACCGAGTTGATGCGCATTGGCGCTGTCCAATTTGTTGCAGATCAAAGATCGAGATCATTCGAAAAAACAATAAAAATCAATGGATGCTTGATATTGCAAAAGAAAGCTTTCTCGGATACACCGACCCTATTTTTGCTTGCGGTGACTGTGTATGGGTTGCTCGGCAACTCGGTATAGAGGCCAAACAAAAAACATCATGGGATGGAATGGGGCTTGCTCAATTCGTAAGCGTGGACGAACTTAAGCAAATTATCATTGCTCGCCCTCATTGTCGGCATGACATTAGAAACGAAGGCATCTCAGAAATTCTAAATGCCGTTGCTGCTAGGATGACGCGTGATTCAAAAAGATGATACCACGAGCGTGCCCGAGGGCGTCTGCCTGACCGTACGGCGACTGATGCCGGTGCCGACCTACACAACATCTACCCCTTCGTGCACTGGAATCATTCCGATGTCACCGACGGCGGATATCCGCCTGTTCACAACCCTGATCCGTTTCGATCCGGTCTATTACAGCCATTTCAAGTGCAACCGCAACCATATCTACGAGATGCCAAACCTGGGCGCCCATCTGAAGCGACTGTATGCGCTCCCGGCCTTCCGGGAAACGACCGATTTTACGCACATCAAACAGCACTATTACTACTCGCACGCCTCGCTGAACCCTTCGCGCATCGTGCCCAAGGGACCGAGACTTGAGGGCTTGCAATGACAAGAATCCCGCTCCCAGCATACGCCCTGGCCGAGGCCCTGCAAAGACGCGGCCAGTCGGATTTTGCCCAGGCACTGACCCAAGCGCTGAGCGGACTGCCATCGAACGCCCTGCCGCTGATTCAGACCATGCAACACGGTTCCATGCCGGTAGCAGGCAGTATCCGCCCGGTGATTTATCGCATCGAGGATCGAGGCAATCGCATCGATGTTTCGCTGGGGCTGTTTTTCCGCAGCGTGGAAGCAGGCTGCGCCTGCGAGGGCGACCCGACGGTGCCAACGGAACATGAGGAATGCGCCGATCTGCGGCTCTGCATCAACGCCCGAACCGGTTGCGCATGGTTTGATGTTCCGCCGGAGGAAAGCCCATGAGCATCCGCATTGTTGAAGCCACGACCGTGCCCGAAGGCGACGGCGTGACCGTGCGGCGGCTGATGCCGGGCCCGGCATTGCGACATTTCGATCCCTTTGTGCTCTGGGATCATTTCGATATCGAGAGCGGCGGCTTTCCACCCCATCCGCACCGCGGCTTTGAGGCCATCACCTGGCTGTTTGCAGGCTGCATGCGGCATGCGGACAACCTTGGCAACGAGGGTGCAGTCCATGCGGGCGGCGCGCAACGGTTCACGGCCGGGCGCGGCATCATCCATTCCGAGATGCCGGAAGGCCGAACCGCCGGCATCCAGTTGTGGGTCAATCTGCCGCAAGCCATGAAATCCATTGAGCCTGACTATCAGCAAACGGATGCCGTGCCCATCGAGCGCGATGGCGAAGCCACGATCCGGCATATCGTCGGCCCTCGGGGGCCGATCCGGCTGCACACCGACGTTGAATATCTGGACGTGACGCTTGCCCGGGGAGGCCGGTGGCAGCGTGCCGTGCCTGACGGATGCCGGGGCATCGTCTATGCTGTCGAGGGCAGCCTCAGGATCGCGGGGCATGCCATCGAAGCGGGCCAAGCCGCGCTGGCGGAGCAGGAACCGCGCATCGACATCGAGGCGGAGTGCGAGGCGCGGCTGATGTGGTGTTTCGGTCGCCCGCACGGCGAGCCGATCCATCAACACGGGCCGTTTGTGGATTAGGAGGGTTCATGGGCCGCATTCACCGCTATCCGGGGAAAGAAGTCGTTGTCGAGTTCGAGCTCGCCCGCTGCATTCACACCGGCGACTGCACCCGCGCCCTGCCGACCGTGTTCGACACCAAGCGTCGCGGCCGCTGGGTGCATCCGGATGGCGCGCCGAAGGATGACGTCGTGCGCGTCTGCGCGGCCTGCCCCACCGGCGCGCTGCGCGCCCGCGATCCCGAGACCGGCGAGCTGCTGCATCCGAAACCCGAGCGCAATACCGTGCGCGTGGTGCCGGACGGCCCGTTGTATGTCCGCGGCGAGATGGAAGTGAATGGCCAGCCCGAACCGGCTTTTGCTGCCGCCTTCTGCCGTTGCGGCCGCTCGCAGGCCATGCCCTTCTGCGACGAATCCCATCGCGACGGATTTCACGACCCCGGGCAGGTGATTCTCGCCGGCAGCTTCGAGCGGCTGGACGCACCGGCCGCGGGCAAGCTCGAGATCCGCAATCGCCCGGGCGGCTCGCTGAAGATTGCAGGCCCCTTCGAACTGCTGGATGGCCGGGGCGCCTCGCAAGGCTGGTTTGCGCGCGCCTCCTTCTGCCGCTGCGGTGCAAGCGCGCTGAAGCCCTTTTGCGACAACACCCATCGCAAGACCGGATTTTCCCGATGAACCCCTTGCCCGGCGGCCGCTCCCGCCGATAGCATCAGCAGCAACATCCTTGATCGAACGCAAAAAGGCCATCCGTGGACTTTTTGCTTGACGGCAATCGAAGAGCGCGGTCTTCGATTGCCTTACAAATCCTCCGCTTGCATCCGCAAGCTTCGGATTTGCGCGGCCGTCCATGGCCGCGATGCCGGCTTCTTGCGAAGCCGTCATCCTTCCAGACTGGAGGTGAAAACATGCCCATTTATGAATATCGCTGCGCATCCTGCGGCCACGAGTTCGAAACGCTGGTGCTGCGCAAGGATGAAACCGTATCCTGCCCGCAGTGCCAGAGCGCCGAGCTGGACAAGCTGATCTCCGCCCATGCGGTCGGCGGCAGTCAGCCCGACACCGGCTGCGGCGAATCCTGCGCGCCCGCGCCGATGTGCGGTGCCGGCGCCTGTCCGGCCTGCCAGTGACGCGCCGAAAGCCTTCGCTGTTCGAGGCCGTGGGCGGCCTGCCCACGCTTGAGCGCGTCCACAAGCGATTCTACGACAAGGTCTATGCCCATCCCTGGCTGGGTCAGTTTTTCGCCGGCCACAGCCAGGAAGCCATCGAATTCCGCCAGACCCAGTTCATGGGCCAGAAATTCGGCGGCCCCATCCGCTACACCGGCCATGCGCTGGAACTGGCGCACCGGCGCATGTTCATCCCCCGCGAACTGCTGCTCGTGCGCCAGGGCCTGCTGCGCGAGGCGCTGGAGGAAGAAGGGCTGGCGCCCGAACTCATCGAACGGTGGCTCAAGATCGACCGCGCCTTCTGGAAACAGGTGGAAAACGACTCGCTCGAATCCTTCCAACGGATTGACCTGAAATACGAGCGGCCGCTGATCGTCCCGGCGCCGGCCGACGCGGCCGGCCGCTAGAGCCTCGCATGCAATACCGGCGACTGGGGCGCACGGACATCCAGGTCAGCGTCATCGGCCTGGGCACGATGACCTGGGGCGAGCAGAACACCGAGGCCGAGGCCTTCCGCCAGATGGATTACGCGCTGGATGCCGGCGTCAACCTGTTCGACACGGCCGAGCTCTATGCCATTCCACCCCGGGCGGAAACCTATGGCGCCACCGAAACCATCATCGGCCGCTGGTTCAAACAAAGCGGCAAGCGCGACCGCATCGTGCTGGCCACCAAGGTGTGCGGCCCCACCGGCTGGTGCCCGCATATCCGGGGAGGTGCGGCCCGACTGAACGCCCGCGACATCATCGCCGCCTGCGAGGCCTCGCTGAAACGGCTCCAGACCGACTGGATCGACCTCTATCAGACGCATTGGCCGGAACGCAAAACCAACTTCTTCGGCAAGCTGGGCTACACGCCCGAGGACGATGCCGATGCCACGCCCATCGAGGAAACACTGGAAGCGCTCGATAAGCTGGTGCGGGCCGGTAAGGTGCGCCATGTGGGCGTATCCAACGAAACGCCGTGGGGCGTGATGCGCCATCTGCAGGCGGCCGAAACCCGGGGCCTGCCGCGCATCGTTTCCATCCAGAACCCCTACAATCTGCTCAACCGCAGCTTTGAGATCGGGCTGGCCGAAATCGCCTGCCGCGAGAACGTGGGGCTGTTGGCCTATTCGCCGCTCGCTTTCGGCACGCTGTCGGGCAAATATCTGAACGGCGCAAAACCGGAAGGCGCGCGGCTGACCCTGTTCCCCCATTACACCCGCTACAGCAATGAGGAGGCGGTGGCGGCCACGGCCGAATATGTGCAACTGGCGCGCGAGCACGGGCTCGATCCGGCCCAGATGGCGCTGGCGTTCGTGGCCTCCCGTCCCTTTGTCACCTCGGTGCTGATCGGGGCCACGACCATGGCCCAACTGGAACGCAACATCGCCAGTCACGCGCTTCGGCTTCCCGACGCCGTGCTGGAGGGCATTGAGGCCATCCACCGCCGGCATCCCAACCCGGCGCCCTGAGGCCCAACGAAAACCCGCGCGTGAACCCTCCGGCTGCTATAGTTGAACGCATGAACAATCTCCGAACGCTGCGGCGGCAACTGATCGAACTGCTGGAGCAGTCACGCAAGCGGCAGCATCTGCCGATGCCGGCGCCCCGGCTGGCCGCAACCCTGGTGCACAATTTCACACGTCTGCTGGCGGAGCCGGAACGCAAACGCACGGCGATGCGCTGGCGCCTGGTCAGCCGCGAACATTTGCACCGGCACGTCATCACCATCCGCTGTCCCGACCAGGCATTCTATCTGGATGCCATCAAGGGCTATTTTGTGCGCCAGGGTATCCAGCCGCTGGAGCAGCAAACGATGGTGCTGCACCTGAAATGCGGCGCCGATGGCTGCATCACCAGTCTGGCGCCGCCGACCGGCGAGGAGAGCGGCCATTTCATGTTCATCGCCATCCATGTGTCCGCCACGCTGGCGCCCGACGGCGCGCGCATCGCCCGCGATCTGGATGCCGTGCTGCGCGCCGTGGACGCTTCGGTGCGCGATTTCCCGGCCATGCTGGCCCGCCTGCGCAAAGCCTCCGAAGCGCTGGCCGAAGACGATGCCGAAGCCGCCGAACTGCTGCGCTGGATGATGGCGGATCGCTACCTCTTTTTCGGCCTTCACGAACGCATCGTCAGTGATGGCGAACGCCGGCTGGGCCTGTTTCGCAACCGGCGGGTGCTGGATCGCGTGGCGCACGGCTTGAGGGCCGAGCTGGAAAGCCTGCCGCCCGCCGAATCGCCGGGACTGGAATGGCTGCACCTGCCGGCCTCGCAGCACTACCTCTACAGCGCCGCGGCGCTGGAAGTCGTGCGCATCACCTGGGGCGCGGGCGAAGCACGCCGCGAAGCCATATTGCTGGGCCATTTCTCGCGCAGCGCCCGCTATGCAAACGCCAGCGCCGTGCCGGTGCTGCGCCGGCATTGGGAGCGCCTGCTGGCCATGCCGTTGCTGGCGCATTCGGCCTTTTACCGACGGGAAATTCGCACCCTGTTCGACCGCCTGCCCAAGCCACTGTTGCTGGCCACGCCGGCGGACGCCTGGATGCGGCCGCTCAAACAGATGGCCGATCTCACCGGGCCGCTGCAAACCGGCACGGCGCTGTTCACGCCTGTCCCGGGCCTGATGCGCGTGGTGCTGGCCAGCCTGCCGGCCGATCGCTTCGGCCCCAATGTAACACGCCAGATTCTGGATCGCCTGCGCGAACAGGGGCTGGAGGCGCACGGCCATGAATCCTTCGGCATCGGCAACCGCCGCCTGTTGCTGATCCATTGCCTTTGCAAAAGCGAACCCGATGCACACGCCATTGCCCGCGCGGTGCAGGATTCCGTCATTTTCTGGAAGGATCATGCCAAGGCGCAGGTGCTGGCGCGCGCCCGTCGGCTCGATGTGCCGACCATGCTGGCGCGGCTGGAACGCCTGCCGCCCATCTATCAGGAACTGTTCCCGCCCGAGCAGTTCATCACCGACATGCAGGCGCTGGACTGGGTGCACGAGCACCGGCGCGCGCGCATCCATGTGCGCAAGTCGGCGGACGGGCTGGACATCCACGTGTTCACGGCCAGACCGCAACCGCTGGGACGGCTGGTGGCCACCATCCAGCACTTCGGCCTCACGGCCATGAGCGAGGCCGTGGTGCGCTTTGCCGAACCCGATGCAACGCTTTACCTGAGCAGCCTGACATGCAGTCATGACATGCCGGTCATGCCGGACGATATCGGCCGGCTGGCGCTGGCGCTCGATCATGTGCTCAACGACGAAGCCGACGATGAAGCGGCCAATGCGCTGGTGCTCTCGGCCGCGCTCGACATCTCGCAAGTCGCCGTCATCATCACGCTGCGCAACCATCTGGTGCAACTGATGCCGGATGCGGCGCCGCTGATGCTGACCCGGATGCTGCTCGAACATCCACGCGCCACAGCCTGTCTGTATCGCATGTTCGAGGCGCGCCATCGGCCCGCGATGCCGTCCACCTACGAGGCCCAGGCGCGACTGGATTTCGACAAGGCCATGGAGCAGGTGACCAGCCTGACCCACGATCGCTGGTTCCGCGCCCTGGCCGAGCTGGTGGAGGCCGGCATGCGCACCAATGCCTTCGCCCGCGACGCCGGCGAGCCCGTGGCCATCAAGATTGATCCCGCGCGCCTCAGTTATGCGCCGCATCCCGTGCCCTGGCGGGAAATCTTCGTGCATGGCGTGCATGTCGAGGGCGTCCACCTGCGCGCCGGCCCCGTGGCACGCGGCGGCTTGCGCTATTCCGACCGGCCGGCGGACTTTCGCACCGAAGTGCTGGAGCTGATGGCCACCCAGGTCGTCAAGAACGGCCAGATCGTGCCCACCGGCGCCAAGGGCGGCTTCGTCACGCGCGGCGGCGAGGGCGAGGAGTTCGTCCGCGAGCAATACCGCATCTTCGTGCGCGCCCTGCTCCGGCTGACCGACAATCTGGTGCATGGCGAGGCCGAACCGCCACCGGGCATCCGCATCCATCCGGACGATGTCAACGATCCGTATCTGGTGGTCGCGGCGGACAAGGGCACGGCGCGATTCTCGGACATCGCCAACGAGGAATCGCGGCTGGCCGGCTTCTGGCTCGACGACGCCTTCGCCAGCGGCGGCCGCCACGGCTACGATCACAAGGCCATCGGCATCACCGCCCGCGGCGCCTGGGTTTGCGCCGCCGAACATTTCCGCGCCTTGGGAATCAACGCCTGGCGCGATCCGATCACCGTGGTCGGCATCGGCGACATGAGCGGCGACGTGTTCGGCAACGGCATGCTGCTGAATCCGAACCTGCGCCTGATCGCCGCCTTCAACCACCGCCACATCTTCCTCGATCCCGATCCGGATGCCGAGCGGGCCTTTGCGGAACGCCGGCGTCTGTTCGAAAACCGGCTGGGCTGGGACGGCTACGACCCTTCGCTGATCAGCGCCGGCGGCGGCGTGTTCGAGCGCACGGCCAAGCGCATTCCGCTTGATGAATCCGTGCGCGCGGCGCTGGGCGTGGAGGCGGAGGCCTTATCCGGCGAAGCACTGATCCGCGCCATTCTCGCCGCGCCCGTGGACATGCTCTACAACGGCGGCATCGGCACCTATGTGCGCGCCAGCCATGAAACCGACGCCGAGGTGCGCGACCCGGCCAACAACGCCGTGCGCATCACCGCCCGCGAGTTGCGCTGCAAGGTCGTCTGCGAGGGCGGCAATCTGGGGTTCACGCAAGCCGCTCGGATCGAATACGCCGCCGGCGGCGGCCGCATCAACACCGATTCCATCGACAACTCGGCCGGCGTGGACATGTCCGACCACGAGGTGAACCTGAAAATCCTGTTCTCCGAGGTCAGCGGCGCATCGCTGCCCGCGGGCCGGCGCAACCGGCTGCTGCGCTCGCTCACCCAGGCCGTGACCGAACAATGCCTGGCCGACAACCTGCATCAGTCCCGGGCCCTGGCGCTGGCCGAACGGGAAGCCGAATCCTACGGGCCGCGCATGTGGCGGCTGCGGGATGCGCTGATGGCGGAAGGACGGCTGGATCCGCAAACCGATCCGGGCATGGATGATGACGCCACGCTGGCGTTGCGCCCCCAGTTGGCGGTGCTTTTGGGGCATGAAAAGAACCGCATTCACGAGCATTTGTCCGCCTGCTGCTTCGAGGCCCGAACTGGCTTCCGCGAAACGCTGCTGGAACAGTATTTTCCGGCATCCGTCCGCCGCCGTTTCCGGGATGCCATCCATCGCCATCCGCTGGCGTCGGAGATCATCCACACCATGGCTGCCAACCATGTGCTGAATCATCTGGGATTGGGCTCGGTGCACCATCTGGAAACCCTGCTCGATCTGCCGACAGGCGAAATCGTCCAGGGTCTGATGGCCGCCGAATACATGCTGGATGCCGCCACGCTGCGCGAACATATCTGGGACGAGGTGGACGACACGGACATCGCCTGCACCATGCAGCGTGAATTGCAGGAGCATCTGATGCGGTTCGCGGAAGAATTGCTCCGTCTGGCGCCGGCCAGCGGCATCGATCGCGACTGGATGCGCACCCAACGCACAGGCTTGCGACGCTTCCGCCATTCGCTCGCTGCGCGGGGCGTCGGCGGTCTGGACAGCGGCCGTTTCCTGCAACTGCTCAAGACCGTCACCCAAGCGGGATTGTCAGCCCAACATGCGGCGCATCTGGCCGCCATGCCGGAACTGGCCCAGACCGCCGCCGCCATTCATCTGGCCTCGGCCCGCCATCAGCCGCTCGGACGCTGCCTGCGAGCCAGCCAGGCCTGCCTGCACCTGCTTCCCTTTGAGGAAGCCGAGCATCTGTTGCGTAGCGCAGGCTGGGGCGGCGACGAAACCCATGCCCTGCGCCGCGAGTGGCTGCATCGGCTGGCCATGCTCAAGCGCGAGGCCATTGTGCAGTTGCTGGACGCCGGCCAACGCAACCCGGTGCGGGCGGGAGAATCTCTCTGGAGCCGCCACCGGCACTGGCCAGAGATTCAGGCCCAGCGAGAAGCCTTTGCGCAGCAGTCCGAGGTCTCGGAAACGCCGATGCAACTGATGCTGATGCTCACCCGGCTGGAAACGCTGATTCTGGAATCCGCGACCGGCGCCTAACCGAACTTCCCGAACGCCGCCCGCCCCAAGCCTCTGGCCTCGCGTCCCAAGGTGCGCAGCAACCGCCCGACCTGACCCAATCGTTTGCGCATAAAGCCACTGCCGCCGGCGATCTGCCGCCGCACGTCATCACGCGGCACGATGGTTTCCCACCAGAACGAGAGGCGCGCCCGCAGATCGGGCAACATGCGCGCAAACAATCGCTCGGCCAGAAACGGCACTGTTTCGTGCGCCATCACCCGCCCGAACAACGCTCGCTCGCGCCACCCCATGCGCGGTCGCAAGGCGTCCAGCACGGCATCCGGCACGGGCGCTCCCAAATGCGCGCGCGCATAGGCCAGGGCATAGAAACAAGGCCGTTCCAGACGCCATTGCCGCGCGCCCGCCAGCGCCTCCGGCCATGCCTTGCGCTTCTCCACGCGGTGCGCCAGCAATGCAATGTCCCACAACCAGATCAGACGCTCAAACGAATGCTTCATGGCATGGAAGCAGAGATAGGGCATCAACAGCCGGTCGCTGACAATCAGCGCCTCGGTATCGGCCAGGCGGCCGGGCCTGGCCTCGGCAAAGAAATCCTCCGTGCGCAACGGCGTGATGCCGGCCCAGGCGCGAATGCGATCCATGTCCAAGGGATCGGCATGCAAATCCAGCAACGCCCCGTCAGCGCGCAACAGCAGCTGCGGATGTTCGGGCAGAGCCCGGAAACCAATCCCCTCGGCAACAGCGACCGCGGCGGCCGCATCCGCCTCGCGCACCAGCAAGTCCAGATCTGTCTGCGGCCGCTGCACGGGCGAGGCATACAGCGTCTCGGCCAACGCCGCCCCACGCAGCACGATGCAGCCGATGCCGGCATCCCGCATCGCCTGCAGCAGTTCGGCCAACGCCCGTCGCTGCCGCATGACCTGCACGGTCTGCGCCCGCAGCGGCTGACGCACATGGACTTCCAGCGTGGCCGCATCCATGTCCGCAGATTGTTGCAGCGCATGCCACAAGCAGGCCCCCACGCCCTCGCGCCAGGCTTGCGCCCAGAGCACCGCATCCGCCGCCTGCGAATCCCGCCCCGTCAGCAGGCGGCAGCAGCGGGCGCGCAGCGTTTCGGCCGATGGCTTGCTGGTATCCATGCTTCCAACTATATTGGCAATACAGGCAAAGCGGAAAGAAAACCATTCCTTCCGGCCCGGCAGGACAGAACAAGGAGCTGGCGATGTCGCACAACACAAGACCCGGCAAACCCGATGCCATGCGCTCGAACCCCGCTGTGGCGCCCGTTCCGGCCGCCGCGCGGGCCCGAATGAGGCCCGGCGCAGGCTGCTCAAACTGGGCGTCTATGTGCCGCCGGCCGTGCTGGACATGATGATCATGGGCGGCCTGCCGCGGGAAGCCCTGGCCGTGGGATCATGCGCGCCAACCGCCTGTCAGCCATGCATTGACATGGAGAAACCGGACATCCCGCCCCAGGAGCGCGGTAAATTGCGCAGAGAATGTAATAAAAAACGAGCCTGTTTCCTGAGACCGGACGGTTGTGCTCCGAAATGCAGTAGCGACTGAACGCCACCCAGCGCCATGCCAGCCGCACTGCCGCAACCGATCGCGGCCAGCCCGATCATGGTCATGCCGACGCGAAAGCGCGGGCCGGTGGCGTCGTTCCGAACGGATGAACCGGCGCAACTGCTTGCTGGCATTCAGGTTTCACTCTATACTGGCAATCCGCCCAAGGCGGAACGTTCGCCACATCACCCGTGCCGACGGAGCATGGTAAGGAGTTGACCATGTCGCACAAGCCCAACACCCGCCCAACCCCCGCGGATCGCAAACCGTCCGGGATCGATGCGCCCCGACGCCGGCTGCTCAAACTGGGCGCTTATGTGCCGCCGGCCGTGCTGGGGATGATGATCGTGGGTGGCCTGCCTCGCGACGCCATGGCCTCCGGTCATGAGCACCAGGATCACGGGCATCATGGCCACGGGCATCACACCGTCGGCTCCTGCGCCCCGGCCGCCTGTGCGCCATGCATTGACATGGAAGACCACCACCTGTCGCTCCATGAACGACACCGGGATTTTGAAAAATGTGAAAAGGCCAAGCGGAGGCATCACGGCTCCGACAGGCACCATGGGTGAGCCCCGTCCGGCCGCGTGAAGCTGCAGCGAGCATGATGCCGGGCAACCCGGGCATGCGAATGCTGCCCGATGGCGGCCTGATCATCCATGAACCCCTTCCCGATCACGGCCTGCTGCTGACCTTGGCCGGAACCGGCCAGCAGGCTGAACTGCACGGCGTGTTTGCCGAGCGCGCGCATCGCATCCTGAACGATGCCGCCATGCCCGACGACCACGCCGCCCTGGCCGCGCTGGCGCTTGCTCACCCCTGGCTGAAGACCCTGCATGAAGCCACCGCCACACCGCGACTGGATCGGCTCATCCTCGGTGCGGAGCTGGGCATGCTGTTCATCGAAATCACCGACCGTTGCAACGAGCGCTGCATTCACTGCTATGCCGATGCAGCGCCGGAACGCACAAACCGGCTGACACTGGCCGACATCGAGGCGGTGCTGCATGCCGCACGCAAATTGGGCAACCCGGCCGTGCAATTCACCGGCGGCGACCCGCTGATTCATCCAGACCTCGTGGAAGCCGTGCGCCTGGCCCGCAAGCTGGGCTTTGATCCTGTTGAAATCTACACCAACGGCCTGGCGCTCAGCGATACGCTGCTGCATCGCCTTGCGCCGCACCAGCCGCGCTTCGCCTTCTCGGTCTATTCGCACGACGCCGCCACGCACGACGCGATCACCCGCGTGCCGGGCAGCCATGAACGCACCATCCGCGCCATTCACAAGGCGCGGGCGGCAGACTTGCCGGTGCGTGCAAGCATCATCGTGATGGCGGAAAACCGAGGCCATGAGGCCGAAACCATCCGTTTTCTGCGGCGGGAATGCGGCCTGAGCGACGACCGGATCGGTCTGGATGTGGTTCGCAGCGCCGGTCGCGGCGCCTTCATCCACGATCTGGAACCAGACCGCGCCACGCTTCAGAGCGCCAAGTCCCCCAGCCATCGCCCCATTGAGGGCAGAGACCAACGGCCCAAGACCACTCCCGTCCGGCGCGGCAAGCTCTGCGTCAGCGCCAGCGGCGCCGTGCACCCCTGCATCTTTTCGCGCCGGATCACCCTGGGCAATATCCGCCAAACACCGCTGGATGAGATCGTGCGCAACTTGAGCGCACGCAGGCTGGCAAAACCTCCGGCCGCGCGCCTGGAAGCCTGCAAGTCATCCCTGAGCTGCGCCGACTGCCAGGCCATCGCCTGGGCCCTGGCCGCGGAACCCGAAATCGCCGAAACATCGATTGCAGGAGCCGGACATGTCGCTGCCTGAACACCCGCTGAAGGTTGATAACCTGCTCTGCCAGGAGCTGGAAGGACTGGACGAAGTGATCTATGTGCAGCCGGAGGACGGCGCGACCTTTTCGCTGAACCCGACGGCCGCGGCCATTCTCGATCTATGCGACGGCAGCCGCACGCCGGATGACCTGGCCGCGATCCTGCACGAGACGCTGGGCGTGGACATGGAGACGGCGCGCACCGATGTCACCGCCATCCTGACCGAATTCGTGGATTACGGGCTGATCTACATGGCCGATGACGACGCTGGAACCTAGCGCCGCTGCCCGTTTGCAACATCGCTGGCGGCTGGCTTTGGGCGGGCTGTGCATCGAGGTGGAATGCCACGCGCCGTCGTGCCGGCCGGGCATGGAGGCGCTGATCCGACTGTTTCCCGCAGCATCGGACGAAGCGCCCCACCTGCGCTTTGCGCTGCAGGAAACGGACGGCACATACGCACTGGTGCTAAATGATGCGGAACTGTGGCGCGGCCGGGACGCCGGCGAGAGCGTGGCCGCCTTCGAGTTTCACTTCTACGATCGCGTGGTGCGCGCGCTCTACCCGCCGCTGGTGTCGCTGCACGCGGCCACGGTGGCGGCCGATGGCGCCCGTTTCACCTTCGTCGGCCATTCCGGCGCCGGCAAGTCCAGCCTCTGCACGGCGGCGCTCCTGGACGGCGCGGATTATTTCAGCGACGAATTCTCGCTGCTCGATGAAGCCGGTCGCATCCATCCCTTTCCTCGACCGCTGCAATGGGACGGCGGCACGCACCCGGCCTTTTCACATGAGGCCATGGCGGCGGCCGGATTTGGCCACGCCATGTATCGGTTCCCGGGCCACGACGGCATCATGCGCACTTCGGAGCTCTGGATGCCGCCGCGCCTGGCACGCCAGGCCGCGCCCGCCACACATTTGTTTCTGCCCCGATTCGACACCGACGCGCCCGCTGCCCGGATGGAGCCTCTGCCGCGCGCTATCGCCCTGATGGAGCTGGCCGCCCGCATCCATCAGCGCCTTCCGGCCGATGAACGCATCCGGCTGCTGCATGCGCGACTGCCCGCGAACGCCTCCTTCCACCGCCTGATTTTTTCCGATTGTCGCGCCGCCTGGTGCCAGGCGCGAGCGCTGGCGCAATCCGCCGCTCCCGCCGCCGTCAGTCCGTAGATCCCTTGCTGTCGCGCGTCAACCGCATCGCCACCGGAACGCCCAGCAGGGCCACGCCGGCGCAAACCAGAAAGGCGGGCTGAAATCCCAACGCCCGCACCACCAGGCCGCTGCCCATCATGCCCAGCGCCGCGCCGGCCCCGAACCCCGCCGCCGCATACCAGCCCTGCGCGCTCGCCTGCCTTGCCGGCGGCGCAAAACGCCGAACCCAAGTGATGGCATTAATGTGGAAGGCCGCAAACGTGGCCGCATGCAGCAGCTGCAGCAATGCCAGCGTCCAGACCGAATGCGTCAGCCCGATGCCTGCCCAGCGCAGCGCCGCCAGCCCCAGACACAGCGGCAGCAACCGCGAGGGATGAGCCGCTTCCACCGGCCGCGACCATCCCCACATCAGCACGATTTCCGCCAGCACGCCCAGCACCCAGAAAGCGCCCACCATCCAGCCTTCCCAGCCCTGCCGCAGCAGATACAGGCTGTAGAAGCCGTAATAGGCGCCATGCGAGGCCTGCATCAGGAAACTGCTCAACAGCAGGCCGGCAAACGCAGGCGCGTAATTGCGCCGCGCCGTCGCCGATTCGGACGCCATCACTTCCCGGCGCGGAAACCCTAGCGCCGCTGCCGCCATCACGGCCATCAGCGTCGCCAACCACCATGGCAAATCCACCGCGCCATTGCCCGCCAGCCACGCGCCGCCAGCCAAGGATGCCGCCACAAATCCGATCGAGCCCCAGACCCGCAACCGGCCATAAGCCGCCATCGCCGCCTCGGACACGGCGACCGACAGGCCATCGGTCAACGGCAGCACCACGGCCCACAGGCAGCCGAAACCCAGCACCACCAACGCCAGCGCCCACGACGCCTGCGCCGCCGGCATCAGCAGGGCCAGCGCCGCCGCGCCAAATCCGGCCAGCACGATGAAGCTCGACACTCCGCCGCGCCGATCGAGCACGCTGCCGGCCAAAGGCGGGGCCAGCACTTTGGCCGCCGCCAGCAGTCCCGTGAACATGCCCACCGTCGCCGCATCCAACCCGCGACCAGCCAACCAGACAGGAAAGAACGGCAGAATCACGCCCATGGCGGCAAAATAAGCGGCATAGAACAAACCGATGGCATACAGCTCACGGGCGGCAATCATGCGCCAAGGATAACCGCACCCGTGGGGCCGGGACACCGACACTTGCCAGCCAGCGCTGACTGGCGGACATTTCGGACATGTTCCGTCGCGCCCTGAATCTGGCCCTCATCGTCGTGTGCGTTGCGGCGTTTGCGGCTTGCGACATGAATCCGACCGGCATCGAACTGGCGCCGGGCTGGCAGGCGCGTTCGGTGGTCGCCTGGCGACATGTGCGACCGGACATGCTGGCGCTCTCGCCTTCGGGCCAATGGCTGTATGTGAGTTGCGAAACAAACGCCAGCATGCTCGCGCCCAGTCTGACCGCCATCGACCTGAAAAGCGGCCGCCATCCGTTCCTGATCTATGGGCTGATGCGGGCGGACGGTCTCAAGTTCGCGCCCGACGGCAGCCTGTGGATCGGTGAAGAGTTTCCGGGCGGTCTCATCTGGCGCATCGCCGATCCGGACAAGCTGCCGCCCGAGCAGAAAGTGGATCGAGCCCGCTTGGCCGCCACACATCCGGCCATCGCGCCGCTGGAATTCGCAGGCCGATTCTCGCATGAGGGCATCGCCTTCTCGCGCGACGGGCGTTTCGCCTGGTTGGCGGACGAGAATCCACATGGCGGCCTCTACCGCCTGAACCTGCGCACGCGCACCCTGCAATGGCTGACCAAGGATGGCTGGCGCCGCGTCCGCCCCGCCGACCAAGCATCCAGGCGCAGCTTCAACCGCATCGAGGACATGGAAACCCTGCCGGACGGCCGTGTGCTGATGGCCGAAACGGGAACCGGCCGCATCCTAGCGCTGGATGATCGCGGCGCGAGGCCGCACATCTCCGTTTATCTATCGGACGCCCGGCTGACCCATCCGGACAACCTGGCCTGGGACGCCGGTCGCCGCTGGCTGTGGATCACCAACGACGACACCCCATCCTCGCTATGGGCCTGGGACGGCCGCACGCTGGTGCGCATCGCCACTCATCCGCATGCCGAAATCACCGGCGTTCTGCCCGTCGGCGATGAGGTGTATTTCAATCTGCAGGCGCGCGGCAACGGCCCCGAACTGACCATGCGCCTCTCCGAACAAATCAATCATCCCTGATTGGCACTTTTTCTGCTACACTCCGAGCATGAATCATGCTGTTTACGATCGCGAATCCACACTCCAGTTGATCGGCATGGTGGAGGATGTTCCCTCGCTGCCCGACCGCTATGCCGCCATTCAGGCCGTGCTGGACGATCCGTCCGCCGGCGCACCGGAACTGGCCGAGGTCATCAGCACCGATCAGGCCACCGCGGCCATGATCCTCAAGTTCGCCAATTCACCCTTTTACATTCCCACCAACCAGCGCATCACCACCCTACCCCAAGCCATCGCCCGCTTGGGCACCAAGGAAGCCGGCCAAATTGCACTGACCATGTCATTGCTCTATGGCTTTGCCATCCCCGGCGGCATGACCGCCATCCGCGCCTTCTGGGGTCATGCCTTTGCGGTGGCGATGCTGACCAAGCACATGGCTCGCCTGCTCGGCCTGAACGCCAACG
>CAYQMA010000017.1:0-17459 GCA_964418535.1 uncultured Zetaproteobacteria bacterium | reverse complement strand
CTTCGCAACATCGCCATCATCGCCCATGTGGATCATGGCAAGACCACGCTCGTGGACGAACTGCTCAAGCAGTCCGGCACGCTGAACGAACGCGCCGAAGTCCAAACCCGCGTGATGGACTCCAACGACCTCGAACGCGAGCGCGGCATCACGATTCTGGCCAAAAACACCTCGCTGCAATACGGCGACGTGCGCATCAACATCGTGGACACGCCCGGCCACGCCGACTTCGGCGGCGAGGTGGAGCGCACGCTGAACATGGCCGACGGCGTGCTGCTGCTGGTGGATGCGGCCGAAGGGCCGATGCCGCAAACGCGCTTCGTGCTCTCCAAGGCGCTGGCGCTCGGCATGCGCCCGATCGTCGTGGTCAACAAGATCGACCGTGAGGGCGCCGACCCGGACGCCTGCGTGGACGCCACCTTCGACCTGTTCGCCGCGCTGGGCGCGACCGACGAGCAGCTCGATTTCCCGATCGTCTATGCCTCGGCCAAGAACGGCTATGCGATGCTCGATCCGGACGATACGCCCACCGACATGCGCTGCCTGTTCGACACCATCATCGAGCATGTGCCCGCTCCTTCCGGCAGCCCTGATGAACCGTTGCAGATGCTGGCCACAACCCTGGACTGGGACGATTACCTGGGCCGCATCGTGATCGGGCGCGTGGCCAACGGCCGCATCCGCGCAGGCCAGGATGTCGCCGTGCTGCACGCCGATGGCACGAAAAGCACCGCCCGCATCACGAAGGTGCTGGGCTTTCTGGGCCTGAATCGCACCGAAATCGAGGAGGCAGCCGCCGGCGACATCGTGGCCGTGGCCGGCATCGAGCACATCGGCATCGGCGACACGATTGCGGATGCCGAACATCCCGAAGCGCTGCCGCCCATCCGCGTGGACGAACCCACGCTGACGATGGAAATCCATGTCAACAACTCGCCGCTGGCCGGCACCGAGGGCAAATTCGTGACCACGCGCCAGATTCGCGACCGGCTGATGCGGGAAATCCGCACCAATGTCGCGATGCGCGTCGAGGAGACCGAGTCCGGCGACGTGTACAAGGTGTCCGGCCGCGGCGAGCTGCATATCGGGATTCTCTTGGAAAACATGCGCCGCGAGGGCTTCGAGATGGCGGTTTCGCGTCCCACGGTCATCGTGCGCGAGGTGGACGGCGTCAAACAGGAACCCTATGAGCACGTGACCGTGGACGTGGAGGAACAGTATCAGGGCGCGGTCATCGAAAAGCTGGGCCGCCGCGGCGCCGAAATGACGCACATGCAGACCAACCCGGACGGCACGGTGCGCATCGAGTTCCTGTGCCCCACGCGCGGGTTGATCGGTTACACCTCGGAATTCCTCACCGACACGCGCGGCACCGGCGTGCTGCACCATGTGTTCCACGAATACGGGCCGTACATCGGCGAGCTCCCGGGGCGGCCCAACGGGGTGCTGATTTCCAACGGCGACGGCGAGGCGGTGGCCTTCGCGCTGTGGAAACTCCAGGAACGCGGCAAGCTGTTCATTGGCCCGGGCGAAAAGCTTTATGAGGGCATGATCATCGGCATCCATTCGCGCGACAACGATCTGGTCGTCAACGCCACCCGCGCCAAGAAACTGACCAACATCCGCGCCGCCGGCAAGGACGATGCGATCGACCTCACCCCGCCCGTGGAACTGACGCTGGAGCGGGCCATCGAGTTCATCGCCGAGGACGAACTGGTGGAAATCACGCCCAAGTCCATCCGGCTGCGCAAGCGACTGTTGAAGGAACACGAGCGCAAGCGCGCCGGCCGCGCCTGAACCCTCCCGAATCCGGGGACGGCCGGCCTCAGGGCAAGACGGTCACCTTGCGCATCACCGTCCCCTTGGTGATGCGCTCGACCACATCCATGCCGTCCACGACGCGGGCAAAAATCGTGTAATGCCCGTCCAACCGCGGATGCCGGCCGAACACGATATAAAACTGGCTGCCGGCCGAATCCGGCCTTCCATGGCTCAGCGCCATGCCGACCGCGCCCGTCACATGCTTGTGCTTGCTTGGTTCGAACTTCAGGTGATAACCCGGACCGCCCGTGCCGTCGCCCTTGGGATCGCCGCCCTGTACCACGAAGCCCGGAATCACGCGGTGAAACGTCAATCCGTCATAGAAGCCCCTGGCGACCAGGGCCTTGAAATTCGCCACCGTGCGCGGCGCATCCTTGTCGAACAACTCCAGCGTAAAAACGCCCTTGTCCGTTTCGATGCGCACATGCCGGCCCGGCGGCACGCTCGCATCCCCCGGTTCGGGCGCGCGGTCAAACACGTGCAAACGCCAAGCTCCGGCAGCCCTGGCCTGCGTGCCCTTGGCCCGCTGCTCAGCCTCCTCCGGCCCGCCAAACAGCGCCTTGAGCGCCTCGACATTGTCCTTCGGCATGGGATGGGTCGCCAGATAGGTCAGGCTGATGATCAGGGGGATCAGCAGCAGGATGGGAATGATTCTTCGCATGCAATCCTCACAAACCGAGCATCGTGCGGGCCGATGGCAGCCCCTTCTTCGGATGCAGCACCATGCGCCTGAGCCCCGGCTTCACCACGCCCGTGCCCAAAAGCGCATCGCCGCAGAATACCGCCACCTCGCCAGCGGCCAAGTCCTTCAACTGCGCCTCATTCAACTGGATGCGCTGGCCCTGCACGAACCGTCGCGCTTCTGGCTCATCCAGCGTGAGACGTGGAAGATGCCGCAACCACTGGGCCAGCGGCATGATGCAGGCTTCTCCACGCTCGCGCACCTCCTCAACGGGCAGCATCAGCGCCGGCGGCCAGCCGCCGGTGGACAGGCGTCGCAAGCGGGTCACGCACCCGCCCGCGCCCAAAGCTTCGCCCAGATCCCGCGCCAGCGAACGGATATAAAAGCCCTTGGAGCAAGTCACTTCCAGCGATAACAACGGCGGCGACCAATCCACAAGACGCAGTGCGCGCGTATGCACCTGCCGCGGGGCAAGCCGGACTTCCTCGCCCCGGCGCGCCAGATCATGGGCCCGACGACCGTTCACATGCACGGCCGAAAATGCCGGCGGCGTCTGTTCCAGCTCGCCCGTAAAGCGCGGCAGAATTGCCTGAATGTCCTTCAGCCGCGGCAACGTTTCGAAACGGGCGACCACCTCGCCTTCCGCATCCAACGTATCTGTCTGGAACGACAGATCCATCGTGAACGCATAGGTCTTGTCCGCATCCAGGCCGACATCGGCGAAACGGGTGGCCTCGCCCAAGAGAATCGGCAGCATGCCCGTGGCCATCGGGTCGAGCGTGCCGGCATGACCGGCTTTGATGCGACCGCCGCCCTCGGGCCGAAACAAGCGAGCGATTTCGTTGACCGCCCGGCGCGATGTCCAACCCTCGGGCTTGTCCAGAAACACCACGCCGGAAGTCAGCGCTCGTCCTCCCGCTTCTGCCCGTCCAGCATGGCTGATACAGCACGTCGCACGCGCACTCGCACCGTTTCGAAATCGCCGCCCAGGGTGCACCCGGCCGCATGCCGATGGCCGCCGCCGCCCAGCGACACGGCCAGCGCGCCGACGTCGGCGCCATTCTTGCCGCGAAAGGTGACCTTCCAGCCCCGGTGAGTGGAATCCGGACGAATGAACACCGCCACTTCGACCCCCTCGAGCGCCCGTGCGTACTCGATGAATCCCTCGGTATCCTCTTCGTCGCCGCCGGTGGCGCGATACATGTCCTCGTCCACATACAGCCAGGCCGAACGGCCTCCGTCGCGCCGCTCCAGCGTGTCCAGGCAGGCCCGCAGCAGGTGAAAGGCCGATTCGCTGCGGCTTTCATACACCTCGCGCGCCACCGGCCAGGGCTCGGCGCCGGCGCGCACCAGCCGCGCGGCCAGTTCCAACGCTTCGGCGCTGGTCGCCGCATTGCGGAAACCGCCGGTGTCCGTCAACACGGTGACATAGATGCAGGTGGCGATTTCCGGCGTGAGCGGAAGCCCCATGCGCTCAATCAGGGAGCACGCCATTGCGCCAGTCGAACAAGCCGAAACATCCACGAGGTTGATATCGCCGAAGCGGGCATTGCTGGCATGATGATCGATCACCAACAGGCGACGCCCTTCAAAGAAGGACTCCGGCATGCCCAAACGCGATTTGGCGCCGGCATCCAGACTGATGATCAAATCCACGTCGCTGACATCGAAGGATGCGCCCGCACCAATGGCATCCGCCCCGGGCAGGAACCGATAAATGCGCGGCACGCCATCGTGGTTGTGCATGAACGCGCGACGTCCAGCGGACGTCAACGCATGCCAGAGCGCCAGCTGCGAACCGATGCCGTCGCCATCCGGATTGCAGTGGGTGATCAATGCAATCCCCCGGGCATCGGCAATGGCGCGGAGGGCGCGATCCTGATCGTTCACGGGGAATCGCCCTCCAGCATGCTCAATAGCCGCACCATGTCGCTGCCGGCTTCGATCGAAGCATCCCAATGAAATTCGAGCACGGGAATGCGGCGGCGCGGCAAGGCGCGGCGCAGTTCACGCGCAAAATGCGGCGCCAGCCGGTTCAGGCGCGCAATGCAATCGTCGGCATCCTCGACCTCAACCCGATGCACCCAGACGCGCACCCGGTGCCCGCCATGGAACGGCTCGATGCGCGTGACCACCACCCCTTCCAGACGGGGATCCGCAATGTCGCGTCGCATCAGCGTGGACAGCAGACGCCGGATGTCGGCATAGAGCCGCGCTTGGGCGGGAGTGGGAGACGAGCGCATGGCTACAGTTTGGCTGCGACTTCCTCGATGACATAAAATTCGAAGGTGTCGCCCGTTTTGACGTCGTTGAATTTCTCGACGCCGATGCCGCATTCATAGCCGGCCTTGACCTCGCGCACGTCATCCTTGAAGCGCTTGAGCGAAGCCAGCTTGCCATCGTAAACCAGCACGCCGTCGCGCAGCACGCGCACATGCGCGCCCCGTGTGACATAGCCCTCGGTCACATAGCAACCGGCCACCGCGCCCACCTTCGGCACCTGGAAGACCTCGCGCACTTCGGCTGCGCCAATCACTTTCTCGCGCTCCTCCGGCGCCAGCAAGCCCTCCATCGCGGCCTTCATCTCGTCAATGGCGTCGTAGATCACCTTGTAGAAGCGCACATCCACGCCTTCCTTCTCGGCCAGCTTCTTGGCCTTGGCCTCGGGCCGCACATTGAAACCAATGATGATGGCATTGGAGGCCGAAGCGAGCATCACGTCGGATTCGGTGATGCCGCCGATGCCCTTATGCACCACATGAATCCGCACTTCATCGGTTCCAAGCTTGGCCAGCGATTCCGCCATCGCCTCCACGGAACCGGTCACATCGCCCTTGATGAGCACATTGACCTCTTTGGCCTTCTCGCCCTTGGCGGCGGCAAACAGGTCTTCCATGCTGACGCGTTTCTGGGTGCTGGCCATCACCTTGCGCAACTGCTCCTCGCGATAGCGAACAATTTCACGCGCCTGCCGCTCGTTTTCGACCACGACGATTTCCTGACCGGCCTCCGGAACGGCTTCCAGACCCAGCAACTCGAACGGAATGGACGGGCCGGCGGTGCGATGCTGAACGCCGTTTTCATCCACAATGGCGCGGATTCGCCCCATCACGGTGCCAACCACCACGATATCGCCCTTGTGGAAGGTGCCGTTCTGCACCAGCACCGTGGCCACCGGGCCACGCCCGCGATCCAGCTTGGATTCGATGACAATGCCGCGACCGCGACGTTCGGGATTGGCGCGCAGCTCCAAAATCTCGGTCTGCAGCGCCAGCATCTCCAACAACTCATCCAGTCCCTGGCCGGTCTTGGCGGACACATTCACGAAAATGGTGTCGCCGCCCCAGTCCTCCGGCACAATCTCATGCTCGGCCAGTTGGCGTTTGACCATGTCGGGATCGGCCCCGTCCTTGTCGATCTTGTTCACGGCCACAATGATCGGCACGCCCGCCGCCTTGGCATGATTGAGGGCTTCCACCGTCTGCGGTTTCACGCCATCGTCGGCTGCCACCACGAGCACCGCCACATCGGTCAGCTTGGCGCCGCGCGCGCGCAGCTCGGTGAACGCCTCATGACCCGGCGTGTCAATAAAGACCACCCGATCGCCGCTGTCCAGCTTGACCATGTAGGCGCCGATATGCTGGGTGATGCCGCCGGCCTCGCCCTCGGCCACATGGGCCCGGCGCAGCGCGTCCAGAATCGAGGTCTTGCCATGATCCACATGGCCCATGACCACCACCACCGGCGGCCGCGGCTGCAGCTTCTCCGGATCATCCTCGCCCTCGTCCACCAGCACATCCTCGACGGCCGCTTCGTTGATGCGTTTGGGCTTGTGTCCGAATTCCTCCACAATCAGCGTGGCCGTATCGGCGTCAATGCTCTCATTGACGGTCGTGGCCACGCCCATCTCAAACAGCTTCTTGACCACGTCGGCGCCCTTCACGGCCATGCGGCTGGCCAGCTCGGACACCACGATGCTGTCCGGAATCTCCACTTCGCGCACCACGAAGGCGGCATCGTCCTTGGTCACGGCCGTGGTCTTGCGACGGTGGCCGCGAGCCAGGCGCGCCATGCGCTCTTCTTCTTCCTCCGTCAGCACCATATGGCGCTTCTCGGCATAAGCCCGACGCGCCGCCTTCTCGGCCGGCGACAGCCGGCGACGCTTGAAGGCGCCCTGCGCCCCGCCCGACGGTTTGCGGCGACCGCCACCCGCCGGCACATCCGGCGACACAGCCACCGAAGGCGCGCGCCTCGGCGCGGTCGGCCCCGCCGGCCTTGCCGTTCCGGCGGCGCCGCGAGCGCTTTTGCTCCGGTCGGCGCGTTCGCGCTTGATGCTGGCCTCAATTTCCTTGAGATTCGACTTGGGCGCCTTGGCCGCAGCGATCTGCGCCGGGGTCGGGCCCTTGCGGATCGTGGTCCGCGGCCCGGTCCCGCGGCTGCTGCCGGCAGGCGCCCCCTTGCTTGATGCGCTTGCCGATTGCGATGTGCGCCGTCGGGTTGCTTCCCCGCCTTTGGCCGCACCCGCCTTCGTATCTGCAGGGCCTGGAAGCACCGTACGTTTGGTTTCCGCTGCCTTGGCCGCCGCCTGCCGCGTTTCGACCGCCCGGGCCGCGCGCTGGGCCGGGCTTTCAGCCGTCTTGGCCTTCGTCGAAGCCGCAGCATTCGGGGTCTTGGGCACCGTCAACGTGCGCTTCGGCGCGATCTTTCGGCGCACCTCCACCTTGACCGTGTGACCTCTCCCCCCGGCAGCGCCCGTTCCGGCACGGGACGAACCCGCGACAATGGGCTTGTTCAGCGTCAGCGTCCGCGTCCCCCGCTTGGCGGCAGGCTTGCTGGCGCCCTTTTTCACCGCTTCGACAAGCTTATCTCGCTCCTCGACAGTCAGCATGCTCGTGGGGCCGCTGACCACGACGCCGCAATCCTGCGCAACCGCCTGCAGGTCGGAGACCTCGAGCTTCAATTCCTTGGCCAAATCCAGGGCGCGTATCTTCGCCATCGCGTTCACTACTCCATCAGCCGCGCGTATTGTTTCCAGTCGCGCAACCATTTTTTGCTTGCCGGCACGGCGTCCATCGCCAGCACCGAAACCTTCTCCCGATCCAACAGCCGCGCCAAGGCGGCCGCAGGACCGGCATCGTGCAACTCCACATCCCGCCCCGCACGGGAGCGCCGCGCGCAGGCATCGCCAATCTGCCGTTTCAGCGCCTCACCGGCGTCATCGGCCAGCAGCACCAGCACCGGCGCGTCCTGCCACAAGCGACGCATCACCGCGTCGCGCCCGATGCACAGGCTCCGTTTGCGGGGGCGCACATATTGCCGGCACCGCTCCCAAAGCGCCACCGCCAGTCGCTGCCTAAGTTCGTCAGCGAGGTTGGCTCCTTTCGCCCGCCCCTTCCAGGCGGCGCGCAAGGCCTTGTCCCGCAGCCGTTCCAGACACGTCCCCCAGCACACATATGCCCCGCGTCCCGGCGCTTTCTGAGGCAGGTCAGGCCAGACCGAACCCTGATTATCGCACACCAGACGCAACAGTTCACCCTTGGCGCGCGACTGACGGCAGCAGATGCAGCGTCGTTCAGTCAAACCAGCCGCATGCCTCCCGGGCTGCCAGAATCAGCGCTTCCAGCTCCTCGCGGCTTGCGCCTTCGATCCCCTCCAGATCGTCCACCGCCGCTTCGGCCAGGGCTTCGGCCGTGCCAATGCCGCGTTCCGCCAACTGGTTCGCCAGCGCCTCGTTCATGTTCGGCAACGACAACAGGCTGTCCTCAACTTCCACGCGCTCGGTCTTGCCCAGTTCCTGCTGCAGCAGGGCGTCGCGGGCGCGATTCTGCAGCTCGTGCGCGGTATCCTCGTCCAGCCCCTCGATGGCCATCAGATCCTCCAGCGCGCAGTAAGCCAGGCTCTCCAGCGACATGAAGCCCTCATTGCAGAGCAGGGTCGCGAAATCCTCGTCGATATCCAGCATTTCCTGGAACATGGCGCTGGCCTCGGCGATTTCGGCCGCCCGCTTCTCTCGCTCCTCGCTGGAGGTCATGATTTCGATATTCCAGCCGGTCAGCTCCGAAGCCAGGCGCACATTCTGACCGCGACGGCCGATGGCAATGGCCAGTTGATCCTCCGGCACCGCCACCTCAATGGTGTGGTTTTCCTCATCCACCAGCACGCGATCAATCTCCGCCGGCGCCAGCGCATTGATCACGAACGTCACCGTATCCGGCGTCCACTCGATGATATCGATCTTCTCGCCGTGCAACTCGTTGACCACCGCCTGCACGCGGGCGCCGCGCATGCCCACGCAAGCGCCGACCGGATCGACCGCCGGATCATTGGAAATCACCGCGATTTTGGTGCGCGAGCCGGGATCGCGGGCAATGGCCTGAATGGAGACCAGACCATCCTGAATCTCCGGCACTTCCTGCTCGAACAGACGCAACACCATGCCGGCGTCGGCGCGGGACAGAATCACCTGCGGCCCCTTGGGCTGGTTGCGCACTTCGCGCAGATAGGCGCGCACGCGATCGCCCTGCCGGTACGACTCCCGCGGCAGCAAGTCCTCGCGGAACATCACGCCCTCGCCGCGACCAAGATCCACATACACATTGCCGCGCTCCACCCGCTTGACGATGCCGGTGATCAGCTCGCCGACACGCGGTTCGTATTCAGCCACCACGCGCGCGCGCTCGGCCTCGCGAATCTTCTGGTTGATGACCTGTTTGGCTGTCTGGGCGGCAATCCGGCCCAGCTCGATGGGCGGCAACTCCTCGCGGAATTCCTGGCCGATTTCGGCTTCCGGATCCAGCTTGCGCGCCTCCTCGAGCGTCAGCTCGTTCTCGGGGTCTTCCACTTCCTCGACCACCGTCCGCACATGATAGAGCTTCATTTCGCCGCTATCGCGATCAATCTCCGCCTCGACATGCTTGTCGCCATAGGTTCGACGCGCGGCGGTCTTGATGGCCTGCTCCATCGCATCAATCACCACGTCCTCATCCACGCCTTTCTCGCGCGCAACCGCCTGCGCCACCTGCAACATCTGAACATTCATCGCGTTGTCCTCACCTGCTGTGTTTGCTCTTCCTCTTTCCCGAGCGGCCCCAATCCACCACCCGGACAATTTTCGTTGTCTCGGCCAGCTTGATGTCATGTTCGCGACCCGCGTCATCCGCGATGCGAACACCGGCCTCGACCGGCCCGAGATTCCGCCCCGTCATGCTGGAACCGTCCGCAAACGAGACACGCAACATCTCACCTTCATGGCGGCGGAAATCCGCCTCGCTGGCGAGCGGCCAGTCCAGCCCCGGAGAAGTGACCTCCAGATGATACCGTCCCGGAATCAAATCCTCGGCATCCAGTTGCAACGACAGTGCGCGGCTCACCCGCTCCAGCGTTTCAAACGGCACGCCGCCCGCCTGATCCACGACCACGCGCAACACCTGCCGATGATCGCCGCCGCCCAGACTCACCTTCAGCACGTCCACGCCAAGTTCTGCGGCAATCGGCGCCAGCAACGCCTCGATTCGTTCCTCAATCAACATCATCCTCATCCGGCATGCGAAAGCTCCAAACGCATTCCGCAGCGCCAAAAAAACAAAAAAGCGAGCCGCGGCTCACTTTCGAGGTTGCGAAGCATAGGCCGATGCCTGCCGAAGGGCAAGAAGCATCCCGGCCGGCAAGGGCCTTACTGGAGCAGGGATCGCAACTTCCGTTCCAGATCTTCGGGCCGGTAAGGCTTGGGCGTCAGCATCGTTCGCGGCCAATCCGCCACGGCAGCCCCATGCTTGTGCAGATCATAACCACTGACGAACAGAATCGGAAATTCGGCTTCCATGTCCCGTATCTCGCGGGCAGCCTCAATCCCGTCCTTTTCCGGCATCACCAGATCCAGAACAGCCGCCGCCAATTCATGACGATATTTCCGGAACATCTCCACAGTCTGCTTGCCATTGCCAGCCACAACCACTCGATAACCCCGTCGCTCGAGGAGCTTGCGCAGGGTTTCGCGAGGCTCATCCTCATCGTCGGCCACCAGAATGCATTCGCCCCGTCCGGCCAGACCCCCGACATCTTCGCTCTCCTCTGCCGAACGGGATTCCGCCGTCGCAGTCGGCGCCGCCAACGGCAACCAGAGCCGGAAACAAGCACCCTGTCCGGGCCGGCTCTCGACCTGCACCTCGCCGCCATGCCGCTGAACCGTGCCATACACCATGGCCAGCCCGAGTCCCGATCCCTTGCCCACCTCCTTGGTGGTAAAAAACGGTTCGAAGATATGTTCAAGGTCTTCCGCAGCGATGCCTTCGCCATTGTCCCGGACAGACAATTCGACCCAGCCATGTTCGGCATTGCGACCCGCTCCGGGCCCAGCAGCGCCGGAAACCGCCCTAGCCGAAACCTCGATCCGCGGGCATGCGACGCCTTCGACGGCATCGGCCGCATTGTTGACCAGATTCAGCAGGGCCTGCTCGATCTGGGTCGCATCCATATAGACAGGAACAAGCTCGGACGGAACATTGAACACCAGCTCGATCCGCTCGGGCAATCCGATCCGCGTCAATCGCTCCACTTCGGCGAGCACCTCATTCAGCGCTGCAACCTCGAAATGCACCGGGCCCTTGCGCGCAAATGCCAGAAGTTTGGCCACCGTATCCGCGCCCCTGGAAGCGATGGTCTGCATTTTCTCAAGCCATTCCCTGGTTCGGGCAGGCTCGTCGGCGTCCAAACGGGCCAATTCGATGTTTCCATACAATGCCGCGAGCATGTTGTTGAAATCATGGGCGATGCCACCGACCAACACACCGATGGCCTCCATTTTCTGTGCCTGCAGCAATTGCTCCTTCATGTTCTCGATTTCCGTCATATCCCGAAAAACGGCGACAACATGGGTCACCGTCCCGCGTCCTCCGGGCTCACGCAGCGGAGAAACGCTCATCAGCGCCGGGTAGCGCGGATGTTCTCCATGACGCAACCTCACCCGGCCACTCCACCCCTTGCCGGACAGGACGGACTCCCATATCCGCTCCAGGGTTTGATCCCCATCCGGTTCGATGGTCAGGATCTCGCCAACCGGCGCCCCGGAGAGTTCGCCCCCGGGACGGCCGATCTTGTGACAGAATGCTGGATTGGCATATTCGATCATGCCTTTGCGATCGCCGACCATCACCAGCTCATCCGTCTGTTCGGTCGCCAGAGACAGCATGCGAAGGCGCTCGGTGCGGGCCCGAACCATCCGGCGAAGCGTCAAGACATACGAGGCGACCCCGAGCAGCAGCATGGCCAAAGCCATCGCCGCCAGTTGCCAACGATATTTGTTCAACACCTCGATCAACGACGGGCCCGGCCGGAACAGCAAGGCATGATAATCAAAGTCGGCGGGAATCAACCCCAGCCCGGCATATGCCCGGGCAATGTTGGCCCACCGGTAATCGTTCATGAAACCAATCGGCACCAGATCCTTGACGATCATGCGCGCCGTGGCCTCGGCTTCATACTGGAGCTGATCCGGGCCAAGGTGACGGGTATCGTATTTTTTCAGAATCAAATCAATGATTTCATGCGGATGCTCGAGCGCGTAGTCCCAGCCCCGAGCCGTGGCCCGGATCATGGCCCGCACGCGTTCGGGATGTTCCCGAACCTCGGCATCCGAGGTCACCAGAAGATCGCCATAAAAATCGATCCCTTCTTCCGCCGGCATCAACAGACGGTACGCAACGCCCAATTTCTGGAGCTGATGTGGTTGGTCGGTGATGTATGCCGCATAGGCGTCCGTGCGGCCAGCGATCAAGTCCCGAATGTCATAGCTGATGGCCTGCCGGACATAGTCTCCCTTGCGCAAGCCGGCCTTGCCCAGCGCGGCGACAATGTCCGCATTGAGCCCCGGCTGCAACATGACACGCTTGCCGCGAAGATCGGCAAAGGTTCGGATGCCGGACGACCTCAGCACCACCAGGACGAGCGGCGAATGCTGGAAAATAGCCGCAATCACACGGATTTTCCGGCCATGCGCACGCGCGATCAGCGCGCCGGTGTCGGCGATGGCATAGCTGGCGGGCCGCTCCGCTGCCTCCAGCGGCTTGATCCCCGGGCCGCCTTCCCGCAGCCGCACGTCCAGGCCTTCCGCCTGATAATATCCCTTTTCGATAGCCGCATAGATGCCCGCGAACTGGAAGGCATGCCGCCATTTCAGTTGCAGGGTTACCGGCTCATTCGCAGCAGCGGAACCGATGAACCCCCACAACAGCATGCCCGCCAGCAGCCAGCGCCTCATCCAGGCAAGCCTCCGCCCGACCCGTTGTAAATGAGACCGCCCCCATCGGCGTAGGCATCGAGCACGGCTCTGGCTTCGTCCCGACGCACTTCCGTGATCACCTCGATGCCGCGCCGCTCCAGCTCCGCGATCCAATCCGGATGTCGCGGCCCTTCATCAAAGCCGATGGCGCAGGCATCAGCGCTCGTCGCTCCGCAAACCACACGCCGGATGCCCGACCACGGCAGGGCACCGAAACACATGGCGCAGGGCTCAGTGCTGGTCACCAGCTCATAGTTGCCACGCAGGCCCAAATCATAGGATTGCAGCCTTCGCTGAGCCGCCGACAGCGCCATGATCTCCGCATGCGCCGCCGAAAGATTCGACGGCGCCACCACATTCACGCCTGCACCGACCAGCCGCCCGGTTGCCATATCGAAGACCGCCGCACCGAACGGCCCCCCGGTCGCTTCCTCGACATTCCGTCGCGACCATTCAATCACGAGATCCATTTTCGCCGCATCGTCGGCATAACGCCGTCCCGTGAAATCGCCCGATCGCAGCCAGTCCGGGAGCATGTCTTCCACCGCGTCGCAATGCATGACTTCGCAACCTATTGGCATCCTGACAAGCCTTCAATGAAAACCACCTTGTCATCTCCGGATCATCCGGGCGGATCAAAAGGCGCCCGACGAGTGGCAGGCCGGTTACAGGGCGCGCAACAGACCTGCCGCCTTGTGCTCCGTTTCCATCAGCTCTCGTTCGGGATCGGAATCAGCCACGATGCCGGCGCCGGCGGCCCAATGCAGCCTGCCGCCCACATGCCAGAAGCTGCGAATCAGGATGTTCATATCCGCCGTGCCATCCCAGGCCACATAGCCCATGCCGCCGGTATAGGGCCCGCGCGGTCGCGACTCCAGCTCATGAATGATTTCCATGCAGCGAACCTTGGGGCAACCGGTGATCGTGCCGCCCGGAAACATGGCGCGAAACACGTCCACGACATCGCATTCCGGCCGCAATCGCCCGCGCACGTTGGAAACAATGTGCTGCACCGTGGCATAGCGCTCCACCACCATGCGCTCGTTCACTTCCACCGTGCCGGGGCGGCACACGCGGCCCAGGTCATTGCGCTCCAGATCCACCAGCATGATATGCTCGGCGCGCTCCTTTTCCGAAAGCAGCAAGTCCCTGCGCATCGCCTCGTCGTCGCGCACGCCGCGCCGCCGGGTGCCGGCGATGGGGCGCGTTTCCACCCATCCTTGAGGCGAGATGCGAAACAGACGTTCCGGCGAAGCGGACAGAATGTGCATGACGCCATCCTCGCCTTCCACCCGCATCCAACCGGAAAACGGCGCCGGATTCACCTGTCTGAGCCGGGCATACAGATGCGACAGCCGTTGTTCCGGAAACGGTGCCTCCCAAAAGCGCGCGATATTGGCTTGGAAGATGTCGCCCGCGGCAATGTAATCCTTGACCCGACGCACCGCCGCCATGTAGTCGCTTCCCGGTGTGGCGACCCATTCCGCCTCCGTCCTTTCTCCGCCTTCGCGCTCATTTCCGCCCGTCGCATGCGCTGCCTGGCGATGCAGCATGGCCTCCAACTCATCCAGCATGGCCGGATCGTTCGCTGCCAGATATGCCGCGCCCGGTTCGATGCAGACCGACCAGTCCGGGTATAAACACCAGAACGTGGCCACGGGCGGCGAAGCAACTGGTTCAGGCAAGCGTTCCGTCATGCCGCCGGCCTCATACGCCGCATAAACCACGCAGGCCGGCGCCGGCGACGGCCCTTGCCGCTGCGCCAGCTGCGCGCTCCAGGCATCGAGAAACGAGTCGGCATCGCGCCCGTCCGGCCAGGCATGACGCTCCCCCGAGCGCGACGCCACCAAGCCCCGTCCCGCGCCTGAAGGGTCTTCCAGCAACATCGAACAACGGTCTGAAAAACAAGAAAAAAGGCCGTAAGCGCTGAACTTACGGCCCGGATCGGGAACCGTGCGGAACTTCACCGCCCGGAAATCAGGCGAATTTGCGAAATGCCACCGAGGCGTTGGTGCCGCCGAAACCGAAAGAGTTGGAAATCGCCACACGAATCTCCGCCTCGCGCGCCTCGTTCGGCACATAGTCCAGATCACAACCTTCGCCCGGCTCCTCGAGGTTGATGGTCGGAGGCACGATGCCGCGATGCACGGCCAGCACCGTAAAGCCGGCCTCGATGCCGCCGGCAGCACCCAGCAGATGGCCGGTCATGGATTTTGTGGACGACACCATCAGCTTCTTCGCATGCTCGCCAAACACGGACTTGATGCCCTCGGTCTCGGCCAGATCGCCGGCCGGCGTGGATGTGCCATGGGCATTGATGTAGTCCACATCCTCGGGCGCGATGCCGGCCTTCTTCAGCATCGCCCGCATGCAACGCGCACCGCCTTCGCCGCCCGGCGCCGGCGCCGTGATATGGTAGGCGTCGCCCGACATCCCGTAGCCCACGACCTCGGCCAAAATCTCGGCCCCGCGCGCCTTGGCCGAATCCAGCGATTCGAGCACCAGAACACCCGCGCCCTCGCCCATCACGAAGCCGTCGCGATCCTTGTCCCAAGGGCGGGATGCACGTTCTGGCTCGTCGTTGCGAGTGGACAGCGCCCGCGAGGCCGCGAACCCGCCCACGCCCAACTCGCTGATACAGGCCTCGGAACCGCCGGCAATCATCGCATCGGCATCGCCGCGCGCAATGATGGCCCAAGCATCGCCAATCGCATGCGTGCCGGTGGCGCAGGCCGTCACCGTGGCCGAATTCGGGCCTTTCGCGCCCGTCAGCATGGACACCCAGCCCGAAGTCATGTTGATGATGGTCTGGGCGATGAAAAAAGGCGAAATCTTGCGCGGCCCGCCCTTCTCGTAGGCCCGCATCGTGGCCTCGATATTCGGCAGTCCGCCAATGCCGGAACCGATGATAACGCCCACCCGCTCGGCGTTCGCCTCATTCACCTCCAACCCCGATTGCGACAGCGCCTGCATCGCCGCACCGACGCCATACTGGATGAAGGTGTCCACCTTTCTGGCATCCTTGCGGTTCAGGTATTCGCTGACGTCGAAATCGGGAACCTCGCCGGCGATCGTGCAGGCAAGCCCCGCCGCTTCCGCATCGAACTTCGTGATGCGACGGATGCCCGACTTGCCGGCGATCAGGTTGTTCCAGGTATCTTCGGTGTGCGCGCCGAGCGGAGTCACCAGACCCACGCCCGTGACGACAACGCGTCGAGTCATGAAGGTTTATTCAGCCTTGGCCGCGATGTAGTCGATGGCGTTCTGAACGTTCTGAATCTTCTCGGCGTCCTCGTCCGGAATTTCGATGCCGAACTCTTCCTCGAAAGCCATCACCAGCTCCACCGTGTCCAGCGAATCGGCGCCCAGATCATCCACGAAGGAAGAATCCGGATTGATCTCGCTTTCATCCACATTGAGCTGATCGGCCACGATCTTGATGACTTTCGCTTCGATTTCTGCAGACATGAAGTCCTCCCGTTTCAGATTTACGCGGCTTCTATCACACCCCCGCGCCTTGCACAAGCAGCCGTCTCCAAGGATGCCCGCGAGGCGCATTGTCTATATGCAGTCCCCGGTGGCAACCTCAAACTTGCAGGCTGCCTCAATCCCGGTCACATATACATGCCGCCATTCACATGCAGCACCTGGCCGGTGATATAACCGGCCTCGGGACTAGCCAGAAAGACCACCGCATGGGCAATGTCCTCGGGACTCCCCAGTCGCCCGAGCGGCACCTGCGCGATCAACGCCGCGGCCGCATCCTCGCCCAGCTCCGCCGTCATGTCCGTGGCGATGAATCCGGGCGCCACGGCATTGACGGTAATGCCGCGCGAACCCACTTCACGCGCCAGCGAACGGGTCAGCGCATCGATGCCGCCCTTGCTGGCGCAATAGTTGATCTGGCCGGGATTGCCCATCGAGGCCACGACCGACGAGATGTTGATGATGCGCCCGAAACGCGCCTTCATCATCGGCCGCAGCGCCGCCTGCGTGGCATAAAACACCGAGGAAAGATTGGTGTCCAGCACGTCGCGCCATTCCTCGGGCTTCATCCGCATCGCGATATTGTCGCGCGTGATGCCGGCATTGTTCACCAGCACGTCCAGCCGCCCCCATTCGCGCGCCACGCCGCTGACAAACGCTTGCACCGCCTCACGATCGCGCACGTCCACCACTTCGGGGCGCACATCCACCCCGTGCGCCGAAGACAACCGTTCCGCCGCCGCCCGAATCGTCTCCTCGCGGGTGCCGCAGATCGCCAGCCGGTAGCCTTTGGCCGCCAGTGCATTGGCCACGGCATGGCCGATGCCCCGGCTCGCTCCGGTGACAATCGCCACAGGTTGATCACTCATCGTCGCCTCCCTTTATCCGATCCAACGTTTCGTCCATGGCTTCAGGGGTTTCGGCGGCGCTGACCGTAAAAGCGCGGTCGATGCGGCGAACGATGCCCGCCAGCACCTTGCCCGGCCCCATTTCCACCCCCTGCGACAAACCGCCACGCACCATGCCGGCCACGGTCTCCGTCCAGCGCACGGGGGACACCAGTTGCCGCACCAGCGCATTGCGAATCTCACCGGTGTCCTCCAGCGGCGCCGCCAGCGCATTGCTCCACACCGGCATCGCCGGCGGGCGAATCTCCACATCCTTCAATCGATCGGCCATCGCCTCGGCGGCCGG
>CAYQMA010000016.1:0-19554 GCA_964418535.1 uncultured Zetaproteobacteria bacterium | reverse complement strand
GAATGGCCTGCCGGTTGAAATAGCGTCCGTCGCCGCCGACCACCAGCGTTTTTCCTTCCCCCGGCCCGACGGTGTCGAACACCGATTGCACAAAGTTTTCCAGATAGTGCGGTTGCTGGAATACGCGCACCTTTTTGCGCAGACCGGACGTGCCCGGCCGCTGATCATCGAAGGGCGTGGTCGGAATCTTGCGGATATGCATATGGCCTCCCCCTGTCAATCCGCCTGACGATCGGCCGTTGTGAGCCGCTTCAGGCTCGCCGACTGTAGCATGAATCCGCTATTGGCGCATCCGCGTCGGGATGGCTAGAGTAAGTGGCGAAAGGAGGGGTGACGATGTCCGACATCACCATGCAGCGCCATATCAGCAAACTCACCAGCGAAACGCTGGCCATCGTGCTGGCCGGCGGCCGCGGCTCCCGCCTGAAAGGGCTCACCGACTGGCGCGCCAAACCGGCCGTTCCCTTCGGCGGCAAATTCCGCATTATTGATTTTCCGCTTTCCAACTGCATCAACTCCGGCATCCGGCGCATCTCGGTGGTAACCCAGTACAAGTCCCATTCGCTGCAACGGCATCTGCAACGCGGCTGGGGCTTTCTCTCCGGCCAGTTCGGCGAGTTCATCGAGGTGCTGTCGGCGCAGCAACGTATCGGCGAGGGCTGGTATACCGGCACGGCGGACGCCATCTATCAGAACCTGGACATCCTGCGCCATTACGGCCCTTCCTATGTGCTGGTGCTGGCCGGCGACCACATCTACAAGATGGATTACGGCAAGATGGTGGCCGCGCATGCGGCCAACGGCGCCGACATCACCGTGGGCTGCATTCCGGTGCCGCTGGACGATGCCCGCGCCTTCGGCGTGATGGAGGTGGACGATACCGGTCGCATCATCGAATTCACGGAAAAACCGGAGCATCCGAAGCCGATGCCCGACAATCCGGAAAAAGCGCTGGCCTCGATGGGCATCTATGTCTTCACGGCCGAGTATCTGCGCAACTGCCTGCTGGACGATGCCCGCAATCCCGATTCCAGCCATGATTTCGGCAAGGACATCATCCCGGCCGCCGTGCGTCGCGACAAGGTGTTCTGCTTCCGCTTCATGAACGCCAACACCGGCGCACCCGGCTACTGGCGCGATGTCGGCACCGTGGACGCCTACTGGGAAGCGAACATGGATCTGGCCAACATCCAGCCGGAGCTGAACCTGTATGACACCAACTGGCCCATCTGGACCTATCAGGAGCAATTGCCGCCGGCCAAGTTTGCCTTCGACGACGAAAACCGGCGCGGCATGGCCGTGGATACGATGCTTTCCGGCGGCTGCCTGATCACCGGCGCCGTGGTGCGCCATTCGGTGCTGTTTTCCAATGTCCGCATCCATTCCTTTTCGGAGGTGGAGGACAGCGTCATCCTGCCGGACGTGGAAATCCGGCGCGGCTGTCGCATCCGCCGGGCCGTGATCGACAAGGGCGCCGTGATTCCCGAAGGCACGGTCATCGGCGAAAATCCGGAGGAAGACGCCAAACGTTTCTATCTCTCGGAGAACGGCATCGTGCTGGTCACGCCGGACATGCTGGGCCAGAATCTGCACGCGATCTGACCTCAATCACCGTATCAGGAGTCTCCATGCACCCTTCCGCACCACGTCCGCTGTCTGTCGTCTTCTGCTGGCACATGCACCAGCCCTTCTATCGCGACGCCGAATCCGGCCGCTATGCGCTGCCGTGGGTGTATCTGCACGCCATCAAGGATTATGCGGACATGGCCGCCATCCTGGAGCAGGTGCCGGGGGCGCGCGCCGTGGTCAATTTCGTGCCGTCTCTGATGCTGCAAATCCAGGACTATGCGACTCGTATCCGCGCCTGGCTCGATCAGGGCGAAGCGCTGCCCGATCCGCTGCTGGCGGCGCTGGCGCATGAAGACGGAAATTATTCCTCCGCCGAGCGGGCCTGGTTGCTGAAAGCCTGCTTCCGGCTCAACCACGAGCGCAACCTGCATCGCTATCCCGCTTACAGCCGCCTGTGGCACATGGCCCGGCAATGCGAGGATCAGCAAACGCTGGAATATCTGGGCGACAATTTCTTCACCGATCTGGTCACCTGGTATCATCTGGCCTGGCTGGGCGAGACGGTGCGCAACACGCATTTCGTGGCCCGCCGCCTGATTGAAAAGGCCAGCGGATTCACCGCACAGGACCGGCGCGACCTGATCACGCTGATCGCCGGCCTGCTCGCGGACATTCCCGATCGCTATCGCAAGCTGGAGCAGGCCGGCAAGATCGAGCTCTCGACCACGCCGTATGCGCATCCCATCCTGCCCTTGCTGCTGGATTTCAACAGCGCCCGCGAGACCGTGCCCGAAGCCATCCTGCCCGATGAAAACTATCCGGGCGGCGAGGAACGGGCGCGCGACCACATCGAACTGGCCCGGCAGGTGCATGAACGCACCTTCGGTCATCCGCCCCAAGGCTGCTGGCCCGCCGAGGGAGCGGTTTCGCAAGCCGCGGTGGACATGCTCGCCGCTGCCGGGTTCTCCTGGTGCGCCACCGGCGAAGGCGTGCTGCATCATTCGCTGGGTTGCAATGTGCGCGACATCCAGGGCGGACGCGACCTCTATCATCCCTGGCGCACGCGCGCCGATGGCGGCATGGTCTGTTTCTTCCGCGACGACCGGCTTTCCGATCTCATCGGTTTTGAATACCAGAAATGGGATGCGCGCGACGCGGTGGCCAACTTCGTGCATGAACTGGCGGCCATTCATCATCGCACGCAGGGCGAGCCCGCGCCCGTGGTCTCCATCATCATGGACGGCGAAAATGCCTGGGAGCACTATGCCGAGAACGGCGTGCCGTTTCTCACGGCGTTGTATCAGGCCATCGCCGAGCACGAGTCGCTGGAGCTGACCACGTTCTCGGATTATCTGGCCAAATGCGGCGCCGACATTCCCGCCCTGCCCCGGCTGGTGGCCGGCTCATGGGTTTATGGCAATCTGGCCACCTGGATCGGGGATACGGCCAAGACGCGCGGCTGGGAACTCTTGATCGAGGCCAAGCATGCCTTCGACGAGGCGATCGAATCCGGCACGTTGACGCCGGAGCAGGAAGCGGCGGCGCGCGAACAGTTGCGCATCTGCGAAGGCTCGGACTGGTGCTGGTGGTTCGGCGACTACAACCCCGAAAGCGCCGTCCGCGATTTCGATCGGCTCTATCGCGCCCACCTGCGCAAGCTGTATCAACTGATCCGGCGTCCCGCGCCGGCCAGCCTCGATACGCCCATATCCGCCGGCGGCGGCGATGCCGAGGGCGGCGGCACGATGCGCCGCGGCATCTAGGCCCTGTTCACACTTGATGGTGGCGATTCGGCCATGATTTCGATCTCGCAAGGCACGCGCGAGCGAGCGTTAACGCCGCAAGGTGGAATCATGGCCCGAATCCTTTCGGCCCGGAGGCGTTGGCAATTTGAACTGGATTGATCGCCGCCGGGCCGGATTGCTGTTGCACATCTCCTCGCTGCCCGGTCCGTTTCCGTGCGGCGTGCTGGGCAGCGAGGCGCGCGAATTCGTGGACGTGCTGGCCGATGCGGGCTTTTCGGTCTGGCAGTTTCTGCCGCTGGGCCCCACGCACGGAACGCATTCGCCTTATGAATCCGCCTCATCGTTCGCCGGCAATCCGCGGTTTCTCGATCTCCGGCCCTTCGTCGAACGCGGCTGGCTCGATGACTCGGATCTCGCCGATCATGATGCGGCGCGGGCCAGGGCTGCCGAGAACTGCTGGCGCGACATTTCGGACCATCCCGAACTGCAGGACGCCATGGATCGGTTCCGCGCATCGGAAGCCGGATGGCTGGAGGATTACGCCCTGTTCCAGGCGCTCAAGGAGCATTTCGGCGGCCGCCCCTGGTGGCGCTGGCCGGCAGCCCTGCGCGACCGTCAACCCGAGGCCCTGCAACAGGCCGCGCGCGAGCACGAACAGCGCATCCGGCAGACTGTGTTCGAGCAGTTCTGGTTCGCGCGCCAGTGGGATGAGCTGAAGCGTTACGCCGAATCGCGGCAGGTACTGCTGTTTGGCGATCTGCCCATCTACGCGGCGCACGATTCCGCCGATGTCTGGAGCCATCGGGAGCTGTTCACTCTGGATGACAAAGGCCGCTGCACCGAAGTGGCGGGCGTGCCGCCCGATTATTTCTCGAAATCCGGCCAGCGCTGGGGCAACCCGCTCTATCGTTGGGACAGGCATGTGGAAGAAGACTTCGCCTGGTGGACAAGCCGCGTGCAGGCGCAGATGAGCCGCATGCATATCCTGCGCATTGATCATTTTCGGGGGCTGGAAGCCTACTGGGCCATCCCGGCCGACCGCCGCGACGGCCGCATCGGCGAGTGGCGCAAGGCGCCCGGCGATGCGCTGCTGCAAACCTTGCGCCAACGCCTCGGCCGGCTGCCTCTCGTGGCCGAGGATTTGGGGCTGATCACGCCGGAAGTCAAGGCGCTGCTGGCGCGCTTCAATCTGCCCGGCATGAAGGTGTTGCAGTTCGCGTTCGACGGCATGCCGGACAACCCCTATCTGCCCGAACATATCGGCGAAAACAGCGTCGTCTATACCGGCACGCACGACAACGACACCACGCTGGGCTGGTTCCAAAGCCTGGATGCGGACACCCGCGCGCGCGTGATGGCCCGCGTGGGCGGAAACGAAACCGACATGCCCTGGCCGCTCATCCGACTGGCGCTGGAAACGCGCGCCCTGCTCGCCGTGATTCCGGCGCAGGATGTGCTGGCCCTCGGATCGGAAGCACGGTTCAACACGCCCGGCGTGGCGCGCGGCAACTGGCAATGGCGCCTGCGTGATTTCGGAGGGCTTGCGGCCGCCGCCGGTCGCGCCCGGGAGATGATTCAGCAATCCGGACGATGATCGACAGTCACTGTCACCTGGCCAGCCTGCCGGAAGCCGCTGCCAGCGACCTCATCAACCACATGCGGCGACATGGCGTGAACGGTTTCATCTGCGCCAGTGCTCGACCCGGCGAATGGCCCTTGCTTGCGCGCCTGGCCCGGATGCATGCCGGCATCTACCCGGCCTTCGGCATTCATCCCTGGTTTTGCAGCGACGACGCGGAAGCCTCTCGCAAAGCTTTGCCGGCCTGGCTGGAGCAGGGCATCGCCGTGGGAGAATGCGGTCTGGATGCGATGCCGGACAAACCGCCCATGGAGATCCAGCGCAAGACGCTTGCCTGGCAACTGGATCTGGCAGAGGCGCATGGGCTGCCGGTGATCCTGCATTGCGTGCGCGCGGTGGAGCCGCTGTGGGCCATGCTGCACTCCCGGACACGGCTGCGCGGCGTGATTCACGGCTTTTCCGGCTCGCTGGAAAGCGCGATGCGCTTTGTGCGACAGGGCTTGATGATCGGGCTGGGGCCGCTGGTGCTGAATCCCGCCGCCCGTCGCATCCGCCGCGTCGCCAGCGAATTGCCGGCCGAGGCCCTGCTGCTGGAAACGGATGCGCCGGCGCCCGATGGCCGGATGAGCGATCCTGGCCTGCTGGCGCGTGTCGCCGCCCGGGTGGCACAATTGCGCGGGGTTTCCACGGAAGCGGTGGTGAAACAATCGGATGCCAATGCCAGGCGCCTGTTCGGTCTGGCTTCGCAAGAGGAGTCTCGATGAGCGACATGCACGAACGCACCCGCATTCTGCTCGGCGATGACGGCCTGAAACGACTGGCGGGGATGCACGTGCTGATCGCGGGCCTGGGAGGCGTGGGCGGGGCCGCGGCCGAAGCCTGCGCCCGCGCCGGCGTCGGCCGCATCACGCTGCTGGATCACGATCGCGTGGACATCAGCAACCTGAACCGCCAGCTCATCGCGCTGCATTCCAATCTCGGGCGACCGAAGGCCCAGGTTGCGCTCGAGCGTCTGCGCGACATCCACCCCCAAGCGGACATTCAGGCCCTGGACGATTTTCTGCATCCGGACAATGCCGAATCGCTGCTCGGGCGGCTGCAACCGGACTATGTGCTGGATTGCATTGATTCGGTGGTGTGCAAGGCGGCGCTGGTGGATGCCGGCCAGCGGCTGGGCGTGCGCGTGGCCTCCAGCCTCGGCGCAGGCGGCCGCACCGATGTTTCCCGGGTGCGGGTCACACTGTTGAGCCGGACGCAGGGATGTGGACTGGCGCGGGCGCTGCGACGTTTGTTGCGCCGGCGCGGCGCCAGCCTGGAGCATCCGGTCGTGTTTTCCGATGAGCCGGCCCGCAACGCCCTGCCCCATCGCGAGCCGGCGCCCGGCGCACGGCCGCGGGCCATCAACGGCACGGTGTCCTGGATGCCCAATCTGTTTGGTTTCATGCTGGCGGGATTTGCGCTGAACCAGTGGCTGGAGGATCGGGAATAAGCTCTGGCCGGCGCTTGGGCCGGGCAGTCAGCATCGCGACAGCGGCAACCTCAGCGCAGCGGTTCGACCTTCACCCTTCCCTCGCCGGTCACGACAATCCGGTATCGCTTGCCGTTCGGGCAGGTGGCGGTGATGACCGTGCCGCCGTCGTCCCGTTTGCGTTCCTGAATATCCGATACCGCCGAGCCGCCGCAGGGATAGCCCCGGAGCATGATGGTGGCGGCAATATCCTCCGCCTTGGTCACGGCCCAAGCCGGCAACGGGGCGGCCAGCACAAGCAGCAAAGCCGCGTGGATCCATCGCATCGTTTTCATGCCTTCACCTCCAACAAGCTGCGCCAGATGTCTTCGCGGGCGCGGCTGATGTCCCGGGCCAGCGCCGGATCGTCGTCCAGCAGTGCCAGCACCTTCAGCAGCAGGCCGTCGAACCGGGCCCGAATATCCTTGAGCGAGCAATCCCGGCGATGCTCCCGCCAGGCTTTCACCTGATCCATCAGATCCAGCGCATCCGAACGAATCGCCAGCTTGGTGAACATGCCGATGGCATGGGTGCGCTTCAGTCGTTCGATGAGTTCGTTGATGTCCAATGTTTTCCTCTCATGATCGGCATGGTTGTCGGCCGAGACGGTGTCGTGCTCCGGCGATTGAGCTGGCGCCCGTGCAGGAGACAGTGCAGGAGATTGTGCCGCAGACCGAGGTGGAGACTGAGCCGCAGGCTGATGACCGGCGCTGGCCGCCGGGAGCGGATGCGCCTCCTGCGCCCGACCCCATGGCGGCGCGGCCAACAGGCCCATGCCCGCGACAAAGGCCAGGGCAGCCGTCATCCGGCATGAGCACGACGTTTTCGCTCGCTTCATCCACGATCTCCGAACATGGTTCTCACTCATGGATGAGTGTAAACCACGGCCGGGCAGACGCAATGCGCAAGGATTGCGCCACAGGCGAATTCCGCGCGCCTGCGTTATTCCCGCATGCGCGATTTGCAGTCGTTGATGAGCCCGTTCGTGGAAGCATCGTGCCCGGTCACTGCCGATGCGCCATCGAGCTCAGGCAGAATGCGGCGGGCCAGTTGCTTGCCCAGCTCCACGCCCCACTGATCGAAGGCATTGATGCCCCAGATCACGCTTTGCACGAAGATTTTGTGCTCATACATCGCAATCAGGCTGCCCAGCGTGCGCGGCGTCAGTTTCTGGAACAGGATGGTGTTGCTGGGCCGGTTGCCCGGAAACACGCGATGCGGCAGCAAGCGCTCGATCTCCTCCGCTGCGCGGCCCTCGGCCTCCATCTCGCGGCGCACTTCGTTTTCCGTCTTGCCACGCATCAGCGCCTCGCTCTGGGCCAGCACGTTCGCGAGCAGCATCCGGTGATGATCGCCGACGGGGTTCTGGCTTTCGATCGGAGCCAGGAAATCGCAGGGAACCAATCGCGTGCCCTGATGCAGCAACTGGTAGAAGGCATGCTGGCCGTTGGTGCCCGGCTCACCCCAGACAATGGGCCCCGTGCGCCATGTCACCGGCTGACCCTCGCGCGTGACCCGCTTGCCGTTGCTCTCCATATCCGCCTGCTGGAGATAGGCGGGGAAACGTCGCAGATACTGATCATAGGGCAGAATGGCATGGGTTTCCGCATCCAGGAAGTTCACATACCAGACGCCCAGCATGGCGAGGATGACCGGGATGTTGTCCGGCAGCGGGGCTGTTCGGAAATGTTCGTCCATCGCAAACGCGCCGGCCAGCAACTCCTCGAAGCGATCCATGCCGATGTGCAGGGCAATCGACAGGCCCACGGCGCTCCAGAGCGAATAGCGGCCGCCGACCCAGTCCCAGAACTCGAACATGTTTTCGGGATCAATGCCAAAGGCGGACACGGCGTCGGCATTGGTGGAGACGGCGACAAAATGCCGTGCCACCCCCTGCCGGGTGCCGCCGCGGGTCAGAAACCAGTCGCGCGCCGTATGCGCATTGGCCAGCGTTTCCAGCGTGGTGAAGGTCTTGGACACCACAACGAACAAGGTGCGTTCCCGATGCAGGTTGCGCAGGGTCTCCACCATGTGCGTGCCATCCACGTTGGACACGAAATGCACCCGCACCCCGCCTTCGCGTCCGTAGGGCGCCAGCGCCTCGCAGACCATCGCGGGCCCCAGATCCGAGCCGCCGATGCCGATATTGACCACGTCGGTGATGCGTTCGCCGGTCGCGCCGCGCCAGTCGCCGCTGCGCACGGCCTCGGTGAAATCGCGCATCTTGGCAAGCACCCGGCGCACGTCCGGCATCACGTCCCTGCCGTCCACGTACATGGGGCGTTCGGAACGATTGCGCAGCGCCACATGCAGGGCCGCCCGCTGCTCGGTGTTGTTGATCTTTTCGCCGGCGAACATGCGCCCGATCCAGCCCGGCACGTCGCGCTCGGTCGCCAACCGCATCAACAGGTCGAAGGTTTGGTCGGTGATGATGTTCTTCGAGAAATCCAGCAGGATGTCGTCAAAACGGCGCGAGAATCGTTCGAATCGTTGCGGATCGCGAGCAAACAGGTCGCGCATGTGGGCGCGGGCCATCTCCTTGCGATGGCGTTCAAGCGCCCGCCAGCTTTCGCACTCTGTCAGGCCGGCCATGATTTCCTCCCTGCAACCGTCCACCCGGCCATGACCCATGGCGCCATGATGCCGGAGTTCCTGCACTGATTCCGTTTCCCGACTGCACAAACCCGCACACGCCCGTCCGTCAACGGCCCGCACCAGCCGGGAGACAATCCTTCGTTCAGCGCCTGATGATGCCATCTCCTGCCATCTCGAACCAGCGCGGTCTTGGTTGTTTTTTCCGCCCCCTCCCCCTGCTACCCTCCGCCGCCAGGGAGACAACCATGACCGCTTTGAACATCGTCTTTGCAGCATCGGAGGCCACGCCGCTGGTCAAGACCGGAGGATTGGCCGACGTGGTGGGCGCGCTGCCGCAAGCGCTGACGCATTTGGGTCATCAGGTCACGGTGGTCTTGCCGTTGTACCGTCCCATTGTCGCCGAAAGCCCGGCGCCCATCCATGCCCTGGACCGCAAACTGGTCATCTGGATGGATGGGGTGGAACGTCATGCGCCCCTGCATGAGGCCCGCATCGGCGATGTGCGCTTCATCCTCGTCGAACAGGATGATTTCTATGCCCGCGACGGGATCTACGGCCCGCCCGGCGGCGCCTGGGAGGACAATCTGCTGCGCTATGCCTTCTTCAACCGCGCCGCATTGGAGGTTGCCTGCTCCCTGGATCGACCGACCGACATTCTCCACTGTCACGACTGGCAGACCGGCCTGATGCCGCTGCTGCTGGAGACCCAGTATCGCCATCGGGAACCTCTGGCGCGCACCAGATCCGTGTTCACCATCCACAATCTGGCCTACCAGGGCGTGTTCCCGTCATACTGGATCGATCGCTTGGGTCTGCCGCCTGAACGGTTTCATTATCAATGCTACGAATTCTACGGTCAGATCAACTGCATGAAGGCCGGCATCGCCGCAGCCGATGCGATCACGACGGTGAGCGAGACCTATGCGCGCGAAATCCTGACGCCCGAGTACGGATGCGGGCTGGACGGCTTCCTGCGCGATCACGCAGGCAAACTTTCGGGCATCGTCAACGGCCTCGATGACAGTTGGAATCCGGCCACCGATCCCCATATTCCCGCGCGCTATGCGCCGGGTCGCATGCAGGGCAAGGCCAGATGCAGGCAGGCGCTTCGTCGCGAACTGGGCCTAGCCGACAATGCGGATGCTCCGCTGCTCACGATGGTGTCGCGGCTGGCGGAACAAAAAGGGGTGGATCTGCTGCTGGACTGCATTCCGACCTGGCTGGAACGGGGCTGGCAACTGGCGATTCTCGGCTCCGGCGAACCGGCCTGGGAAGCCATGCTGGCGCGACTGGCGGCCGAGCGACCGCGGCAAATGCACTTTTTCCAGGGATTCAACGAACCACTGGCCCGGCGCATCTATGCCGGCGGCGACATCTTTCTGATGCCGTCCCGTTTTGAACCCTGCGGCCTGAGCCAGCTCATGGCCATGCGCTATGGCAACCTGCCGGTCGTGCGCGAAACGGGCGGCCTGGCGGACACCGTGACCGGTTACAGGCATTCGAAAGCAAGCAGCACGGGATTCTCCTTTGTTGAACCGACGCCGGCGGCCTTCGACGCCGCTGTGTCCGAGGCTGTTCGCATCTGGCATCGCCCCGCAGTCTGGCGCCGCATCATGGGGCGGGCCATGCGCCGCGATTTCTCTTGGGACGCCTCGGCCAGACGATACGCCGCGCTCTATCAGTCGCTTGCGGATGCATAACGGCGCCTCGTGCGTGCTGGCGCTGGATGTGGGTGGCACCCATGTCCGCGCGGCCGTCGTGGATGAGGTCGGTCGCATCCGTATCCGGTGGCGCGACGCAACAAAACTCTCCCGCCTTCCGAACGATGCGCTTGCCAACGAAACCGTTGCCCGCCTGTTGACCGGGCATATCCAGCGCATGATGGATGAGGCTCGCGAGAAAATGGGCCGCGCCATCGGGGCTGTGGGTCTGGGCTTTCCCGGCTTCATCCGCCAGGGCGTTGCGCTCTCTTCGCCCAACATTCCCGGCCTGGCCGATCTCCCCCTAGCTTCGGAACTGGAGCGCCGATTGGGGCTGCCGGTGCGGGTGGAGAACGATGCCGCGCTGGCTGCCCTGGGCGAGGCGCATTTCGGATCGAAATCGCCGCTGCCTGATCTGATTCACCTGACGCTGGGCACCGGCGTGGGCGGCGGGTTGGTGCTGAATGGCAGGCTGTACACGGGTTCAGATGGCATGGCGATGGAAATCGGCCATCTTTGCGTGCGACCGGGCGGCCGGCGCTGCGGCTGCGGCAACCTCGGATGCCTGGAAGCCTATGCCTCGGCACGCGCGGTGGCCGAGCGATGGCGTGAATTATCGGCCCATGCCAAAGCCGGAGAAACGGAAGCCAGAGAGATTCATCAACTGGCCAAAGCCGGCGATCCTGTCGCCCGGCAGGTGCTGGAAGAAGCGGGAGCATGTCTGGGCCTGGCCATTGCGCAAGCCGCAAACCTGCTGGACGTGCGGCAGGTGCGCATCGGCGGCGGCATGAGCGGGGCCTGGGACATTCTGCAAATGCCGCTTGAGGCTGCGCTCGATGCGCATCTGATTCCGCCGCTGAAACAATCCGTATCCGCAAGCCCCTCCCGGCTGGGAGAAGACGCCGCGCTTTTGGGCGCCGCCACCCTGGCCCGGGATGCCGCGAACTACAGGTAGGTCATCAGCCCCATCGCCAGCGGATGCGCCAGATCCTCGTGCGTGGGATAGGCGCGGATATGGTAGGCGAAATCGCCGGAATCCTCGGTCTGGAGGCTGATCTCGAACACGCTGTCCTCCGCATGCGTCATCTGCAACACACGGTGACGCTTGTAGCCGCCTTCGCGCGCCGGACGCAACAGCACGATTTCCACCCGGATATCCTCCGGCGACAAGCCATCGTGATGCACCCGCACGCGCACATCCAGGCTTTCGCCGTACAGGCGTTGATGTTCGATCGGCGTTTCATCCAGCCGCTCCAGCCGCACCGTGCCCCAGGCTGAACGCACCTTTGCCTTCCATTCGGCCAGCGCCCTGGCGCGACGGAACCCGTCGGCCGCCAACAGCTTGCCATGCCGCGAGGCCGGCACATAGAAACGCTCGGTGTATTCGGAGACCATCCGATCCGTATTGAAGTGCGGAATGCTGGCAATCATCGCCCGCTTGGAAATATGCACCCAATCATCCGAGAAACCGCTTTCGTTGCGGGCGTAGTAGGTCGGAATCACTTCGTGCTCCAGCACATGGTAGAGCGAGGCCGCATCGTCGGCATCGCGCATCCGCGGATCGGCATGCTCGCCCTCGCCGCCGATGGCCCAGCCATTATCGCCCTGATAACCCTCCGGCCACCAGCCATCGAGAATGCTCAGGTTCGGCACCCCGTTCATCGCCGCCTTCATGCCGGACGTGCCGGACGCCTCGAGCGGCCGGATGGGATTGTTCAGCCACACGTCCACGCCCGAGGTCATGTAGCGGGCCAGCGTCATGTCGTAGCCCTCGAGCATCAGCACCTTGCCCACGAACTCCGGACGACGGGCATATTCGTGAATACGCCGGATCAGCTCCTGCCCCGGCTCGTCGGCCGGATGCGCCTTGCCGGCAAACAGGAACACGACCGGACGATCAGTGCGTTCCAGAATCTCCCGCAGTCGGTCCTCGTCGTGGAACAGCAGCGTGGCGCGTTTGTAGGTGGCAAACCGACGAGCGAAGCCCACCACCAGGGTGCGGACATCGAACAGCGAGGTCATGCGCCGCACCAGATGCGCGCTTTCGCCATTGCGCCGTGCCTGGTGCTCCAGCAGTTGTCGCACATATTGCAGCATCCGCTGCTTGTTGGTCTGGTGGATGCTCCAGTAGTGGTGATCGGGAATATCCTCGATGCCCTGCCAGAAATCCGGTTCCAGCAACTGGCTGCGCCACTGGCCGCCCAAATGCTGGTTGAAGGCGTTGATCCACTCCGGCGCCAGCCAGGTGGCCACATGCACGCCGTTGGTCACCGAGGTCACCGGATTTTCCTCCGGCTCCAGATCGGGCCACATGGAGCGGCACATGCGCGACGACACCTCGCCGTGCAACTTCGCCACGCCGTTGACATAGCCCGAACCATGGATGGCCAGCGCCGTCTGATTGAAGCCATGCGCGCCATGACCGAAATCGCCATGTCCCAAGCCATGCACCCACTGGATATCCAGGCCCATCTCGCGCACAAAGCCGCCCAAGTGGCGATCGAACAGATCGAGCGGGAAGATATCGTGACCCGCCGGCACCGGCGTATGCGTCGTGAACACGGTATTGGCGCGCACCGCCTCCAGCGCCGCTTCCGCCGTCAGCCCCTGCTCCTTGATCAGCTCGCGCATCCGCTCCAGCACAATGAAGGCGGCATGGCCCTCGTTGGCATGCCAGACCGTGGGATGGATCCCCAGCAGACGCAATGCGCGCACGCCGCCGATGCCCAGCACGATTTCCTGCTTGATGCGGTTTTCGATGCCGCCGCCATAGAGCTGATGCGTAATGCCGCGGCATTCCTCGCAATTGCCGGGCAGATCGGTGTCCAGCAGCACCAGCCGGATATGCCCGGCCACCGCGATCCACACCTTGACGTCCGTCTCGCATTCGGGGAATGCGAGGTGAAGGATCAGCTCGTTGCCCTCCGCGTCGCGTGCCGGCTCGATGCACAAATCGCCAAACCGGTTGTCGTGATATTCGGCGATCTGGCGCCCTTGCGCATCAATGGTCTGGGTGAAATAGCCCTGGCGGTACAACAGCCCCACGGCGGTGAACGGCAGTCCCAGATCGCTGGCGGACTTGCAGTGGTCGCCGGCCAGAATGCCCAAGCCGCCGGAATAGATCGGCAGTGATTCATGCAGGCCGAACTCGGCCGAGAAATAGGCAATCGAATGCTCCGCCGCATCCTCGAACGTGGACGGGAACCACTGATGCTCTTCCTTGCGGTAGGCGTCGTATTCGGAAATGACGGAATGGAACTCGGCCAGAAATGCCCGGTCGCTGGCCACTTCGTCCAGCCGTCGTTGGCTCACCCGCCGCAGAAACGCGCGCGGGTTGTGGCCGGTCATACTCCACAACACCGGATCCATCTGGTGAAACAGCGCCCGCGCCTTGGAGTTCCAGGCAAACCAAAGGTCGCCGGCGATGTCTTCCAGCCGCTTCAGCGCCTCGGGGATGATGGGAGAAACGCGCAGATAATAGGTATGTCCCTTGGATGTCACCCGATACTCCTTCCGCTTGCTTGTCGTCATGCCCCGTCGCAGCCGCCGCGGCCGGGGCGACCGGGCGCCGCACCCTGTGCAAGGCGATGGCGCAAGTCAATCCGTTCCATGCCAGCGAGGAACGCAGTCAATCACCTCCGAGCATCGCGCGCTTCAGATCGTCGTCGGCGGGATGTGCGCCGAGCCATACGGCCAGCAAGGCACGCTGGAAATCCCGTCCCCTGACGCGCCCCCGTTCGCGCCCGTTGACCGACACGCGGGTCGTGCCATCGGGGAGCAAATCGAAATCAATCTCGTCGCCCCGACGCGCATCGCCGAACATGCGGTTGAAGGCCGCCAGGCGCTCGCCCAGGGCCTGCATTGCCTGCCGGGACTGATTCTTCTCGAAACCGGCCCGCCAACCCTCGACCAGTTTTTCCCTGCCGACTTCCTTGTAGAGGAAAACCATGCGCACATGCTTGGCGCCGGTATCGTCCAGCACCGCCCTGGCACGGTGCATCGGCCGTTCGAGATACAGCGCGCCGACATAGATATCGAAGAAGAACTTGGTGCGCACACCGGCGCCATTGAGATGCAGCGTTCGTCCGGCGACCACCACCTGCTCCGGCAGATGAACCCCTTCGAGTTCGATCGCCGATGCCGACCAGGGCGCCAGCAGCAAGCACGCCAGCATCGCAAGGTGCGCCACGGTTCGGATGTTCACTGCACGTTGCCGCAATGCCGCGAGCGCGTGTCGATGCGCAGCAAATGATTGACGAGCCAGCTTTCCGGGAAAGCGCGCAATTTCTCCAACAAATCCTCGGCTATCCCCTCGCGGCCGGTTCACGGAAACGTCCGTGCAACCGTCGCTGCCGGCTGCGCTTGTGCAGCGCTCTGCGAACAGCCAGCGTCCGGCCGCGGGCATCACAAGCGCCCGATTTTCGGCAGATCGCCCACCAACGGCCGAACATAGTCCAGCCAGGCCGTCGTGACGTCATTGCTTTCGGCGTGAATGAACGCATCGTCCATGGACTTGGTCTCACGTGCCACCGAAGCGAGCGGCGTGATGAAATATTCGCTGGCATACGGATCGCTGGAAAGGCGCCGGATGGCCACCGAGCCATCGTCGCCGCCGCCCGCGGCATGGCGCACCGCAAACGCCCCCACTTCGCGCGCCTCGCGCGCATCCACCTCGGATACGATGGTCGGAAAACTGCGCTGCAGATAACCAAAGGTATCCGCGCGCACCCGCACCTTTTCATTCCCGAAGGCTTTTTTCACGTGTGACGCCAGCACGTCGCCCAACGCGCCCGTGCCGGAAAGCTGGATGTTGCCGTGCGAATCGCGTTCACCGGTGGTCACGATGGGGTTGCCTTCGGCATCGGCAACACCCTCGCTGACCGCCACCACGCAGCGGCCGAATTCGCCGTGGATGCGCCGCACATCCACGACGAACTGATCCACATCGAAGGGACGCTCGGGCAGATAGATCAGATGCGGGCCGTCGCCATCGGCCTGACGCGCCAGCGCCGAAGCGGCGGTCAGAAAACCGGCATGGCGCCCCATCACCACATTGATCTTGACGCCCGGCAGCGCCGCGTTGTCCCGATCGTCGCCCATGAAGGCCAGCGCCACAAAGCGCGCTGCCGAGGCGAACCCCGGGCAGTGATCCGTAACCCTGAGGTCGTTGTCAATGGTTTTGGGGATGTGAACCGTGCGGAATTCGTAGTTTGCCTCGCGCGCCATGTCGGCGATGATGTGCGCGGTCTCGGCCGAATCGTTGCCGCCGATATAGAAGAAGTAACGCACGTCGTGCTTGCGGAACACCTCGAACACCCGTTCGCACTCCTCACGACCGGGTTTCAGCCGCACCGAACCCAACGCCGCCGCCGGCGTGGCCGCGACACACTCCAGCTGTTCTCTGGATGGTTCCAAAAGATCCACGAAATCCTCGTTCATGATGCCCGCAATGCCGTGTCGCGCGCCCAGAATCCCCGTGATGGCGGCCTCGCCGCGCGCCGCCAGCACCGCGCCCACCAATGATTGATTGATCACCACCGTCGGTCCGCCGCTTTGTCCGATCACCATCTTGCCTTTCAGCACGTCTCCCTCCTTCGGCGCATCCTGCCGGCTGGCCATCATCATGCTCGCCGGCGTGCGCAAGTCTGCCCGCATGGTAGCATGAGCCGCCCCATGACAAAGCAAAAAGATGATCCGGGATTGCGGCGGGCCATTGAGCGCCTGTTGCGGGATGCCGGCCGGCGCATCCTGTTGCCGGCTTTCCGGCATGGCCTCAATCACGCCACAACCAAGGCGGACGGATCCATCGTCACCGAAACGGATACTGCCTGTCAGGATTTCATCCAGCATCAGCTGCGCGGGCTCGAACCGGGCATTCCGCTGCTGGGCGAGGAAATGGGTGAACAGCTCCAGCATCAATGCCTGGATTGCAATGAATTCTGGTGTCTGGATCCCCTGGACGGCACCGGCAACTTTGCAGCCGGATTTCCCTGCTTCTCGCTCTCATTGGCCCTGATGCGCGGGGGCTCGCCGCATCTGGCCTGCATTCATGATCCCGTGCGCGATGAAACATTCACCGCCGTTCTGGGTGCGGGCGCATGGCTGAACGGAGAACCGGCGCCCAAGCCGGCGGACAGGGACTTGAACGAAGCCATCGGCTTCATCGATTTCAAGCGGCTTCAACCGGAACTGGCTGCACGCCTGGTTCGCAAGCAGGCCTGGCGCAGCCAGCGCAACATCGGCTCCTGTGCGCTGGAATGGGCCTGGCTGGCCGCCGGTCGGGCAGCGTTCATCATCCACGGCGGCGAGAAGCTGTGGGACTTCGCCGCCGGCGCGCTCATCGCGGCCGAAGCCGGATGCGCGACCACGGATTTTCAAGGGCGGAGCCTGTTCGATCCGCCAGTCCTGCAATGCCCGGTTCTGGCCGCGGCCACGCCCATGCTGCATCACCGTCTGTTGCGACTCGTCGCGGCTTAGGCCGCTCAAGCAGCCGCACAACGGATTCCGGTATCGCATTCGCTGCGGTTTTCGGCTATCATGCGCGCCCCTCGCCTTAGGGCGCAGGTCACACATGCGGCGCATGTCCCGCATCGCGTCATCAACCGTATGGGGAGGACAATATGGGCAAAGTCACCGATCTGAAAATCGACCTCGTGGAAGTCTGCGAGGCCGCTGCGCGGGCCTGCGCCCCCTGGGTGGGTTCCGGCCGCAAGGACGAAGGCGACGGGCTGGCCGTGGACGCCATGCGCAGCCGCATCAATCAGGTTCGAATGAAGGGTACGGTGGTCATCGGCGAAGGCGCCAAGGATGAAGCGCCAGCGCTCTACGACGGCGAGGAAGTCGGCACCGGCGAAGGCATCGAAGTGGATATTGCGGTGGATCCGATCGAAGGCACCAACCTGTTCGCCAAAGACATGCCGGGCTCCATCTGCACCTTGGCCGCTGCGCCTGCCGGCGCCATGTACCGGCCGGGCTCCTGTTTCTACATGGACAAACAAGTCTATCCCAAAGCCGCGCGCGGCAAGATCGATCCCGAAGCGCCGGTCAGGGATCGCCTGCAGCAACTGGCCGATGCGCTGGGCAAGGAGTTGTCCGAAATCAAGGTGTTCGTGCTGGACAAGCCGCGGCACCAGGATCTGCTGAAGGAAATCTACGGCTGCGGCGCCAAGGTGCGCCTGGCCACCGACGGCGATGTCAACGGCGCCATTCAGGCCATTCTGAACATGGGTTGCGACGCCCTGCTCGGCATCGGCGGCACGCCCGAAGGCATTGTGACCGCTTGCGCGGCGCGCGCGATGGGCGCCGAGATGTTCGGACGCATGGCGCCGCAAAAGGATTTCGAAATCGAGGCCTGCAAGAAGGAAGGCCTGGACACCACCCGCATCATCGAACGGGACGAGCTGGTCACCAGCGACGACTGCCTGTTCATCGCCACCGGCCTGACCAGCGGCGCCTATGTCCGCCATGTCAAGACCGGCACCGATGCCTTCGGCAAGTTCATGACCACGGACACGGTGGTGCTCGACGGCGGCATTGGCAACATCCGCCATGTTCAGACTACGGTGCATGTATAAGCTGGATTTATGGTTCACATAATGACGACTGATTGGAATTTATAGTTTCCATTCATAGGTTTTCATCACGAAAGGGATTTTTTCAAAGGGGACGATAACATGAGCAAGAATCGCAAACGCCTGGCCAACGCCATCCGCGTGCTGTCCATGGACGCGGTGCAAAAAGCCAACTCGGGGCATCCGGGCGCGCCCATGGGCATGGCCGACATCGCCGAGGTGTTGTGGAACGACTTCCTGAAACACAACCCGAACAATCCGAAATGGCCCGACCGCGACCGCTTCATCCTCTCCAACGGTCACGGCTCGATGCTGATCTACTCCCTGCTTCACCTGACCGGATACGATCTGCCGATGGAAGAAATCAAGCGCTTCCGTCAGCTTCATTCCCGCACGCCGGGCCATCCTGAATACGGCTATGCGCCGGGCGTGGAAACGACCACCGGCCCGCTGGGTCAGGGCATCACGAACGCCGTGGGCATGGCCATTGCCGAGCGCATGCTGGCGGCGCAATTCAACAAGCCGGGCCATGAGATTGTGGATCACTACACCTACGCCTTTCACGGCGACGGTTGCCTGATGGAGGGCATCTCCCACGAGGCGGCATCGCTCGCCGGCACGCTGGGCCTGGGCAAGCTGATCTATTTCTGGGACGACAATGGCATTTCCATTGACGGCGAGGTCGAGGGCTGGTTCACCGACGATACCCCGGCTCGCTTCGAGGCTTACGGCTGGCAGGTGATCCGCAACGTGGACGGTCACAATCCCGATGAAATCAAACAGGCGATCGAGACCGCCCGCGCCAACACCGAGCAGCCGACGCTGATCTGCTGCAAGACCATCATCGGCTACGGCAGCCCGAACAAGGCCGGCAGCCACGACTGCCACGGCGCGCCGCTGGGCGAGGACGAAGTGGCGCTGGTGCGCAAGGAGCTGGGCTGGGAATACGAGCCCTTCGTGATTCCGGACGATGTGTATGAAGGCTGGGACGCCCGCGAAAAAGGCGCTGCGGCCGAGGCCGAATGGCAGGCCCGCTTTGATGCCTACAAGCAGGAATATCCCGAACTGGCGGCCGAGTTCGAGCGGCGCATCAAGGGCGAGTTGCCGACGGATTTCGAGGCGGTCGCCAATGCCTGGATCAACCAGTTGCGCGAGGAAAAGCCGGGCTGGGCCACGCGCGTCGCCTCCGGCAAGACCATCGCGACCTTCGCCAAGGCGCTGCCGGAACTGGTCGGCGGCTCGGCGGATCTGGCGCCGTCCAACAACACCAAGTGGCCCGAAGCCGTCG
>CAYQMA010000015.1:0-20000 GCA_964418535.1 uncultured Zetaproteobacteria bacterium | reverse complement strand
GTAACGGTAATTGTGATAATCGATCTGGCGACGCAGTTCCTCGATGCGCGCCCTGATCTTATCGTCCGCCGGCCTTTCCTCCCTCAAGGCAGGCCGCTTATTCCTTGGGCTTTTCGATCAGCATCGCCTCAAGCGTCTGAAGCACGCTGGAATCCATCCAGTTCACCGCACCGATCAGGTGATAGCGCACCTTGCCGCTCCGATCGATGATGAAGGTTTCTGGATATTTATAAACGCCATAGCGATGCGACACGCTCAAATTGCGATCGTCGTGCAACACCTCGAACGGAATGCCGTATTCGCGCACGAATCCCGTGAGATCGGCCAGACTGTTGTCCACGGACACAGCCACCACCTTCAGCCCGTGATCCTTCAGCCGCTCATACAGGCTGACCATGGACGGCATTTCCTGACGGCACGGCGGGCACCAGGTGGCCCAGAAATTCAGCAGCACCACATTCCCCTTGGGCAGAGAACGCGGCACGCCGTTCAGGTCCTTGAGCGTGAAATCCGGGGCTATTTCGCCTTCCTTCACCTTGGTCGGCGCGCCCGGCAAATAATGCCAGGCGCCCACGCCGACCAATGCCATCACAGCCAATGCCGCCAGCCAACGCTTCCACATGCGTTCAGCCTCCGCGTCGCTCAGCGCCGGGGTTCGCGCGGCAAACGGATCACAAAGAACATCGTGCTGCCGTGCCGATCGAGCAGCAACTGCACCACATCACCCGGCTTGAAGCGCCGCGCCATCTTGCTGAACTGCTGCAGATTGGCCACCGGTTTGCGGTTGAGTTGGTAAATCACATCGCCCGGCTGGATGCCGGCGAACGCCGCCGGCGAGCCCGGCTGCACCTGCTCGACCACCACGCCCTGCCTGACACGCGCATGCAGCTTTTCGGCCGTTTCCTTGTCCAGATCGCGCAGCATCAAGCCCAGCTTGGGCTGCTGCTTCTCGGACTGGCCCGAAGCCGCCGCGCTCTCGGCCATCTTCTCCACCTTCACAACCAGCGTCAGCGGCTTGCCGTCGCGAATCAGGCCGATGCTCACCCGGTCGCCTGGCTTGTGCTGGGCGATGCGGATCGGCAGGTCATGCATGTGTTTGATGGGACGACCGTCCACGGCAACGATGACATCGCCGGGCTTGATGCCGGCCTTGTCCGCCGCCGAACCGTTGATGACCTGGCGCACCAGAGCGCCATTGCGGCTCTTCAGCTTCAGCGCCTGCTGCGTGGCCTTGTCCACCTCGGCGATGTACACGCCCAGTCGCGCCCGCGTCACATGACCGGTGCGACGCAACTCCTCGATGACCGGCTTGGCCAGATTGATCGGAATCGCGAAGCCGATGCCCAGGTTGCCGCCGCTGCGGGAGTAGATGGCGGTGTTGATGCCCACGACTTCGCCCTTGATGTTGAACAGCGGCCCGCCGGAATTGCCCGGATTGATGGCAGCGTCGGTCTGGATGAAGTTGTCATAGGGGCCGGCGCCGATGACCCGACCCTTGGCGGAAATGATGCCGGCGGTCACCGTCTGCTCCAGTCCGAAGGGATTGCCGATGGCCACCACCCAGTCGCCCACGCGGGCGGCGTCGGAATTGCCGAGGCGCACCGTTTGCAGGCCATGCGCCTTGATCTTGAGCAGGGCCACGTCGAGCTTGTCGTCGGTGCCCACCAGCCGGGCCTTGTATTCCTTGCCGTTCTTGAGCTTGACGACAATCTCGTCCGCGCCTTCGATCACATGGTTGTTGGTGACGATATAGCCGTCCGAAGAAATGACGAAGCCGGTGCCCAGCGCATGCCGCTCCTGCGGCGGAATCGGCATGTTCTTGAAGAAATCATGGAAGAACTGATCGAACGGCGAACCCTCCGGAAAGCCGAAACCGGGCGGCAGGCCGGGCCGACCGCGCACCACCTGGGTGGTGCTGATATTGACCACCGCCGGCGCCTGGGCCGCGGCCAGGTCGGCGAAACTGTCGGGCAACGCCTGGGCCCGCGCGGCGAGGGCTACCGTGGCCAGCGCCAGCATCAACATCCGGGGAAACAGTCGGCTCATCTTCACGCATGCGCTCCTTTCAACGGAAATTCAACGGAAAACGGCGGCCATTCTGGCCACCGCCGGATGAAAAACAAATGAATAAATCGCACCGCTGCCGGCGCCTGTTCAGGCACTCAGGCCACGCCGGCCGGGGATGCGTCGCGCGCCGCGCCCGGCGCATCCGCCGCCCGCGTCAGCACCCGCGCAATCCGCGCGCCATCGAGCCCCCGGCTGCCGCGCGCGCGCATGAGCAACAGCGCCGCACCCGTCCCCGCCAGCGCGCCCAGCGCCGCCCAGGCATCGGGCGAAGCCATACCCCAAGCCAATGCCAGCCCGCGCGCCAGGAAGCCCGCCGTGAAAAAGCCCAGCATCGGCACGCCATAGAGCCTGGCCGCCGCGCGCAGCAATGCGCCTTGGGGCACCTGCACCGAAACCACATCGCCCACGCGCGCATCCACGGGGTTGGCCACGCGCATCTCGGCCACGCGGTTCGACCACGATCCCAGCGTGCCGCAGGCGGACTGACCGGCGCAGCCGCCGCAGGCGGATGCGCGGCGCGCGCGCACCACTGCCTCGCCCCCTCGCACCTCAATCACCACCGCGGTCTGCTCCATGCCACACCTCATCATTCCGGGCCGGTTCATGCCCGATCCTCCATTGCTTCTTTACCCGTCGCCCGAATCCGGCATATCATACAAACAATGCACGCAAACCACAGCTTTGACTACCTGATCATCGGCGGCGGCGCGGCCGGACTCTTCGCCGCCAACCATCTGGCGCAACACGGTCGCGTGGCGCTCGTGAACAAGGGCGAATTCTCCGAATCGAACACTTGGTATGCGCAGGGCGGCATCGCCGGCGTCCTGGCCACGGACGACTCCGTCGAGTCCCATATCGCGGACACGCTGCGCGCCGGCGCGGGCCTGTGCCATGAAGACGCCGTGCGCGAAATCATCAGCCGCGGCGGTCGCATCATCCGCGAACTGCGGGCAATGGGCGCGCCGTTCGACACCGAAAACGGCGAACTGCATCTGACGCGCGAAGCCGCCCACTCGCATCGCCGCATCGCCCATGCGAAAGACGCCACCGGCCGGGCGCTGGGCGAAACGCTGCTGGCGCCGGTGACCGCCAACCCCAACATCACCTGCCTCAACCGTCACATGGCCGTGGATGTCATCACCGCCCGCCGCCTGGGCCGCTACAGCCAAGGGCCCGATCGCTGCTTCGGCGCCTATGTGCTGACCCCCGAAGGCCAGGTCGTGACGATCGCCGCCCCGCACACCATTCTGGCCACAGGCGGCGCCGGCAAGGTCTATCTCTACACGTCCAATCCGCACGTCGCCACCGGCGACGGCATCGCGATGGCCTGGCGCGCCGGCTGCCCGGTCATGAACATGGAGTTCATCCAGTTCCATCCCACCTGCCTCTACAATCCGGCCGGGTCCACGCAATTGCTGACCGAAGCGCTGCGCGGCGAGGGTGCGATTCTCACCGATCCTTCCGGCCGTCGCTTCATGCCCGATTACGACGAGCGCGCCGAACTGGCCCCGCGCGACATCGTGGCCCGCGCCATCGACCACGAAATGAAGAAGCAGGGCTGCGATTACATGCTACTGGACGCGCGCCCCATCGGCCGCGAGCGACTGCAGCGGCAGTTCCCGAACATTCTCGCGCGCCTGCGCCGCGAGGGCATTGACCTGCTTCGCGAACCCGCGCCGGTGGTGCCGGCGGCGCATTATCTCTGCGGCGGCGTGCAAACGGACACCGCCGGGCGCACGCCGGTTCAGGGCCTGTATGTGATCGGCGAGGCCGCCTGCACCGGCCTGCACGGCGCCAACCGGCTGGCCAGCAACTCCTTGCTCGAATGCCTGGTCATGGCCGAGCTGTGCGCCGAGGCCATCCTCGCCTCGCCGGCGGATGGCGACATCCCGATGCTGCCGGAATGGGACGCCAGCGGCGTCCGCCCGGAGGATGAGCGGGTGCAGATCAAGCAGAACTGGGACGAAATCCGGGCCACGATGTCCAACTATGTCGGCATCGTACGGTCGGACGAACGCCTGCGCCGCGCCCGCCGCCGGCTGGCCATCATCCGCGAGGAAATCGCCAGCTACTACTGGCAATATCCGGTCGGGCGCGACCTGATCGAGCTGCGCAATCTGTCCCTGGTGGCCGAACTGATCGTGCGCTCGGCCCAGCGGCGGCTGGAATCGCGCGGCCTGCACTATTCCACCGACCATCCCCACACCCTGCCCGAGGCGCGGGACACCGTGCTCGCGCCCAACACGCTGTGAGCGGCAGGCGCTGTCTGCATGTGCGCGTCACCGGACGCGTGCAGGGCGTCTGTTTCCGCCACTTCACGCGGCTGGAAGCGAAACGGTTGGGCGTTGCCGGCTGGGTGCGCAACCTTCCGGACGGCAGCGTCGAAGCGCTGATCTGCGGCGACGACGAACAACTGGCCGCAATGCGCGCCTGGTTGGCGCACGGGCCGGATGCCGCCCGCGTGGACAGCCTTGAAACGCGCGAGGTCGCCTGCCCGCCCGACCTAACCGATAGCTTTGACATCCTGTATTAGGGAATCAGTCCTTAGGCACGCGGTAAAGCTTGCTCGCGCCCGCCCCCCACTCGCCGATGCAAGCCGCGAAATCCACCAGCGAGGCATCCAGTTCGCGAACAGCAGCCGGCTCCAGCAAGTGCACCTGACCCACCATGCTGGTCGGCGCAACAGGCACGAACACCACCAGCCGTCCGTCCGGCAATCGTTCGACGATCAGACCCAGCACCCGCGCGCCGCAGCCATACACGTCCGCCTCCACTGGCACGAAACGTCCGGAAGCCTCGCCGGTCATGCTCCGCCCCAAATACTTGACCGTTGAATAGAACGGCACTTTCTCCAGCAAGCGCTGCTCCAGCCAGTCCAGCGTCGCGGCGCCCAGGCGCGTGCGCACCAGCACACCGGCCACAAAGGAAATCAGCAAGATGCCGCCGGCCACGGCGCCGCCAGCCGCCAGCGCATTGCCGATGCGGCCAAAAGGCAATTGATGCGACAAGGGCTCAATGGCATTGAGGATGCCAGTCGCAACCTCCGTCACGATATAGCCCACCACCGCCAGCGGCAGGACCACAAAGAAGCCGCCCACCACCACGGACTTCATGAAATCAATCAATCCCTTCATCCGCCCTCCTCCGGCGCCGCATCGGGCGCAGCCCGTTCGTGATGCGTTTGTTGCCTGCTTTCCTATCGCCGCCCGGCCGACCGCCAATGCTCATCGGCGCGCCAGATGCGATAACGCACCTGGATACCGGCGGGCGCATACACCACCACCGGCAGGCGACTGTTGTAGCGAATCATCAACGAGTCGCCGCGCACGAAGGCTTTCCGCCCCTTGCCGGGCGGCGCGGCCATCAACGTGCCCGCCACATGGGCGCCGCCGCTCACCTCATACCAGGGATACCCCCAGCCCTGCAATGCATGGCGAATGATCCGCGCATCCAGGTGCAGACGATTCACGCCATCGGTCCACATGAGCTTGCCCGCCGTCAGCTCCACCCGAAAGCGGTCGCTTTCGTCATCGCCGCGGAACGGCAAATCGATCACGAAACGCGTCATCCCCTGCCGGGGTTTCGGAAAAACCTCCAGACCACCGGCTTCGACGCCCCAAGCGGGCCAGTCAGTGAGAATCAGTGTCATGACAACGACACAGAACATGCCAAAGCGCAACAACAGGGACATTCCTCCTCCCTCAAAATCGTTCAGGCGGATTGCAAACGGCGAACCGGACGTCAAGGATTTTCCGAATGCCACAAAAGCGCAAGCACGTTCGGACAGATCTGGCAGCAAGTGGCCCCGCCGCAGGAATCGGAAAAGGCAACCAAGCCTTCGCACGGCAGCCGGCCCAACTCCCGACCCCATCAAACAAAAAGGCCGCGCACATGGCGCGGCCCAAGGAGGAAGGATGAAACGGATCAGGCCTCGGTTTCGGCCTCGTTCGCTTCGGCAGCCGGCTGCTCCACCAGTTCAATGATCGCCATCGGCGCTGCATCGCCGGTGCGGAAGCCGGTCTTGATCGTGCGCGTGTAGCCGCCGTTGCGCTCGGCGAACGCCGGCGCCACATGGCAGAACAGACGATCCACGACAGCGCGCTGACGCAGCTTCGCCAATGCTTGACGGCGGGCATGCAAATCGCCGCGCTTGCCCAGCGTAATCAGCTTTTCCACATACGGACGCACGGCGCGAGCCTTGGCTTCGGTGGTCTGGATCCGGCCATGCGTAAGCAGGGCTGCGGCCAGATTCGCCAGCACCGCGCGGCGATGCCCGGTGGGTCGTCCCAGATTTCCGTGATGTTTGCGATGACGCATGACGTTACCCCTTCAAATCCTGATTGCGAGCGTCTTTGATACGACCGTTGCTGAAGCGACCGAAATCACTCGCCCGGCTGCGGCAGATCGGCGGGCGGCCAGTTGTCGAGCTTCATGCCCAGCGTCAGGCCCATCTTTTCGAGCACTTCCTTGATTTCGGTCAGCGATTTGCGACCGAAATTCGGTGTCCGCAGCATATCCTGCTCGCTCCGGACAACCAAGTCGCCCACATAAAACACATTGTCACTCTTCAGGCAGTTCATCGAACGAACGGACAGATCCAGATGATCGATCGGCTGCCGCAGCAACTCTTCCAGATTCACCCCTTCGTCGGCGTCGGTCTCGACCACCTCAACGGCGTTGAAGTCCAGGAACACGGCCAACTGATCCTCAATGATCCGGGCGGCCTCATGAACAGCTTCCTCCGGCGTAATCGCGCCGTTGGTTTCGACTTCCATGATCAGCTTGTCGAAGTTCGTGTTCTGACCCACGCGCGCATTTTCGACCCGGGTCGCGACGCGACGAATCGGCGAGAAGGACGCATCCACCAGCAACGTGCCCGCCGCACGCTCGACATCGCCGCGCTCCTGCGCCGGCACATATCCGCGACCGGTTTCGACCGTGACTTCCATCTTCAGGGCGCCGTCATCATTCAGATGCGCCAGCACCAGATCCGGATTCAGCACATGAACATCGCCGGTGGTCTTGAAGCTGCCCGCCGTCACCACCGCCGGCCCCTTGACATCGAGACTGATGGTGCGGCTGCCCTCGCCGTCCAGTTTCAGATCCAGGCCCTTCAGGGTGAGGATGATGTCCATCACATCCTCGCGCACGCCCTTGATCGTATCAAACTCGTGCGCCACACCCTCGATGCGAACCATCGTCACCGAGGCGCCGGCCAGCGAGGACAACAGCATCCGGCGCAGGCTGTTGCCGAACGTAATGCCGAATCCGCGCTCCAGCGGCTCGAAGGTGATCTTCGCGCTGCGTCCCGGAACGATCTCCTCTACCGTGACCTTGCGAGGCTTGATGAGCTTCATGCGCTTCCCCTGTCCGATGCCTTACTTGGAATACAATTCAACAATCAACTGCTCGTGGATGCCCGGATCCAGCTGATCACGTGCCGGCAACTCGCGGAACGTGCCCTGCAGGGTCTGCAAGTCCACATCCACCCACTCGGCGACGCCGCGTTGCGAAGCCGCTTCAACCGCCGCCTTCACGCGCAGGTGCTCGCGGGCCTTGTCCGTCAACTCCAATTTCGCGCCCACCGGCACCCGATAGGACGGAATGTTGACCACGCGACCGTTCACCTTCACATGCTTGTGCCGCACCATCTGGCGCGCCTCGGTGCGAGAGCTGGCCCAGCCCATGCGATAGACCAGATTATCCAGCCGCGACTCCAACAACTGCAACAGGTTCAGACCCGTCACGCCCGGCATCCGGTCGGCATCCTGGAAATAGCGGCGGAACTGCTTCTCCTGAAGCCCGTAGATACGCTTGACCTTCTGCTTCTCACGCAGCTGCAATCCGTAGTCCGAAGCGCGGCCCGGACGACGGCTTTGGCCGTGCATGCCCGGCGCATACGGACGACGCTCGATCGCGCACTTGTTCGAATAGCACTTCGAGCCCTTGAGATACAGCTTCTCGCCCTCGCGGCGGCACAGCCGGCACTTGGCGTCCATGTAACGAGCCATGTCGTTCTACTCCTATACCCGGCGCCGCTTCGGCGGGCGGCAGCCATTGTGTGGAATCGGGGTTACGTCACGAATGAACGTGACATTCAGGCCGGAAGCGGCAATGGCGCGAATCGCGGACTCGCGGCCGGAACCCGGGCCCTTGACCAGCACCTGCACATTCTTCACGCCATGATCCATGGCCTTGCGGCAGGCCTCCTCGGCGGCCACCTGCGCCGCAAACGGCGTGCTCTTGCGCGAGCCGCGGAAACCGGAAGCACCGCTGGTCGCCCAGCAAATCGTATTGCCGGCCTCGTCGGTGAAGGTGATGATGGTGTTGTTGAAACTCGCCTTGATATGCGCAATGGCATTGGCGATGTTCTTGCGGGCGCGACGCTTCGCGCCGGACTTCTTCGGAGATGCCATGGGTTACCTCGACTTACTTCTTCTTGCCGGCCACGGTGCGGCGGGGCCCCTTGCGGGTGCGGGCGTTGGTCTTGGTGCGCTGACCGCGCACGGGCAAACCGCGGCGATGGCGCAGGCCGCGATAGCAGCCCAGATCGGTCAGGCGCTTGATGTCCATCGCCACCTCCCGGCGCTTGTCGCCTTCCACCGTGTAATCGCTGTCAATCACCGAGCGGATCTTCGCCACTTCGGCGTCGGTCAGATCACGCACGCGCGTGTCCGGATTCACCTGAGCCTTGGCCAGGATCTTGCGCGACGTGGAGCGCCCGATGCCATAGATATAGGTCAGCGCAATCTCCACGCGCTTCTGGGTCGGAATGTTGACTCCGGCAATACGTGCCACTTATGCCTCCTGTCCGCAAGATGCCGACGCGCCCCACAGGCCGCGCCCCGCCAAAGGGCGCGCGATGATAGTCGCAAGGCCGGCATCCCGCAAGCTCGATTTCCGGGACGCGCGCATGAGCCGGTTCAGCCCTGACGCTGCTTGTGGCGCGGATTTTCGCAAATCACGCGCACGATGCCGCGCCGCTTGATGATGCGACACTTGCCGCAGATCTTTTTCACCGATGCACGAACCTTCATGTTGTTGCCTCCATCGCCGCCCAAGCGGCGTCAAACTCACTTTTCCCGATAGCTGATGCGCCCGCGCGAAAGATCATAGGGCGAAATCTCCACCGTCACGCGGTCGCCCGGAAGAATCCGGATATAGTACTTGCGCATCTTGCCTGAAATGGTCGCCAGAACCTCGTGACCGTTATCCAGCCGCACCTTGAACATGGCGTTGGGCAGCTTTTCGATCACTTCGCCCGACATTTCAATGATGTCTTCTTTCGCCATCCCTATTCCTTCACTGCCGCGACCAGCGCGCGGTACACCTCATCCATGTCTCCCGCGGCATCCAGGCGCACAAAACCGGGCTTGTTCCGGTAGAACGCCAGCAAGGGTTCGGTCTGTTCGCGATAAACGGCCAGCCGCTGGGCAATGACTTCCTCGCGGTCGTCCTCGCGCTGATACAGCTCGCCGCCACAGGCATCGCACACCCCTTCTTCGCGGGGAGGCGAATAATGCCGATGAAAGCTCAAACCGCAAGCCCGGCACACCAAACGGCCGGCCAGACGCTCAATCAGCTCCTCCTCGGGCGCATCCATGAAGACCACGCGATCCAGCTTCCATCCATGTTCCGCCAGCATCGCATCCAACGCCTCGGCTTGCGCCACATTGCGAGGGAATCCATCCAAAAGGAATCCGTTGCGACCATCGCGCAGAATGCGATCTTCGATCATCGCCACGACCACGTCGTCGGGCACGAGATTGCCGGCATCCATATAGGCCTTGGCCTTGCGACCCGCCTCGGTGCCCTCGCGCACGGCGGCGCGCAGAATGTCGCCCATGGCCAGATGCGCGATGCCCGTCTCCTTCGCCAGACGCGCGCCCTGGGTGCCCTTGCCCACGCCCGGCGGGCCAAACAATACGATGTTCATCAACGACCGGTCTTCAACCGGGCCTGCTTCATCATGCCTTCGTACTGGTGCGTCAGCAGGTGCGCCTGGATCTGCGCCATCGTGTCCATCGTCACCACCACGACAATCAGCAGGCTGGTGCCGCCGAAATAGAACGGCACGGACAACTCGGAAATCAGGTACTGCGGCAGCAGGCAGACCAAGGTGACATAGATTGCGCCGACCACCGTGATGCGGGTCAGCACCGAATCAATGTACTCCGCCGTTTTCTGCCCCGGCCGGATGCCGGGAATAAAGCCGCCATGCTTCTTGAGCTGATCGGCCGTTTCCTTCGGATTGAACACGATGGCCGTGTAGAAGAAGCAGAAGAAGACGATCAGCACGGAGAACAGCGTCATATACAGCCAGCTTCCGGGCGAGAGCAGCGCCGCCACATCGCCCAGCCAGCCAAATCCCTGGGCATGCTTCGTGAACTGCGCGAACGTGGCCGGCAGCAGGATCAAGGAGGACGCGAAAATCGGCGGAATCACGCCCGCCGTGTTGATCTTCAGCGGCAGAAACGAGGACTTGCCGCCATACAGGCGGTTGCCCACCTGCCGCTTCGCATACTGGATCGGGATGCGCCGCTGCGCCCGCTCAAAGAACACCACCACGCCGGTGACGACGATCGCGGTTGCAAACAGGAACAGCACCGTAAAGGCCGAATACTCGCCCGTGCGCGCCAGCTCCAGCGTGCTGCCGACGGCGCGCGGCAGGCCGGCCACGATGCCGGAAAAAATGATCAGCGAAATACCGTTGCCAATGCCGCGCTCGGTGATCTGCTCGCCCACCCACATCAGGAACACGGTGCCGGATGTCAGCGTCAGCACGGTCATCAAACGGAACGGCCAGCCCGGCTCCACCACGGCCGGCATACCGTTCACCGAGAAGGACTCCATGCCCACCGCGATGCCAACGGACTGAAACAGGGCCAGCACCACCGTGCCATAGCGCGTGTACTGGGTGATCTTGCGGCGTCCGGCCTCGCCTTCCTTTTTCAACTGTTCCAGTTTCGGCGAAACCACGGTCATCAACTGCAGAATAATGGCCGCCGAAATGTAGGGCATGATGCCCAGCGCAAAGATGGTGAGTCGGCGCAACGCTCCGCCGGAGAACATGTCGAACATGCCGAGCATCGTGCCCTGGGCCTGTTTGAAGATTTCCGCCAGCACATGGGCGTCGATGCCCGGCACCGGAATATGCGCACCGATGCGATAGACGATCAGCATCCCGAGCGTGAACAGAATTCTGCTCTTGAGCTCGGGAATCTTGCCCATGTCGGCCAGTCCGGCCAGTTGCCCCGCGCGTTCGAACATGGTTCCCCCGGCCGTCAGGCGCGGGTGAGCTTCAGGCTGCCGCCCGCCGCCTCCACCTTGCTAGCCGCCTGGGCCGAAGCCGCGGCCACCGCAATCTCCAGCTTCTTGCTCAGCTCGCCCTGGCCCAGCAACTTGACCGGATCCACCGCATTGCGAATCAGGCCCGCCTCATACAGCGCCGCCGCATCCACATGGGCGCCGGCCTCGAACCGCTCCAACTGCCCGACATTGACCACCTGCCACGGCGTGCGGGCGCGGGAGGTGAATCCACGCTTCGGCACACGACGAATCAGCGGCATCTGGCCGCCCTCAAAGCCACGCGCAATCTTGCCGCCGGTGCGAGACTTCTGTCCCTTGTGGCCGCGTCCGGCTGTCTTGCCATGTCCAGAGCCCACGCCGCAGCCCAGGCGCTTGCGCCCCCGGCGCGATCCCGGCGTCGGCTTCAATTCGTTCAGCTTCATCGCCCGCTCCTTACGATTCGATGCGCACCAGATGGCGCACCTTGTTGATCATGCCACGAACGGCCGGCGTATCTTCCAGTTCCACCACCTGGTTCAAACGGCGAAAACCCAGCCCGCGCAAGGTCGCCTTCTGATCCTTGGCATAGCCGATGCCGCTCTTGAACTGACGAACGCGAATGGTGTTCTTCTTGCTCATCCCTCAGCCCCCTTGACTGCCTTGCCGCGGCGCTCGGCCACCTGTTCGGGCGTTTCCAACTGCTTCAAGCCATTGAACGTGGCGCGAACCAGATTCAGCGGATTGCGCGAACCCAGCGCTTTGGTCAGCACATCCTTGATGCCGGCCGCGTCCATCACGGCGCGCACGGCGCTGCTGGCGATCACGCCCGTACCCTCGCTGGCCGGCTTGAGCATCACGCGCGAGGCGTCCTGCTTGCCCATCACCTCGAAATGAATGGTGCCGCCCTTGCGCGGCACGAAAATCAGGTTCCGGCGCGCAATTTCATTGGCCTTGCGAATGGCTTCCGGCACTTCCTTGGCCTTGGCATGGCCGAATCCGACGTGGCCGTTGCCATCGCCCACCACCATCAGCGCCGAAAAGCCCATCCTGCGACCGCCGGCCACGGTCTTGGCCACGCGGTTGATGTGCACCAGCTTTTCGGTCAGTTCCAGTTCTTCCGTATTGATCATTCCAATGCTCCTAGAACTTCAGTCCGGCTTCGCGCGCAGCTTCCGCCAACGCCCGCACGCGGCCATGATAGGGATAACGCCCGCGATCAAAGGCCACTTCCTCGATGCCGGCCTTTTTCGCACGCTCGCCGATCAGGCGACCGACCTCGGCGGCGCCTTCCTTGTTGCCGCCCGACTTGACCGAGGCTTCCAGACTCGATGCCGCCGCCAGCGTCCGGCCGGCCGCGTCGTCAATCACCTGGGCATAAATATGACGACTGGAGCGGAACACGCTCAGCCGCGGACGACCGCTGGCCTTGACGCGCGCACGCACACGCCGGGCGCGACGCACGCTCGCATTCTTCTCATAACGCTTCACACCCATTGCGCTCTCCTAAGCCTTCTTGCCTTCTTTCATCATCACATACTCGTCCGCATAGCGCACGCCCTTGCCCTTGTAGGGCTCGGGCGGACGGAAGGCGCGAATCTCGGCCGCCACCTGACCCACGCGCTGCTTGTCCGCGCCGGAGATGATGATGCGGCTTTGTTCCACCTTGACATCCACGCCCTCGGGCACGGCGTAGCTGACCGGGTGCGAAAAACCCAGGGACAGGTTCAGGGTCTTGCCCTGAAGCTGGGCGCGATAACCCACGCCGCGCAGCTCCAGCGTTTTCTCAAACCCCTTGGTCACCCCGGTCACCACATTCGCCAGCAGCGCCCGCGCCAGTCCAAACTTGGACTTCAGGGCCTTGTTGCCCAGATCGGCGCAGGACAAAGTCAGCGTGTCGCCCTCATGGTTGACCGTAATGCCCGGAAACAGCGGCGCAGTCAGCTCACCCTTGGGCCCCTTGACGGCGACATGGTCGTCGTGGATCTTGATCTCCACGCCCGCCGGGACGGAAATCGGCTGTTTTCCAATACGAGACATGATCTACCTCAAAATACCGTGCAAAGAATTTCGCCGCCCACCCGGGCTGCGCGCGCACTCTTGTCCGTCATCACGCCGCGGGAGGTGCTGATAATCGCGGTGCCGTAACCGTTTTTCACGCGCGGCAGCTCGTCCGCACCGGCGTAAACGCGGCGGCCCGGCTTGGAAACGCGGCGGATTTCCCGGATCACCGGCTTGCCCTCGTCATCATAGCGCAACGTCAGGCGCAGATGGCGGTGGCCCTTGCGGTTGAACACCTTGGCCGACTGGATATAGCCCTCTTTCTTGAGGATCTCGGCGATAGCCAGCAGCGTATTGCTGGCCGGCATCTCCACCTTCTCCAGGCCCGCCTGTTGGGCGTTGCGGATGCGGGTCAGCATGTCCGCGATACGATCGGTCATCATGGCGTATCTCCTACCAGCTCGATTTGACCATGCCGGGAATCTCGCCGGCAAGGGCGCGCTTGCGCAGGCAGATGCGGCAGATGCCGAACTTGCGATAGACCGAATGCGGCCGACCGCAAAGCTGGCAGCGCGTGTAGGCGCGCACCTTGAACTTGGGTTTGCGATTGCACTTCGCAATCATTGCCTTGGTTGCCATTGCTTGCTCCTTAGTTCCTGAACGGCATGTTGAAATGCTTGAGCAGGGCAAGACCATGCTCGTTGTTGGTGGCCGTGGTGCAGATCGTGATATCCATGCCGCGAATCTTGTCCACCTTGTCGTACTCGATTTCGGGGAAGATGATCTGCTCCTTGATGCCCAGCGAATAGTTGCCGCGGCCATCGAACGAACGCGGGCTCACGCCCTTGAAATCGCGAATGCGCGGCAGGGCGATGTTGATCAGGCGATCAAGAAACTCCCACATGCGGTCGCCGCGCAGCGTCACCCGGCAGCCCACGCCCATGCCTTCGCGCAGCTTGAAGTTCGCCACGGACTTGCGGGCGCGGGTCACCACCGGCTTCTGACCGGTAATCGCCGTCATGTCGGCCAGCGCGCCTTCCAGCAGCTTGGCGTTTTGCGTCGCCTCGCCCACGCCCATGTTGACCACGATCTTGCTGATCGTCGGCACGGCCATGACGTTGTCGATGCCCAACTCCTTCTGCAAGGCGGGCTTGATTTCCTTCTGATACAGCTCTTTCAATCGGGCCATGGTTTCGTCGCTCTCCTGCGGTTATCGATCCAGCACTTCGCCGCACTTCCGGCACACGCGCACCTTGCGGCCGTCCTCGAGCAGCTTGGCGCCCAGGCGCACGCCGGTCTTGCACTTGGGGCAGTAGTACTGCACGTTGGAAATGGCGATGGGCGCCTCGCGCTCGATGATGCCGCCGGCCGAGTTCGGCGTCGGCCGCGTATGGCGCTTGATCATGTTCACCTTCGCCACCAGCACACGCCCCTCGCGCGGCAGCGTGCGAATCACCTTGCCGCGCACACCCTTGTCCTTGCCGGCGATCACGATGACTTCATCGTCGCGTCGAATGCGGGTCTTTGTCCTCATGCTCATTCCTGTCTCCAGCTCCCGGCGCCTTACAGCACTTCCGGCGCGAGGGAAATAATCTTCATATAACCCTTGTTGCGCAGCTCGCGCGTGACCGGGCCAAAGATACGGGTGCCGATCGGCTCGCCCTGATTGGTCAGCAGCACGGCCGCATTCTCGTCAAAACGGATGGAACTGCCGTCGGAACGACGGAATTCCTTGGCCGTGCGCACCACAACCGCGCGCGCCACCTGTCCTTTCTTGACCTTGCCGTTGGGCAGCGCGTCCTTGACCGCCACCACGATCACGTCGCCCACGCGCGCATACCGGCGCTTGGAACCGCCCAGCACCTTGATGCAGGCCACCTTGCGGGCGCCGGAATTGTCGGCCACGTTGAGAATCGTCTCGTTCTGAATCATCGCCTCTACTCCCGCTTACAGTTGCTCGGCGCGCGTCACGATGGACTGCAGCACCCAGCGCTTGCGACGCGACAGCGGCCGCGACTCGACGATGCGCACGGTATCGCCGATATTGCACTCGTTGCCCTCGTCGTGCGCCATGTACTTCTTGTGCGAACGCACGGTCTTGCGGTACTGCGGGTGCAGGAACCGGCGCTCCACCTCAACGACGATGGTCTTGTCGCCCTTGTTGCTGGTCACCACGCCTTCCAGCACGCGCTTGTTGCTCTTCTGCTCGCTCATGCTTCAACTCCCTGCCTGGCCCGTTCCGCGAGAATGGTCTTGATGCGGGCGATCTCGCGCCGCACCTGTTTCGGCCGCGCCGTTTGCGCCAACTGCATCGTCGCCTGCTGAAAACGCAGCTTCATCGCTTCCGCCGCCAGTTCTTCCAGCCGCGACTTCAGCTCCGCATCGGACATGCCGCGCAGCTCACTGGCTTTCTTGATGTCGCTCATCGGCCCACCCCGCGCACAACAATCTTGGTCTTGATCGGCAACTTGGCCGCAGCCAGCCGCAAGGCCTCGCGCGCCAACGCCTCATCCACGCCGTCCATTTCGTAGAGCACGCGCCCCTTGCGCACGGCGGCCACCCAATACTCCGGCGAGCCCTTGCCCTTGCCCATGCGCACCTCGGCCGGCTTCTTGGACACCGGCAGATCGGGGAACATGCGAATCCAGATACGGCCCTGACGCTTGATGTGGCGCGTCATCGCGATACGCGCGGCCTCGATCTGGCGGGCGGTGATGCGGCCCGGCTCCATCGCCTTCAGCCCGTACTGGCCGAAATTCAGGCTCGCTCCGCGCTCGCTGATGCCGCGCAGGCGCTGCAATTCCTTATGGTGCTTGCGCCAGCGGATTTTCTTCGGTTGCAACATGATCGTCTACCCTCGCAACTGGAATCAGGCGACCGCGTCGTCGGCGTCGCCGAGCTTTTCGCCCTTGAACACCCAGACCTTGACGCCGATCACGCCGTAGGTCGTACGCGCTTCCGCAAAGCCATAGTCCACATCCGCGCGCAGCGTATGCAGCGGCACGCGACCCTCGTGGTAACCCTCGGTGCGGGCGATTTCCGCGCCGCCCAGGCGGCCGGAGCACTTCACCTTCACGCCCTTGGCGCCCATGCGCAGCGCACCCTGCATCGCGCGCTTCATCGCCCGCCGGAAGGCCACGCGGCGCTCCAGCTGGAAAGCGATATTCTCGGCCACCAACTGCGCCTCGGCCTCGGCCTGGCGCACCTCCATGATGTACACCTCGACATCGCTGTTCGTCATTTTGCGGAGCTCGGCTCTGAGCGCCTCGATATCCGCGCCCTTCTTGCCGATCACCACGCCCGGACGCGCCGTATGCACGGTCACCTTGATCTTGCCGGCCGGCCGCTCAATCACGATGCGGGACACGTAGGCATGACGCAGACGCTTTTTCACATACTCGCGCAGACGGATGTCCTCCAGCAATAGCGGGCCGAAATCCTTGTCGGCATACCATTGCGATTCCCATCCGCGGGTGATACCCACGCGAAAACCGATCGGATTAACTTTCTGTCCCATGCATCTACTCCGTTTGTCTCTGAACTCAGGCGCGCTCGCGCACGGCCACGACGAGATGGCTGAGGCGATGGTAACGCTTGCGGATGCGACCCATCCCCTTGGGACGCCAACGCTTCAGGGTCGATCCTTCGTCCACGCGGGCCGTGGACACAATCAGCTCGTCCACGTCCAGGCCGTGGTTCTGCTCGGCATTGGCGATGGCCGACTTCAGCACCTTCTCCATCAGCCGGGCGCCCTTCTTGGGCGACAGCGCCAGCACCGCCAGGGCGCGATCCACCGGCAGGCCGCGAATCTGATCCGCCACCAGCCGCGCCTTCCGCGGGCTGATCCGGATCTCCCTCGCCACTGCGCGCACTTCCATGCTCATGACCGCTTACCTCTTCTTCTTCGATTTCTTGTCGGCGCCGTGACCATAGTAGGTGCGCGTCGGCGCGAACTCGCCCAGCTTGTGGCCGACCATGTTTTCGGTCACATACACCGGAATGAACTTGTTGCCGTTGTGCACGGCAAAGTTCAGGCCCACGAACTCCGGCGAAATGGTCGAGCGGCGGGACCAGGTCTTGATCACGCCCTTGAGCTTGCCTTCCTTCGCGGCCAGCACCTTCTTCATCAACGAGGGCTCGATATAAGGCCCCTTCTTCAATGAACGCGCCATGCTCTACCTCACTTCTGCTTGCGGCGGCGAATGATGTCGCGATTCGACGCCTTGTTCTTGTTGCGGGTCTTGTGGCCCTTGGTCGGCACGCCCCACGGCGTCACCGGATGGCGGCCGCCGGAGGTGCGACCCTCGCCGCCGCCATGCGGATGATCCACCGGATTCATGACCACGCCGCGCACCGTCGGCCGAATGCCCAGCCAGCGGGAGCGACCCGCCTTGCCAATCTTGCGGTTCGCATGGTCGGCATTGCCCACCACGCCGATCGTGGCCATGCAACGCGCGTCCACGCGGCGAAACTCGCCGGACGGCATCTTGAGCACCGCGCGACCGGCTTCCTTGCCCATCAGCTGGATGGCCATGCCGGCCGAGCGAGCCAGTTGTCCGCCCTTGCCCGGCTTCAACTCCACATTGTGCACCATCGTGCCGACGCGAATGTTGGCCAGCGGCATCGCATTGCCCGGACGCATCTCGGCATCCGGCCCGCTCATCACCGTATCGCCCGGGCGCAGGCCTTGCGGCGCCAGGATGTAGCGCTTGTCGCCATTGACGAACACGACCAGCGCGATATGCGCCGAACGGTTCGGGTCGTATTCAATACGCTCCACGCGGCCCGGCACGCCCACGTTATCGCGGCGAAAATCCACCTTGCGATACAAGCGCTTGTGCCCGCCGCCCTTGTGACGGGTGGTGATGCGCCCGTAATTGTTGCGACCGGCCTTTCGGGTCAGGCCGACAACCAGGCTGCGCTCGGGGCGACCCCGGTACAGCTCGGGTTCATACACGGCCACGCGACCGCGCGAACCGTTGGTGATGGGTTTGAAAACCTTCAGCGCCATATCAAGCCTCTTCCGTCACTTCCAGTGTCTGGCCCTCGGCCAGCTTCACCACCGCCTTGCGATAGCCCGCGCGGCGGCCTTCGTGCAGACCCCTGCGCTTGGGCTTGCCCGGCATGTTCATCACGCGCACCTGCTCCACCTTCACATCGAAGATGGCTTCCACGGCCTGCTTGATCTGCCGCTTGGTGGCGGCCCGATCCACACGGAAGGTGTACTGATTGTTCGCGCCCTGGGCCGTATAGCTCTTTTCGGTCACCACCGGGCGACGCAGAACCTTGAAATCCTCGTATGTCGCGCTCATGACAGGCGAGCCTCCAGTTTCTCGGCCGCGGCGCGCGTGAGCACCACGCGGTCGTACTTCAGCAGATCATGCAGGTTGATCTGACCGTCCAACACCACTTTCACATGCGGCACGTTGCGGCCAGACAACTCGACTTCGCGGTTTTCGGCATCGAGCACAAACAAGCCACTGTTCACATCCAGCGCCTTCATCACCTCAACGAAGCCCTTCGTTTTGATGGCCGGCAGCTCGAGCTTGTCCACCAGGGTCAGCCGGCCGTCGCGCAGATGACTGGACAACGTCAGGCACAGCGCACGCCGACGCTCCTTTTTGTTGATGCGCGTCTCATAGCTGCGCGGCTGCGGGCCGTGAGCGATGCCGCCATGACGCCATTGGGTGGCGCGGGTCGAACCCTGACGGGCGCGACCGGTGCCCTTCTGACGCCAGGGCTTCTTGCCGCCGCCGGAAACAGTGGAACGCGTCTTCGTCGCATGCGTGCCGGCGCGCCGAGCGGCCGCCAGCGCCGTATACACCCGATGCACGAAACCGGCATCCGGCTCCAGACCAAACACGGCGTCGTTCAGCTCCTGCTTGCCCACCGGCTTGTTGTTCTGATCCACCACGGTCACTTCAGGCATGACTTACGCTCCCTTCACGGCCGGCCGGACTTCCACCAGGCCGTTTTTCGCACCCGGCACCGCGCCCCGAACCAGGATGCGGCCCGCCTCGGCGTCCACACGCACCACTTCCAGGTTCTGCACCGTCACGCGGGCGGCGCCGTAGTGACCCGGCATCTTCTTGCCGGGAAACACACGGCCCGGATCCTGGCACTGACCGGTCGAACCCATCTGCCGATGCACTTTCTCGGCGCCATGGCTGGCGCGGCCGCCGCCAAAGTTGTAACGCTTCATCACGCCGGCAAAACCACGACCCTTGGAGGTGCCGGACACATCCACCTTCTGCCCGGGCTGAAACAACTCGGCCGTCAACTCCTGGCCGATTTCAAAGCTTTCACCCTCTTTCAGCCTGAACTCCTTCAGGCCGCGCATCGGCTCCTGCCCCTGGCGTGCGAAGTGACCCTGCACGGCGCGGCTTTGCTTGCGCGGAGCCTTGCCGTAACCCACCTGGATAGCGTCATAACCGTCCTTCTCGGCAGTGCGCAGCGCGATCACTCGGCACGGCTCCACCTGCAGAACGGTGACCGGAATGGCCTCGCCATCCTCGGCGAAGATCTGGGTCATGCCCGCCTTGCGTGCAATCAATCCTGCCATCGCTTCTCTCCCGCTCACAGCTTGATCTCGACGTCCACGCCGGACGGCAGATCAAGCTTCATCAGCGCATCCACGGTCTGCGGCG
>CAYQMA010000014.1:0-20338 GCA_964418535.1 uncultured Zetaproteobacteria bacterium | reverse complement strand
AGGACTTCGAGGACGCGGTGCGCAACGCGGTGTCGCTGGGCGGCGATGCGGACACGCTGGCGGCCATTGCCGGCTCGGTGGCTGAGGCGCGATTCAGCGTGCCGGAGGTCATTGCTTTGGAGTCTCTACAGCGATTGCCTGTTGACATGCAAGCCACATTGACCCAATTTGAGCCGTATAAATAGGTTCTGCGTGGACATATGTCCTTAGATCTGGACAAATGTCCAAATGAGAGATGTGCGGTTTTTTGAAGACATATGTCCCAGCGGATCATCATTGTCGTTGTAAAACAAGAGTTTTCATCTTCTGCTGAGCTTAAGACGGAATCCCCTTGGGGACGCCAGCTAACCCCAGTTATGTTGGCATAACTGGGGTTTATTTTTTGGCCGGTGATGAACTCGCCGGATTGCCGCCCGGCACGGCTTTTTCGCTGCGCGCTTCAATCCCCCGAACCCCTTCGGGATCGATTCGACTGGCAATCGGCTTGATCGCCATTCGTTCAAAGGTTCCTTTCTTGCTGCCGCAGTCGCTGCGGCGCTTCCGGCGATATTTCCGGAACGATTGTCCATTGACGCTTGCTGCGCTTCATGCTATCTGCTATTTACAGAGCACGCAGACAAAAGAATGGTGCGGTGCGAACGTTGGCACAGGTCGTCTGCGGGGGATGGGGATATGGGAGATTCTTGGCGCTCGCGATATGCCGGACTGATCTATGCCGTTCTTTCGGCATTCCTGATCGCAGGTTTCTTTGCCTTTACCAATCTGTTCCGATATGCCGACGGGCTGGTTTACGATGCGATGGTGCGGTTGACAGCCGGCGAGCAGCCGGCGGACGAGCTGTTGCTGATTGAGGCCGGGGCGGGTCATCGCGACGATGGCGACAAAACCTGGCTGACGTTATTGCGCGAGCTGGAAAAGCTGGGGGCGAGGAAGATTGCGTTTACATTCGTGCCCCAAGGCGTTTCAGCGGCTTTCTATGACTATGCCCGTCAACAGGGAAATGTCGTATTCGGCCGGCGCGTGATTGCCGCGGTTGGTCAGACGAGTCAGGAAAGCATCGAACCATGGCCTTCGCAGGCAGGCAAGGAGCTGCCATTTGGTGTGCTGACTCTGCCGTTGGCGGAATACGGCGTGTATCGCTGGCATCGATCCTTTGTGCAGATCGGCGGGACGCGCTATCCAACCCTCGAGCAGACGGCTGCCAGTCGCTCCGACAGTGTTGATCGTCCCACTCCGCCTGATCGTTTTCTGATCAATTTTGAGGTGGGCTCGGGTCGCCTTCCTCGCCTGACGCTCTCGCGTCTGCTGGCTGGCGGCGCCATTCCCGAGCTGGTGAAGAATCGGGTCGTGCTGATTGGTTTTGCCAGCACAAGCGAGATTCCCGGCGTGAAAACCCCGATTTCACCGCCGGGCATGACCACTTCCTTGCTCGATGTGCGCGGCGCGGCTCTGCACACCTTGCTGACCGGTCGCTTCATCCATCGCCCCGGTTTGCCCGCGCTGTTCGGCATGTTGCTTGTCGTCACGCTCGTCAGTTTGCTGGTGTTCCACTGGCTGGATTCTAGGCGCGCCACGGTGTCGGCCAGTCTGGCGATCTTTGCGGCTTATGTGCTGACAGGTCTGTATCTGTTCAAAACCGTGCAGTTGTGGTTGCCGATCGTCGCGCTGGCCAGCGCGCAACTGCTCTTCTTCGTGCTTTTCTATCGCGAGAAGGCCATGCTGCATGATGAAACCATGCGTGCGATGCTGCTGGAGCTTTCCGAGGAGCTGAAGAAGCGGGTGACGCCGGCAAGCTTCTATGAGACGCGGGAGCATTGGCAACAGGTGGCCAATATGCTGTATCAGACGCTGGATCTGGAGCGCCTGATTTTGCTGGAACGCGTCGAGGGCGATCATCGCTTGCGCGAAGTCCAGGCGTTGAATTGTTCGCTGGACGATATCGAGGAGCGCCGTCGCGACTATGAGCGCCAGCCCTATAAACGGGCCATTGAGGAGAACGGTCCGGTGCGGCTTGAGCGACAATACCTGCGGAATCGGGGTGAAGGGGAGGAGGAATACCTGGTGCCGCTGGTGTTTGCCGGCGATGTCATGGGTTTCTGGGCATTTACGGTTCGGCCCGAACAGCGCGCCCAGATCCATGACTTTTCCAAGGTGATCCGTGATTTTGCGCGTCAGATCAGTGAGTTGCTTTATCATCGCCTGCGCTGGCAGTTGCAGCAGCGGCAGGAGCAGTCGGGCATTCGCGATTATCTGGGCGTGGAAGGGCACAGCCGCGTGTTGCGGGAGGTGCGCAAGGATCTGGCTCTGCACGAGTTTCGCCTGTCCAGCCTGGAAAACGTGATGAACGGCATGAGCGTTGCGGCCATCGTGTACGATCTGTTCGGCGACGTGTTGCAAGTGAATCGCCGGATGGAGGATCTGGCCAAGCAGTTGGATGTCGAGCCCTATGAACTGACGGCGCTGGATTTCATGCGCGAATTGACCGGCCTGTCGGCTGCGCGTTGCCGGCGCATGTTCCGCGAGATCGTGTTGGAGCACGGGCGCTTTTCGCTGCCGGTGCGGGCCGAAAACAGCGAACGCGTTTTCCTGCTCACGATTCAGCCTTTGTACCATCGCGAGAGCGGGCATGATGTCGAGGCGGGTGCGGCCCATCCATTTGCGTTGCAGGGTATTCTGTGTGAGCTGGTTGATGTGACCGAGATGCGCGCCCATTACGGCATCAAGGATCGGCTGATCGAACGCTTCCTGTTCCAGATGCGCCATGATTTGCAGGCGGTCATGGCGGCGTCATCGCTGTTGACGCATCGGGAAATCAAGGATGAACAGCGCGCGCGCACCGAGACGCTGATCGACCGGCGGGTGTCGCATATCCTGTCGATGTTTGCACGCATGCATCGTTATATCGGCAAGGATCTGGAGGCGGGAACCTCCGAGGTTTATCCGGTGGATCCCTGCAGCGCTGTGACAGAGGCTGTCGAGGCGCTTGCGGATGTGTTGCAACAGCACAAGGTGAGCGTTGAGGTGGAGAAGCCTCCGTTTGCGAACCTGGTGTTGGCGGAACCGGGCGGCATGCTGGCCTGGGTGATTCGTGTGGCGCTTGTGTTGTTGATTGATGATGCCGTTGAACACAGCACGATTCATGTCGGCATTGAGCATCGAGGCGCACAGATGTTCATCCGCTGCCGCAACCGCGGTTTCGGTTTGCCGGATGAGCGCATGCAGGCCTACCTGTTTGGTGAACTGCCGGTGGATAGCAAGTCCTACAAGGATATGCGCGAAGCGATCCTGCGTATCCGCGAATGGGGAGGGGATGTTCAGGCGCATGCGCAAGTTGGCGAGGGCATGCAAATCGATCTGATGTTGCAGGTGTTCTTCCATGACTGAGCCGAGACGGATTCTGTTGATCGAGGGCGATGCGGACCTGGGCGCATTGCTCGCCATGGCGCTGGAACTGGAAGGGTTGCACGTGCGTTGCGTGAGCGATGCGGACAGTGCGAAAGACAGCATTGCGCAATGGCGCCCGGATGCCATCGTTTCCAGTCTGGTGATGCCCGACATGGATGCGTTTGAACTGCTGGGCTGGTTGCGCGATGCGCCCGAACCATCCGTGCCGGTATGGATTCTGACGCGTTGGGCCAATGCGGACGTGCGGCAACGCCTGCTGGATGAGGGCGTGCGCGAGGTGCTGTTCAAGCCGGTCAAAATTTCCGATCTTCTCGCGCGGCTCAGGCAGATGTAGGGGCAGACGAGATGGACCTGTTCCCGCTTCAGGTGTTCCCGCAAGGCAGCCTGGCCAGCTCGGTGATCACCACGGTGTGGGTGGGCGTATGGGTCATCGCGCTGTTGAATCTGCGTTTCGGTTGGGCGCTGACCGGCCTGGTTGTCCCCGGCTACCTGGTGCCGCTGCTGCTGCTGAAGCCATGGTCCGTGCTGGCGATCTTCATCGAAAGCCTGGTCACCTATGCGATTGTCTGGTTCTTTTCCGATTATCTGGCGAGGTTCGGCGGCTGGAGCCGGCTGTTCGGACGGGACCGATTCTTCGCACTCGTGCTGGTCAGCATCGTCGTGCGCATCGTGTTCGATGGCTGGCTGTTCCAGCATCTCGGCGAATATCTCGTTCATCACTTCTATATTCACTTCGATTACCGGGACAATCTGCACAGCTTCGGCCTGATCATCGTCATCCTGATCGCGAACCATTTCTGGAAGCCGGGACTGGAAAAGGGCATGCTGACTTTGGGCGTGTCCGTGGGGCTCACGTACCTGCTGGTTCGCTACGGCTTGCTCGAATGGACCAATTTCCGCGTCAGCGATCTGGGTTATCTGTATGAGGATCTGGCGTCGTCCGTGCTGGCCGGGCCGAAATCGTACATCATCCTGATTACGGCGGCCTTTGTCGCATCGCGCATGAATCTGCGCTATGGCTGGGATTTCAGCGGAATCCTGATCCCTGCCTTGATCGCGATGCAATGGTTTCAGCCGATCAAGATCGTCGCCTCTCTGGGTGAGGCCTTCATCATCCTGTTGCTGGCCCGATTGCTGCTCGCCTCTCCCGTGTTTCGTTCGGCAAGCATTGAAGGGGCGCGCAAGATACTGTTGTTCTTCAATCTCAGCTTTGCCTACAAATTCGTGCTGGCCTATGCGCTTTTGGTCTGGGCACCCCAGGTGAAGGTGACCGACTATTTCGGGTTTGGCTATCTGTTGTCCACCCTGATTGCCATCAAGATGTATGACAAGGGCATCGCCATGCGCATGACCCGCGCCGTGCTGCAGACGTCGTTTGTCGCGATCGCGGCTGCCAGCCTGATCGGCTACGGGCTGACCTTGTTGCCTGTTTCGCTGAGCTGGCGCTTGCCCAATGCGCAGGCGCTGGGCGCAGCGGCGCTGGAGCGCGATTCCAAGAGCAGCCTCGTTGACCGCCTGAGACGCGAGGAGGTGCGGCTGTACCGGCATTGGCCGGAGGATTCGTTCGTGGCTCCGGGACCTGCCGAACTGGAAACCTTCACCGAAGCCATGCGGGCGATTCGCAGCTATCTCGCTCATCGCAACGACACCCTGCTTGCGCGGGCTGTTCAGGCTCTGGCCAAGATCGACTATCGCGTCACCTTGCTGGAGAATCGCTATCTGTTCATCCACGAGACGAAAGCCCATCGGGGGTGGGGCCTGTATGTGGTGGACTTGAAACAACCGCAGGGGCTGCTGGTGGAAGTGCCGGCGCCGGTTTCGGAACGAGGCGCGTTCAATGCGGGCATGGTGGTTTTCATGGCCATGCATGGTCGGGCGCTGGCCATTGCCGGCGCGCCGCGCAAGGTGAATCTGGATCGGAGCGCGGACGTGCTGCGCAACCTGAATCTGTGTTTCCAGGCGTTTCACAAGGTGTTTTCGCAACGCAACGCCCTCCAGGTGCGCGGCTATTCGCAGGTTGCGGCACGGGCGCTGTATGGCGTGCGCAAAAAGGAAAGCGAGATTGATCTGCCGCCGCTGCCGACCAAGCTGTGGGTAAAGGCGTCGTTGCCGGCCGGACTGGATCTGGCCATGCTGAAACACATGCTGGGACGTTTTGAGATCGCCTGGGCGCAACCACCGTTGCGCAACATCCAGCGGGAATACAGCCGGGCGGGTTTTGCCGAACTGTATCTCGACGCCCGCCAGGTGCGGCGGCTGATCGCCCGTTTCCTTATTGCGCGAGAGGCCATTGGCATGGAAATCGGCACCGAGCGCATCGATGGCTACCTCCAGGATTGGCTGCTGAACGGCAAGATCCGCATCGCGCCCCGTGGTTCGGATGCCTATGTTGCGCCCACCCAGGCCCAGTTGATCTATCTGGATCGGGAAGTGGTATCGCCATTGTTGCATATCATTCGTCACGAATTCGTCCATGGCGCCTGGACAGAGGCCGGTTTGCGGGAGTTGAAGGCTGTGGCGGCCGCCGCGGCGGTGCTGGATTATCGCTTGATTCGTTACACGGAGCGGGATCGCGGCAAGCAATACCTGATTCTGGTGGAAAATCCCGCGGCGCAACGGCGTTATTGGGGCACCTATGTGTTTGCGTTGCAGGCCGAACGGGAGATCGTCGTTCAGGTGCCGCGGCCGATCTTCGAAGTCAGCACCTTCGAGTATGGCGCGGCCTTGTTCGAGCGCCTGGGCGCCCGGGCGCTGTTGATTGGCGGAGCGCATCATGAGGCCAATCGCACGCGCAGCTCCGACCTGATCAAGCCGGCCAATCTTCGCAGTGCGTTCAATCTGGTGAATCAGGTGCTGCTGCGCGAGGCGGGGACGAGGCCCATGCTGGTCGTGCAATGCCGCGGCTTCGGCGCCAAGCCGGGGATCACGCGCCTGCCCGATGCCGATGTGCTGGTTGGTTTCAATGACGGCCCCATCGAACCGGCGGAACTCGACGGACTGGAGCGCTCGCTGTATCGAGCCTTGGCGGGCGACGGGCTGAAAGTGCGCATCGTCGATGGCGGCCCGGATACCATCGGTTATGAGGTCGGTGCAATTCCGCAATCGCTGTATCTGAACCAGACGCAGGGCAAGCGCTTTGCCATTCTCTGGCTGTCGTCCCTGATGCGCTACAGCTACCGGCAGCAGAACCTGAATTATGCCCAAGCCGTGCAATTCCGCGCCTTGGGGCTTCCGCTGATCAGCGCCGAGGTGCGCGCTTATCTGAAATCGCGACGCTGGGGAGCAGCGCATGCGTTGCCGCGCGGATTGCGTCAGGCCATCCGGCGTTATGTGGAAAGCCAGGACATCGTGGCCTTGCAGCGATTGGTGCATGCCTGGCCGGATTACGTCTTTAGTCGGCTCCTTGACATCAATACCCGTCAGGCATTTCTGGTGGTTGCGCATGGCGACCGTGTGCCATTGCTGGTCAACCTCGTGCCGCGAAGCTTTCAGCCCGAGTTTCTGGCCGTGCGCAAGCGGCAGCCGGATGAGGTGCTCCGTCGCTTCATTGCGACCAGAGCCGCCTGGTTGAGGCTGCGGGAGGGGACGTGATGCGTATCGTGCGCCGCTACCACGTGCTGCTGTTGCTGATTCTGGCGCTGATCCTCTGGTATGCCTGGCCGCAGTTGTTGCTCTGGCAGGAGCAGAGAACGGGCGGACGGCCGCTGGATCAGGCCCGTTTGGAGGCCTCCTACAGCAGCATCGCCTATGTCCTCGACCGGCATCGCTGGACGACGTTCCCGATCAACCCGGCCTTGCAGCCGTTGCGACTGGTCAGCAACGCCACCTTGCCCGCAGAGGCCGCCGCCAGCGCCGACCCGGACGTAACCTGGAGCTATGCGATCGAAATCCAGTTCCTCGATGCGAACGGCAATATCCTGCGCAACCATACGCGCTATTATCGCTCGCGGGTGACGCGCTATCGCGACACCCGATTTGCCAAGCCCATCACTGCGTCGTTCTATATCGACCCGAGGCTGCAGCCCACCGACGGGCGGGTCAGCATGGTCAATCTGCGCCGGCTGACCGCCGCCCGACGCATGCGTGTGCGCATCGCCCAGGCCGACCCCGGCATTCGGGATGTCGTGCTGCGGGTTTATGCGCCTGAATTCGTGCCCGAGCACAAGCTGGCGGCGGCCTGGAATCGCCTCAGTCTCGAACAGCGCAGGCAACTGGCGCGCGGCAATGTGTATGACGTTGATCTGCTGACCGAGGCCGAGCGCCGGGCGCTGGTGCGCAGACGTTGGGCAGGCGTCGGCCCGATCGGGGTGGCGGGCCAGCACTATCGCATCCGCAAGCTGTACACCTTCCGCGAGATCATGGGCAAGGAGCTGGCGCCGCCGGTGCCGCCTTTCGGCCTGTTTGTTTCGTCCGAGCGCCATGGCGTGATTCCGATTCCCGACCCGGGCGGCAGGGTGCGGTTGGCGTTTGACGCCGTGGACGACGCCTCCGTGCCGGCAGGCAAACTGATGCTGCACTGGCGCGATCCGGGCGGTCGGGTGGAACGGCGTATCTTACGGCCCTGGACGGATGCGCGGCAGCGCATGGTGCTTCAGCTCCAGCCAGGCACCCTGGAGGTGGTCAGCAATCGGGCCGGGGCCGTGCGCGCCTATTTGCAACAGAGCGACGGCGGCTGGTATGAGATTACGCCGCATTATCCCTATCTGGCAATCTATCTGACCGGCGAGGAACCGGTGCATTTTGCGGTTCATCATGTGTCGGATCATCCAACGGTCATGCGTTTTGATCTGCGCCGGATCTGGCTGCAAGGCACGCCCAGCGCCTGCAGCAGCGTTTCCTACCGCTTGCTGGCGCGCGATGGGCGCACGGTGCGCAGGGGACGCATGGCCGCACCCGTGAAACCGTCGCGCTTTGACATCATGACCGGTCGTTGGACGGACAGCCGGGTGTCTGATCCCGTGCGGCATTATCTTTGGTTGCCGGCCGAGGTGGATGAGGTGGTGTTCGAATCGGCGTGCCCGATCGCGATCAACGGCTACGACCGGCCGGACGGGTATCTGTGGACGACGCATGTGCCCGAGGATTATGACGCCGCCAAACTGCTGGACTTGCAGCACCGGATGCCGGGCTGGTTCAGTGTGCGACCGCTGAATCTGAAGACGCTGTTGCTGCACAATCGCATTCCATTGATTCAGGTGCAGATTCATCCTCGTCCCGACGAGGAGATCCAGGCCTTGATGCAGGGCCAGTATCATTGGCAGGAATATCAGCCGGAGGGCCATCCGGCCGCCCGCTGGTTGTTGGTGCCCCGCGAAAGCCCGTTGCCGCCGCGCACGCGCTCGTTGCCCGGCTTTTACCTGCATCTGCCGCGAGACCGGGAGATTCAGGTGCGCATGGAGGCGGAGCGCGAGGTGCTGCGGCCCAACCTGATTTTCACGCGAACGACCGCCAGACCCGGCAAGCTGACGCTCTGGCTCGACGGACAACGTTATGCCTCGATGGAAGTGGCCGGACGCATCGGCGAACTTCCGCTGCCGCCGCTACGCAGGGGGGTGCATCAACTGCGCCTGGAGAGCGATGCGCAAACGAGCTGCTTCATCAACCATGTCAATGCGATGGATGACGTGTATGTGAAAAGGCTGGTGTATCCGCTTCGACGTGCCCCTGTCGATTTTGTCGTCGACAAACAGCCCTGGGAGCGGAACAAGGTGATTTCGGCGCGGCTGTTCATGCCGGCCGGCCGGATGCGCGAGGTCAGGGTGCATGTTCGGGTGCGCGGTGTGCAACGGCCTTATCTGCGCGATCTGCGGGGATGGACGTTCAGCGACCGCCTGTTCGTGGTGGCGCCTCCGAAGTCGATGGCCAAGGCGCCGGTTCTAGGCAAGGCGGGTATGTTCATGGATGTCGGCCAATCGTTCTTTATTCCGCTGCGCGCTGATTTGCCCGCCGGCCGCTATCGCATCGAGATGTGGATCGAGGGTCGGGACGAGGGTTATGTCGCATTGACCAATGTGTTGCCCGGTCGCTACGAGGAGCGCCGGATTGTGGAGGAGGCTGCGTTTGAAAACGCTGTTGAGTATTAGTCTGCTGCTGGCTGGCGCGGCAAGCGCCCAGGCCTCACCGGCAACGCCGCCATCGCTGTTGGAGCAGCTTGTCGCGGCCAGCCGGGATGTGCGCTATCAGCCGCCTTCGCAGCAGGAGTTTGAACAGGCGCAGGCCGTGTTCTATCGGCTGTTGACGCAACCTGCGTCCGTATCAGACCAGGCGCTTGCCAGGCTTGGTTTTGCGCTTCGGTCGCTGGATGCTACGGATGAGCATCTGCTCATCATCGAGGACAAACGGCGGCGCGGCGGCGGCTTCTATGTGTTGCGTCAGGAAGACAAGCCGCGTCATGCCCTGCTGCTGGAAGCGCCGCACAGTTTCTATGATCGTGGCACGCGGCAACTGGCTGTTCAATGGCTGTGCCAACGCGGGGTCGTTGCCGCCGCATGGAATACCGCGCCGCGCCATCAGTTGCCGGACGATCAGGCGGATCTGGCGCATCAGGATGTCAGTTTCTTTCAGGCGTTCACGCTCGCTTTTGCTCGCGCCTATCCCCATGGCGGCATCGTGCAACTGCATGGTTTCAGCCAGTTCAAGCGGCACACCGAGGCCGGCTGGCATGCCGATGCCATCATCAGCAACGGCACGGCGAAGCCGTCGCAAATCGTGTGGCGAATCGATCGGTGTCTGGATGATGTGCTTGCCGGCGGATCGAAGCTGTATCCGGATGAGGTGCGTGAGCTTGGAGCCACGACCAACCGCAATGCCCGGGCTCTGCGGACATTCGGTTTTTCGGGATTCGTGCACCTGGAAATGAGCAGGGAGCTCAGGCGCAAATTGTTGCAGGTCAGGTATTTGCGCAATCAAGTGCTGCAATGCGTGCGGGAGGGATGGGCATGAGCAAGGCGAGAATCTGGTTGCTGGGCTTGATGGTGCTGCTGCAAGGCATGCCGGCGCATGCGGGGCTGGATGGCGCGGCGTTGCGTTTGCTGCAGCAACATCCGCCATCCTTGCGTTGGGACAATGTGGAATCATCCCCCTGGTGGGTGGCAGGGGTGCGGCCCCGCTACAAGTTCCATCTGGGGATGCATGTCGTGAGTCTCGGGCGCGGAGATTCGACCACGGTGCTCGTGCCGGCGCGGGCCATGCTGCGCATCACGCGCCCGAAGGGTGAGTTGCATGCGGCGGCGCTGCTGGCGCAACTGGCCGATACGCCGGGACTGTTTCAGGATGTCTCGCTTGTGGCTGGCAGCGATGGTCATTCGCTGATCCTGAATCCGCAACGCGCCCATTCGGTTCTGGTGCGCCTGATCGCCAGGAAGAGCATTACCGATCTGGCGCTGTTTATCAGCCGCTACGAGCCCAACGGCTGGTCGCTGCATTATCGCGATCAGGTTGCGCTGGATGGCGCCAAGCGGGTGGGCATCCGACGAGCGGATCAACGCGGTTCGCGGCAGTTCTGGCTGGTTGCGCCCGGCCAGCCGGCGAGCGCGCAACTTACCGGGCCGGTGCGGGTTGCCTTGCAACACCGGCTGATTTATGGGGCGCAGGCGCAACAACTGCATCAGGACTATCGGATTCGCCTGCTGCTGGATGGCAAGCCCTGGCGAACGCTGCAAGTGGAGACCAGCCTGGAAACCGTGCAACCGATCTATGTCGGTTCTGCCTGGCTGGCAGGGGGCGGGGCACAGGCGCTGGGGCAGCTCGAAACGGACTTTCTGGAGCTGCCGCCCGGACAGCATGAACTGCGTTTCAAGGTCAGCGCGCCGCTCTATGTCCGCTTGCTGGCCCTGGATGAGCCGGATCATCTGTTGCCCGAACTCAATGCCGCGCCGGCCGTTCAGCATCAGGCCCCGGCAGATGCCTGGAACATGGATGCAAAAACCTGGCGGCAATCACTGACATCCGAAGATCCTGCCCGGGTGGAGGCGGCAGCCCAGCGACTGGCCATGGACAACCAGCAGCTCGATGGCGGTCTGATTGCAGCGCAGGCGATGCGCCGACAGGCTGTGAAGCATCCTGCCTGGGATGCATTGTCCCATCGGGCCGAACTGATGCGCAAGCGGCATACATTCTATCGCGCGTTGCGCCCGCATCGGCCGCAGGGGGCGGTGGCGCAGACTTTTCTCCGGTTTGTTCCGCGCACCCTGGCGGATCCGACACGCACGCAACAGGCGCAGTGGTTCCCGCCCTCGCTCTGGCGCGCAGGGCTGAGCGATATTGCCGGCGCATCGTTTGCGCGACTGGACGATGCGCTCGAATACGCTGTGCCGCCGCGCGCTGCGGCCAGTTGGCTGCGCATCGCCTGCTGGCAGCCTGACCACGCTTCGGTGGATTTCTGGCTGCAAATGGACCAACAACCACCCGTCCGCTTGCATGGCTGTGGCGCGTCACGGTCAATCGTGCGTTTTCGGCCGGCGCGCGCGGATGCCGCGATGGCGCGCCTTGCATCGCTGTTTGGCAAGCAACGGGCATCCACCCTCGACGGGCCGTACGCATCCGCTGACGAGCCGGCAGCCATGGTGGATGCGGCGACGCTGGAACTTGAGCTGCCTGCGAAGGTGCACCGGATCCGTGTCTGGCGCAAAGGAGGCGGCAAACCGCCGGTCTGGGTGGCGCTGCAGTATCGCGCTTCGGCTCCGCACCGGCTGTCGGAGCAGGCCTATCTTGCGCTGGTGCGTGAGGTGGGGCGGCCGCGCGCATTCGCGCTGTTTCGGCGGCAGTTGGCCGGCGGCGAGGGCTCGGCCGGGTCCCGGAAACGCTATGCGGTGCAGGCGGGAATGTATCACCATCGCGAGAGTGCGATGCGGCAGATGCGGCGGTTGCGCCGGGCCGGGCTGTCGCCGCGCATCGTGAATGCGGCGCCCGAGGCTTCGTCGATGCGGATCCTGGTCGGCGATTATTCCGATCTGACCTCGGCCAGGCGCGCCCGGCAGATGCTGCGCCAACGCCTAGGGCTGGCCGACGCCTTCGTGGTTGAACTGACCGGACGGGCTGATCATCGCGCGCCGGTGCAGGAAGATCCGCTGGCCGCGTCGCTGCGCAATGAATGGCAGCCCATGATGCGTCTGTTGCGCAGCGAGCAGCAACGACTCACCGTTGCTACGGACGCGACCCGCGCCATGCTGTTGCACCATGTCACATTGTCAGCAGAACAGCGCCAGCAATTGTTGCGTGAGGCGCAAGAGGCCGAAGGTGCGCACGACTGGCTGAAGGCACTCGGGGCCTGGGAGCAACTGGCCAGCGGCAGCAAAGGCGAGATCCGCCGGCAGGCGCAACTGGCGCGTCTGCGGGCGCTGGAGCGACTGGGAGAGACGGCCATGGCCTGGCGGCTGCGGCGGATGCTGTTCCTGTATTCGTCCGATGACGCCTTGCGCTGGCAGGTGTGGGGCGAGTTGAAGCGGCGGGCGATGGATGAGGGACGCATGCGGGCCATGCTGCCTCTGGTGGTTGGCGCGACATTGCGTCATGGAAAAGATCGGGATTACCGGGAACTCGCCGAGGCGCTGGCCTATGCCGGCGAGCCCGGAATGTCGTTGCGGCTTGCCATGTTGTTGCCTGATGAGGCAAGGCCATGGCCTGCCATTGCGTTGGCTGCCTATCAGACGGGTTGGCGTCGCGTGCTGCAGCAGGCAATGGGGCATCTGCCCGCGGCCAAGCAGCATTTGTGGCAGGGCTATCTTGCCCAGTCCGAAGGACGCTATGAGGAGGCGATTCGGGCATGGCAGGAGGCGGGCGAGCAGGGTTCAGCGCTGGCCGAAGCCCTCCGTGACGGCATGCGCATCCGCGAGAAGTTGGACAGCCCCGTGCGCAGGCAGCGCCAGCAGGCTGTGCGCGCATGGATGCAGTGGTCTGCCCGGGTGCCGGGGCCCCGGCAATGGCGCGAGGCTGCCAGCGCGGTTGTGAGTTCGGCCGGTATCGAGACGGTGGGCAATACGGTGCGTGGCACGGTGTTTTTCGCCGCGCGCAGCGAAGCCGGGAAGCCGGTGCGGCTGCGTTTCGTCGGCCCCGTGGATTTGCGTCTGCAGGTTCGGCCCTTGCATCCGCTCAAGGAACAGCATGTGCTGGATGATTGGGTCATTCTGCGCGAGCAGGGCCGCTTGAGCCCGGTGCCGATCATACGAAATGTGCCCGTGCCGGTGCTGAAGGTGGTGGGCGGCGACCGGCTGGCCGGCCGCAGTGTTCCGATTGAGCGGCATTTCGGCCCCGGCGTGCATGAAATCACTGTGGAACCCGAACACGGCCCGTTGCTGGTGCGGGTGTTTGAGCGGCGCAGTGCGTTGCCATTGAGCGTGTTGCCGCCGCTGTCGCCGCAGACGCTGGCCGCTGCGCTTTCCGGACGCTGGGAGACGCATGCGCTGCCCAACGAACAGGTCGTGGCGTCTTCCTTCAAGGCCGAGCGCCATCCGAAGGGCGTGGCGGCGTTGCTGGGCGAGCGCAAGTTCGAGGCCTTGCTTCGGCTTTCGCCAGACGAGGATGCCCAATCGGTGATCGAGTACATGCAGGCGCTGGTATGGATCAAGGAGCACGCGCCCAAACATGCGCAGCATGCGCTCGCCAAGGGCGAAGCCTTGTTTGCCCGCCATTCCGATCTGCCAGCCTTGAGCAGCCTGCATACGCGCCTGCTCAGCGGCAGCGTGTGGACGCCTCAGCGCATGGTGGAAAACAGCGCCGGCGTGCAACGTATTGAACTCCGGGGCTGGCATCCCGAAAGCCGTCGCCAGCGTGTGCGCCGGATGCTGATGCCGCCGCGATCTCCCGCCGAGGTGGTCTTGCCCGGCTTCCGACAGGCGCGCGTGGTCATGGACAATGTGCATGCAAGCAATCTGTGGTTGCGTCTGGACATGATCGATTTGCGCCTGATCGAGCCGGAACCCATGCAGGCGGTTTATCGGGTGGATGAGAACAGGCCGCAGACGCTGATGTTGCAACCGGGCAAGCCTGCGCAATGGCTGCGCCTGCGTCTGCCGGCAGGGCGGCATGTCGTCACGATTGCCTTGCGTGATGCGCCGCCGGATCAGTATCTGTCCTTGAAGGCCTACGAACAGCGCGGGAAAGGCAAGAAGCGGCCGATCACGCTGACATTCGAACGCACCTATTACGCCGCCACAGCCGCTGAACCGGTGGTGCTGAATGTGCGCGGCCCGCTCTGGCTGCGTATCGAAACGCGCGAGGGCTCGCAGAGTCACATGGATTACCGGTTGATTCAGCCCGGCTGGCATCGGTTGCGGTTTCAATCCGGGCATGGGCGCAAGGTCGCCTACCGTTTCTTCGGCCGACAGCTCGATACCGGGGCGCTGGCCCGCAATCGGCAACCGAGAAAACTGCCGCCTCCGCCAGTGGTGCATGCGCAGCCCGAACCCTTGCTCCGGTTTGAACCAATGCCGCAACCAGTGCGCTATGCGTTGCAGGACGATTTCACGCTTGGCGGACAGGAGGATGGCACCTGGTCCGTCGGTCTGTTCGGACGGCGGCGTCTGAACGCCGCAGTGGATCGCTTGCGAGGCGCGCCGGTGTCCTCGTTCACCGAACTCGATGTCTGGCATCGTTATTTCGATGCCACGCACCACAGTTATTTCCGCAGCCAGGGGCTCGTGCGCTGGCGCCGGTCCAATGATCTGGTGTTGGGTCTGACCGAACGCGTGTATCTAAATGACGTCGCATTGCCGGCAAGCTTGCGACTCGATGCCAGCTTGTATGGCGAACGCTTTTCCGGTCTCGATCCGGTGCTGAATCCGGGTATGCCCAAGACAGCTTGGTCCGGCACCCTGCAACTGACGGCGCTGCGTCGCCAGTATCTAAGCCCGAAGTGGTATCATGTGCCGGTGGTGACCGGTTTCGTGCGCCATGTGAGCCTGAGCGGCGTGTCCCGCGTGCTGGGCAATGGCGCGGTGGTGCTCGATCCGCCGCCGGGCATGGCCGGCAGGATCGACACCGATGTGTACACGACCTACAAACAGCAACATCGCTATGGCATCGGCGTGGCCGAGACGATCGCCTATCGTCCATGGCTGGACACCCTGTTGCGCGTATCCGTGGGATGGCGGGGCAATGAACAGCTGCTGGATACCGATCACTATTCGGCGCGCGTGGGATGGGATCAGCGACTGGGCGACGGGCAGCTCGATCTTGGCTACACCTGGACGCACTACGTCGCCGATCGTGACCGGCTGCACGCAAGCAATGTGCGGCACCTGGATGTCGGATTGATGTGGGATGTCTGGCAAAAGAATCAGACCCGTTGGGAACTGAGGTTCGATTTCCGCCATTACTGGACGCAGATTCAGGAGAATGTCGGCATGATCGGCCTGACCGTGCACTTCGGCAAAGGCCGCATGTATCGGGATTTCATGCCGGGCGAACTGGATATTCCGGACTTTCTCGAGCTGCGGCAGCGGCGGATTCCGCAGGCGTTCGATAACCGTGTGGAGGGGATCGCGCCATGAGCAGTCTGTCGATGCGCGCCATCCTCGAGCAGGACATGCAGTCCTGGTCCCGGCGGTTGCACAGGCCCTTGATCGAGGCCTTGCTGAAGGATCTGGAGGCATGGCCGGAGATGCGTGCGAGTGCGCCGGATTCGGAAGAGGACGCCGTGCGACGGTGGTCGCGCTTTCTGCGCCACCATGTGGAAGCGCTCCATGGGGAGATCGATCAACTGCATCGTCAATATGCCGTATTCATGCAGCGCTACGACGGCAGCGCCACGGGCGAGGAGCGGCAGCGGCACATGCTGGAGTATGCGGCCCAGCTTGGCAGCAGTGCCAAGGAACTGGCCGAGGATCGAAAAGCCTTTTCCCGCTGGTTTGATCTGGACGCTTTGCGTGATCGCATGCAGCGCAGACTGGCCGAGCGCGAACGCCGCATGGCGTTTGCCTTGCGATGCCTGGGCTCAATGGTTGCACGCGAGTTGCTGGTCTTGGACAGGAGCGAACGCGGGAGTCGGTGGCACACCATGGCTCTGGAAGAGTTGCTCAGGCCCTTGCTGGCTTATGAAGGGGACGAACGCGTGGCCGAGGCGGCCTTTGTCTGCCTGGCGTCGAGTCTGCGCCAGTTGCCGCGCGGTATCCGGCTGGTTTCCGTATCCGATGCAACACTGCAATACATCTATCGCGCCGCCATGGAATCGCGGCATGGGACCCGAATCCAGCGTGCGGCTCTGGCGCTGCTGGCGGAATTGTCGATGGATTCGTTCCGCATCGTGGTGCGCAAACGGTTGGAACGACCCGGCAAGCGCAGCGACGACATCTTCGTGCGTCGCAGGGTGGTGGCGTTGTTGGCGGCGTATCTGGCCCAGCATCGGGAGTTGGTCGAATTGATGCCGTTGGCGCTTGGGGATCCCAGCCCTTATGTGCGGCAGGGGCTGGCGACGGCTTTGGCGCGGCAACGGTTTGCCGATGTGCGGCCATGGCTGGCGCAGCTTGCCAGGCACGATGATTCGCCCAAGGTGCGTGCAGCGGCATGGGTTGCGCTGGCGCGCGAGCGCAAGCCGGCGGGCAAAGAGCGGGAATGGGCGCTTGATCTGTTCTGCGATGCGCTTGAGCAGGAGCAGGATCCGTTTGCGTTGCGTGTGGCGCTGGTCATGGCTGGCGAGCTGTTTGCGCGCATGTGTGCGGACAACAGCGTTCGGCCTGCTGAGCGGGAGGCCTGGCAGAAGCGGTTGCTTCCCTGTTTGAAGGCATTGCACGAGCAGGCGGATTCGCTGTTGATCCGGCGTGAGGCCGCCCGGGTTGCCGAGCGCATCTGGGTGCATGGAGACGAACAGGCGTCGGCGCTGTGGCGGCAATTGCGGGATGAGTTGGCGCGCATTCGACCGGGCGACCGACGGCGCATCGCCAAGCAAGGGCTGGCGGCGCAGGATCGCGAGGTGCTGGGGCGCGTGCTGTCGGTGATCGCGCAGCAGGATTTCGGCTATGATGTTGAGGAACGCCGCGATGCCTGGCTGATTACGCGGGGGCAGTTGTTCGAGTTTCGCTTTTGGCGCCTGTGGCATGAGTGGACCCATCCCTCGCCGGACAAACGTCAGGCCTTCCCGCATCTGATTGGCAGGAAGTTCACGGGTTCGCTACGTGCGCCCTCGGCGATCCTGGCTGAGGTGACGCCCACGAAGGTGCCGGGCGAGCCGCGATTGGTTGAGGCCGAGGGAGACTGGCGTCCCTATCTGCCGTTGATGGATGAGGTCGTCTCGGCGCTGAACATTGGCCTGCGGTCGCGCCCGGTTGAAATCTGGACCAGCGAGGGCGTGACACGGATGCAGCCGCCGCGTTCGATCATGCGTCGCTTCCTGGCGCTGACCCGGGTGAATTTCCGTTTTGCTTCCCTTGCGCGCTTGCGCGAATGGAATCGCGACGACCGCCATGGCCCGGACGATTATGTCAAGGCGCTCAAAGGCTTGGGTTTTGCGATTGAATTCCAGCCCCATCGTTATCCGCATATCGGCGCGTTTTCACGCGATGCGAGCGTGATGCGTTTCTTCCCGCTGGTCTTTCCTTGGCAGAGCGACTGGTGGTCGCGTTTCACCGATTATCTCGTTTCTCCTTATGAGAATTCGATCCACGAATTGCTGCTGTTCGCGTTGCTGGCGATGGTGGCGTTTTTTGCCCGGCATATCTGGATCAACCGTCGGCTCAAACGCATTCGCCGCCAGCTGCCGCTGGTGATCGGCGGTTGGGGCACGCGCGGCAAATCGGGCGTGGAGCGCTTGAAAGCCGCGATGTTCAATGGCTTGGGCATGAACGTGATGGCCAAGACCACGGGTTGTGAAGCGATGTTTCTGCATGCCGATGCGTTCAGACCCTTGCGCGAAATGTATCTGTTCCGCCCCTATGACAAAGCGAGTATCTGGGAGCAGGCGGATCTGGTGCGGCTGGCCGGCCGGATGAAACCGGATGTGTTCCTCTGGGAATGCATGGGCCTCTCGCCGCATTATGTGCGCGTGCTCCAGCATGACTGGATGCGCGACGATCTGGCCACGATCACGAACACGTTTCCGGATCACGAGAATTTGCAGGGGCCGGCCGGGATCAACATCCCGATGGTGATGAGCGAATTCATTCCCGAGCGCAGCATTCTGCTGACCAGCGAAGAACAGATGACGCCGATCCTCCAGGATCGCGCGCGCGAACTGCAAACGGCATGGCGACAGGTGGGATGGATCGAGGCCGGACTTCTCACCGACGATGTGCTCGACCGCTTCCCGTATGCCGAGCATCCCTACAACATCGCGCTTGTTCAGGCGCTGGCGGACGAACTGGGTCTGGATGCAGAACTGGCGCTGCAGCATATGGCGGATCATGTGGTGCCGGATATCGGCGTGCTCAAGCGTTATCCGGCGGCCGAGGTCGATGGGCGGCGCCTGGAATTCGTCAACGGCATGTCCGCCAACGAGCGTTATGGCTGTCTGCAGAACTGGCGCAGGATGGGTTTTGCCGGTCATGACCCAGCGCGGGATGTCGGCACCTGGATCACCACGCTGGTCAACAATCGCGCCGATCGCGTTTCACGCTCGATCGTGTTTGCCGAGATGCTGGTGCGCGATCTGGCAGCCGACCGGCATGTGTTGATCGGCACCAATCTGCAGGGGCTTTTGGGCTATATCGAACAAGCCTGGGAAGCTTACGCCCGTGAGCTGACGCTGGCGCCGCGCACGCCGGATGAAGATCGCGTTGCGGCTGCCTGCGCCCGGGTGCGCGAGGCGGCGCGCCGGTTGCGCATTCCGTTGCAGGAGCAGCAGTTGCGCGACGAGCTGGCGGTCATGCTGCGTTCCTGCCCGGATTCGTCGCTGGATGTGGATGCAGTGCTGCGCGATTGGCGCGACGAGGCGCAATGGGTCTCCCGGCTGGAAACCTGCGATGAGGCATGGCGTGAAGCGGTGCTGACGCATTATCGTCGGCGCATGGCGCAATTCATCGAATTGCAGGAATTCTTGCAGCGCATCCATCAGCAGGGCGACGATACCGAAGAGCTCGACCAGGCTTATCGGGCGCTGTTGCGCGGTTGGTTCATGGACAAGCTGATCGTGATCGAGGACGCCCACGCCACGGGCGAACAGATTATCGCACATCTCGTTCGCGCGACGCCGCCGGGTTTCCTGAACCGGATCATGGGCGTCCAGAACATCAAGGGGACGGGGCTGGATTTCGTCTATCGCTGGCAGGCCTGGGAGCGCTGCCATCAGGCATGCGAGCGCCTGCTCAGCGATGATCCCTACACGGTGGGAAGCGGCATGGACGAGTTGCTTGCGATGCGCGATTTCGGACAGCTGTGCGAGACGCACCTGCGCAACACGATCGAGCAGGTGCGCCATTCGCCGCTGGCCGCCCGTCAGCGTTTCCAGGCTGAGATTCATGTCATTCTCGACAACCTGGATGCGGCCATGGAAGAAGTGCGCCGCGAATTGGAGCACCGCCATCAACAGGGCATGCTTTCTCGCCTGCTTGGGTGGATCGAGGCCTTTGCCGATGCAGGCGATGCGGTCACCCGGCGCAGGCTGGCCAACCGGATCTATCGTGATCTGGCGGCCGAGCGGATCAGTCATGAGCGGGCCGCGCGCGAACTCAGACTGCTGACCCAACGGCAGCGGGGTGGCTGGCTGGCGGCGCGGCTGGATCGCCTGCGCGACTTGCTGCGTCGGGAGTGAGCCCGCAAGCCGCGCTGCTTGCGCCGGCATGCGCGATGCATCATGAGGCTTGCCTGTTTCGGCTTGCGCTACCGGCGGATCCTGTTATGTTGCCGTTCAAGTTCAACACAGGAGGATCAGGGATGAAACGCTGCTTGATGGCGCTGTTGTTGGTGGCCGGACTGGCCCCGGCATCGTATGCGGTTGCGGGCGAAGAGCCTAAAAAGCATTCAGTTTTTCCAGCAGGAGATCGAGCTGACGATCGCTTCGCTGGAA
>CAYQMA010000013.1:0-21612 GCA_964418535.1 uncultured Zetaproteobacteria bacterium | reverse complement strand
CGCAGAGCCCGCAGATCTTCAAGCAGTTGCTGATGGTGGCGGGCATGGAGCGCTATTACCAGATTGCTCGTTGCTTCCGCGACGAGGATTTGCGCGCCGATCGCCAGCCGGAGTTCACCCAGGTGGATCTCGAAATGTCCTTCGTGGATCGCGAGGACGTGATGGCCATCGCCGAGGGGCTGATCGCGGCCATGCTGGAGGCTGGCACGGGCATGAAGGTGGAAACGCCGTTCCCACGCATCGGCTGGCATGAGGCGATGGAAAAATATGGCCTTGACCGGCCCGACCTGCGTTTCGGCCTGGAGCATACGGACATCACCGATCTGATGAAGCAGGTGGAGTTCAAGGTGTTCCGCGAACCGGCGGAGCGGGGCGGCCTGGTGAAGGTGATGCGCGTGCCCGACGGCGGCCGGCTGACCCGCAAGCAGATTGACGATTATACGAAATTCGTGTCCATCTACGGCGCCAAGGGTCTGGCCTGGATCAAGGTCAACGACGTGACCGCCATTCCCGATGGTTTGCAGTCGCCCATCGTCAAGTTCTTGCCCGCCGAGGTGCTGGCGGAGTTGCTGGCCCGCTCGGGAGCGCAGAACGGCGATTTGCTGTTCTTCGGCGCCGGCGAGGCCCAGGTGGTCAACGATGCGCTGGGTCATTTGCGCAACGAGCTGGGCCGGGATCTGGCGCTGTATGGGCCGGATGCGCATAGCTTCGTCTGGGTTGTGGATTTCCCGATGTTTGCCTGGAATGCCGAGGAGAAACGGCTGGAGGCGCTGCACCATCCGTTCACCGCGCCGGTGATGGAGGATATGGGGCTGCTCAAGACCGACCCGCTGGCCATGCGTTCCCAGGCCTATGATCTGGTCTGGAACGGCACCGAGATCGGCGGCGGTTCGATTCGTATCCATGAGCGGGAAACGCAGGCCGCCGTGTTTGATGCGCTGGGCATCTCCGAGCAGGAGGCCGAGGCCAAGTTTGGTTTTCTGTTGCGGGCGCTGCAATACGGCGCGCCGCCGCATGGCGGGCTGGCCTTCGGTCTGGATCGCATCCTGGCCCTGATGCTGGGCGCGGAATCCATCCGCGACGTGATCGCTTTCCCGAAGACGCAGAAGGCGGCCGATCTGATGTGCGAGGCGCCCAGCGAGGTGTCCGAGGCGCAGCTCCGCGAGCTGGGCTTGCGCAAGCGCCGGCAATTGCAAGCCGGAACAGCGGAGGAAGGCGCATAACGGGCTTTACAAACCCCTGCCGAGGTTCGATGATACAAGCCATGCGTTCATCCTGGTTTGGCATGGCCGTGGCCGCCTTGATGCTGGCGGCTTGCGCCACCAGCCCGCCCGTGCAACAGATGGCCGCCGCGCGCGCCGCGATCCAGACCGCCAGGTCCATGCCGGGCGAAAGCCCGGAGGCGGACCGCATGCTGCAGAGCGCCGAAGAGATGCTGGAGAAGGCCGCTCAGGCCATTGACCAGGAGCGTTTTGAAGAAGCGCGACAGCGCGCCCTGCGCGCCCGTCGCGAGGCCCAACGGGCTGCCCGAATCAAGCAGCGTCAACAACATCACAACAAGGAACAGACACCATGAGTCAGAGCCATATCCAGGTTCCGCAATCGGGACAGAAAATCACCATGGGCGAGGACGGCAAGCTGTGCGTGCCGGACGAGCCCATCATCGCCTTCATCGAGGGCGACGGCACCGGCCCGGATATCTGGCGCGCCGCCAAACAGGTGCTGGATGCCGCGGTCGAGAAGGCCTATGGCGGCAAGCGCAGGATTGCCTGGATGGAAGTCTATGCCGGCGAGAAGGCCTGGAATCTCTACGGCCGCACCGACGATGCCTGGCTGCCGGCCGAGACGCTTGAGGCCTTCCGCGAATATCTGGTGGGCATCAAAGGGCCGCTGACCACCCCCATCGGCGGCGGCATCACCTCGCTGAACGTGGCATTGCGGCAGCAGCTGGATCTCTATGTCTGCCTGCGACCGGTCAAGTATTTCGACGGCGTGCCCAGCCCGGTGAAGCGGCCGCAGGACGTGGACATGGTCATCTTCCGCGAGAATTCCGAGGATATCTATGCCGGTATCGAATGGCCGGAAGGCTCCGACGAGGTGAAGAAGGTCATCCGCTTCCTGCAGGAAGAAATGGGCGTGACCAAGATCCGCTTCCCCGAATCCAGCGGCATCGGCATCAAGCCGGTGTCGCGCGAGGGCACGGAGCGCCTGGTGCGCGCGGCCATCCAGTACGCGATCGACAATAATCGCAAGAGCGTGACCCTGGTGCACAAGGGCAACATCATGAAATACACCGAGGGCGCGTTCCGCAACTGGGGCTATGAACTGGCCAAGCGCGAATTCGGAGCCGAGGAAATCGACGGCGGCCCGTGGTGCAAGCTGCCGAATGGCATCGTGATCAAGGATGCCATTGCCGACATCGCCCTCCAGCAGGTGCTCACGCGCGCCAGGGAATTCGATGTCATCGCCACGTTGAACCTGAACGGCGATTACATTTCCGATGCGCTGGCAGCCCAGGTGGGCGGCATCGGCATTGCCCCGGGCGCGAACATCAATTACGCGACCGGCCACGCCATCTTCGAGGCGACGCACGGCACCGCGCCGAAATATGCGAACAAGAACATGGTCAATCCGTCGTCGGTCATCCTGTCCGGCGAAATGATGCTGCGTTATATGGGCTGGACGGAAGCCGCCGACCTCATCGTGCGCGGCGTGACCGGCGCCATCCGCGCCAAAACGGTGACCTATGATTTCCATCGCCTGATGGAAGGGGCGACCAAGCTGTCCACGTCCGAGTTCGGTGAAGCCGTGATTGCGCACATGGACGATGACGATTCAGGCGCCGGCGACAAGACCGAGGCGGATCAGTACGACCTGCTGGCCCAGCGGTTTCGCGAAATCTTCGAGGCCAGCGCAGAGAAATCGGCCGAAGTGGCGCGCACGGCGCTGGACAAGGCGCGTGAGCAACTGACAGCCGCCGGCGCCTTCTCCGAGGAACAGGGCAAGCGTCTGAAAGCGCTGATGGAACGGGACGTGGCCCAAATGGCGGCTGAATTCCGCAACCAGGCGGCCGAAAAGCTCAATCCTGCCCGGCTCGGCGTGGGCGCGGTGTCCGCTTTTGCTTCCATGGTGCGGGCTGCCGGCGAAACCCTGACCGACCTGGCCCGACAAGCGGACAAGGTGCTGATCGTCCGTTCCGGCGAGATTACCAGCGCTGGCACGCTCCAGTGCACGCATTGCGGACATGAGATTCATATGAAGCGCACGGGGCGCGTGCCGCCTTGCCCGTCCTGCCACGCCACGGAGTTCCGCAAACGCTGGTGACGACGCTGCCTGTCGGCGGCGTTGCATCACGTCGCTCAGGCAGGGCTCGATCTGGATTGGGGCAGGTTGCCGGCAGATGACGCTGCCGGGGCGGTTCAGCGCGGCAGCGTGGGCAGGGCGGTTTCGGGAACCGCGCCGGACAGGCTTTGCAAAAAGGCGCGTAGCGCCCGTTTTTCGTGTGCGTTCAAGCCAAGCGGTTTCAATTCGTTGCCGGTGCCCGGACGATCGCCGCCGCGATTGAAGAATTCGATGACCGCATCCAGCGTGGGCAGCGAACCGTTGTGCATATAAGGCGGCGTGTTCGCCACATCGCGCAGGCCCGGCGTGCGAAAGGCGTTGCGATCCTCGGGGCGACCGCTGACCTCGAAATGACCGGGATCGACGCTGTTGAGGCCCACATTGTGGAAACGGGAATCGGTGAAGGCCGGCCCCGAATGACAGCGCACGCAATCAGCCTTGCCGGTGAACAAGGCAAAACCTTCGCGCGCGTCCGAATCCAGCGCGTTTTCATCACCCGCCAGCCAGCGATCGAATGGAGCGGGCGCTGAAACCAGCCCGCGCACGAAGGTGGCCAGCGCTGCAACGATGCGGTTGAGGCTGACGCTTGGATTGCCGAAGGCTTCGCGAAATGCCTGACGGTAGTCGGGGAGGGCGCCGATGCGATGCTCGATGTCTTCGGCGTTTGCGGCATCGCCCGCGACGGGCGTGAGAATATGCTGACGGATGGCTTCTTCCAGTGTGCGCGCCCGGCCATCCCAGAAGAAGGCGCGCATATAGGCGATGTTGAGCAGCGAGGGGGTGTGCCGGCCCAGCGCCCGGCTGCTGCCCATCGTGCGAGACAAGCCGTCCGCCCAACCCAGACCGGGATTGTGACAGGTGGCGCAAGCCTGAGCGGGATTTCCGGTGAGCCTTGGATCAAAGAACAGCATACGCCCCAAGCGCGCTTTGGCCGGGGAGTAGGGATTCGTTTCCGGGTAGACTGGAGCAGGCAGGCGCCAAGCCGAGGACTGGGCGTCCGCAGCACGGGATTGTGCCGGGACGCACAAGCTCAGGACGAAAACGGATGCCATCAAGGCGGCGATGTACGGCAACGTTCCTCCACGCAATCCAGTATCTCCCGCCACCCCGTACACGAAAGGCTAATGCCTGCGCGGCCAAACGCAACCGCAGGTGGCGAATGCAGCCCTAGTCCGGATAGGGAAGGGGATCCGCCACGCCGACTTCGGCAAAGCCCTGACGCCGGAAACGGCAGGAATCGCAATGGCCGCAGGGCGAGCCGTCCGGCGCTGGATCATAACAGGAATGCGTCAGTCCGTAGTCCAGCCCCAACTCCAGGCCCAGGCGGATGATTTCGGCCTTGGCGAGCCGGATCAGCGGCGCTTCGATCACCAGCGGATGGCCTTCCACACCGCGTTTGGTGCCTAGCTCGGCAGCGCGGGCAAAGGCTTCGAGAAACTCCGGCCGGCAGTCGGGATAGCCGGAATAATCCACAATGTTGGCGCCGATGACGAGACGATCGGCTTCCAGCGTCTCGGCCAGCGCCGTGGCCAACGACAGGAAGATCAGATTGCGGGCCGGGACATAGGTTATGGGAATGGGTTCCTGGCTTTCGCCATCCTTGGGCACGGACAGCGCCGAGGTCAGTGCCGACCCGCCGATGGCGGCCAGATCCACGGCAATCACATGATGGCGGACAACGCCCAGCGCGCGGGCCACGCGAGCTGCGGCTTCGAGCTCGATGCGATGTCGCTGACCGTAATCGAAAGCGACGCTGTGACACGTCCAACCCTGGCGCCGGATGGCCCAGGCCAGGGCGGTACTGGAATCCAGGCCGCCTGAGAGCAGCGCCACGGCGGTGGTCATACGCCCGAAGCCTCCGCGCCCCAGATATGCTTGTGCCATTGCAGTTGGAGCCGCACGGGCGCGTGATCCTCCAGAATCCAGCTCGCCAGGTCGGCGGGATCCAGTTCGCCCCAGGCAGGCGAAAACAGCACCGGCACTGACGGTTGATATCGGTCAATCGCATTCAGGGCCCATTCATAGTCGTCGCGATTGCAGATCACCACCTTGATCTCATCGCCGTCGCGCAAGTCTTGCAGATTACGCCAATTGTTGCGGGCAACTTCGCCGCTGCCCGGCGTTTTGAGGTCCAGAATGCGGCGCACACGCGGATCCACGTCCGTAATGTCGAACGCGCCCGAGGTTTCCAGTTGCACGAGGGGTCGGGCATCGGCCAGGGCCTGCAACAGTGAGAAGGTCGTTTTCTGGGCCAGCGGTTCGCCGCCGGTGACCAACGTCAGCGGCCGATTGCGAGCATTGACCTCATCCACGATGTCCCCGATGGAGCGGCGTTCGCCGGCATCAAAGGGCAATGCCTGCACGGTGTCGCAATAGGTGCAGCGCAAGGGACAGCCGGCCAGCCGCACCAAGGTGCAGGGCATGCCGGCCAAGGTGCTCTCACCCTGGATGCTGTCGTAGAGCTCGAACAGGCGGATCTGATCTGCCCTGCGATCACGCATGCGCCTGGATTCGGAAACGTCGAGCGGCTGGGCGAGGAGGGCGGCGTTCACTTCCCGCCGCTCAAGGCCTTGAGCTGCCGACGCGCGTTTTCGGCTGCAGGACTGTCTGGGTGCTGCTGGATCAGGCGCTGCCACATCTGTTTGGCCGCAGTCGTTTTGCCTTGCTGTTTCAGGGCTATGCCGAGCTTGAGCATCGCTGCCGCATGCTTGGGGCTGGCAGGATAGCGGTCGATCACGGTTTTCCATGCGTGGATGGCCGCCTTGCTGTCGCGTTTGGCATATTCGCTTTCGCCCAGCCAATACCAGGCCTGATCGGCGAATTTGCCCTTGGGATAGTCATGCAGAAGGTCGCGGAAGCCTTTGATGGCTTCGTCAAAACGCCCGCTCTTGAGCGCCAGATAGGCGGCGGTGTAGGCGTTTTTCTCGGCTTCGTTTTGCTGGATGACGGGCGCCGGCACCGGCGTCGGAACCGGGGTGGTCGTCGCCGGAACGGTGATGGTCTTGGCGATGCGATCCAGCTTCTTCACAAGCTTTTGTTTGGTGATCCGGTTGCTGCGACGGGTTTTGGCCGTGGATCGCTTCAGCGATTTCACCTCGGCCTGGAGTTCAAGCAGCGTCGCTTTCTCCGCTTCCTGTTCCGTTCCCTGTTTGGTCAGTTTTTCTTCCAGTTTGACCAGGCGTTCTTCCATGCTGGCCAGCCGTTCTGCATTCCGCTGCTCGGCCTGATCCAGATGGTTGAGGGCATCCATGACGAACTGGCGATCCTCGCTCCAGGGCACGCCTTCCTGCTTGCCGGCGCAGGAGACCAGCGACAGCGACGACAGAACCAAAGCAACGGCCACCGACAATGCCGGTGGCCGCAGCTTCGATGGCTGGTTCGTGTCAGTGAACAACGATGTCCGCGCGACGGTTCTGCGCCCAGCAGGCTTCGCCGGTGCCGGTGCAGACCGGTTTTTCCTCGCCGAAGGAGACCGTCTCGATGCGCGAAGCGTCCACGCCATGATCCACCAGGTAGGCCTTCACGGCGTCGGCGCGACGCTGGCCCAGCGCAAGGTTGTATTCGCGGCTGCCGCGTTCGTCGCAGTTGCCTTCAATGGTGATGGATTTGCCGGGATTGGCTTTCAGCCAGGCGGCATTGGCATCCAGAATGCTTTGCGCGGCGGCATCCAGATCCGAGCTGTCAAACGCGAAATACACCGAGTGCGATGAGGGCTCCGGCACCTGAGCGGTGACAGGCTCGGTGCTCGGCGCCGTTTCTGTCGTGCTGGCTGCCGCAGGCTTGCTGGCAGGTTCCACCGTCGTCTTCTTGGCACAGCCGGCGAACATGAGGCCCGCGGCTGCGATCATGGCCAATCCAATACTTGAATAACGTTTCATTATGGGTTTCCTCCCTTCCTTGATTATTCCGTCTGACCTGTCTGATGTTGCCATCAATGCGACCAGGCGGGGTCTGATGCATCCTCGACTGGCGAGGTGATGGGTTCGGCCACGCCTCCCCAACTGGGCACTCTATACACCCTGCGCGCGCCTTGCACCTCCTTGGAGAACAACAGCATCTGCCCGTTGGGCGACCAAGCCGGCGATTCAATGCGGCCGCCGGTGGCCAGATAGCGCACGTCCGATCCGTCCGTTCGCATGGTTGCCAAAGCATATTCCCATCCCTTGCGGGTAATCAAGGCTATTCTGTCGCCATTGGGCGACCAGGCCGGCGATGTGTTGTACGGACCGTTGTGGGTGATGCGAGTGACATGAAGGTCGGCCAGCCGGAGGCGGAAAATCTGCGGCGAGCCGCCGTCGCGGTCGCTGGTGAAAGCGATTTCCTTGCCGTCCGGCGACCATGTCGGTGTGGTGTCAATGGCCGGATTGCGGGTAATCTGGCGCCAGGTCTGACGGCGCACGTCGTACAGCCAGATATCCGCATTGCCGCTGCGCGACAGCGTGGCCGCGATATAACGGCCGTCCGGCGACCATTCGGGTGTGCTGTTCAGACCCGGGAAGGCGCCGAAGGTGCGTCGCTTGCCCGTGGCCAGATCGAAGATTTCGAGCCGCGGTCGATTGCCGACATAGGTGTTCAGCGCCACCATGCGGTTGTCGGGCGACCAGTCCGGCGATAAGAGCAGCGTGAAGTTGCGTCCCACCGCCTGCCGGTTGGCGCCATCCTGATCCATGTAGATGAGATCGGCCTTGTCGCCATGTTTGCGCACATAGAGCACATGGCTTTCGAAATAGCCCGGCACGCCGGTCGCGGCGCGGTAGATGAAATTGGCGATTCGGTGCGCGAACGGTCGCAGCGCCGTTTCCTTGTATTTCATTGAGATGCGTGCCAGCGGCTTGGCGCGGAAGGGATCATGCACCTCCACAGTCGCCGCCCATTCGCCATCCACCTGTTTCAGCCGGGCAATGGCCAGAATATCCGCGCCGATAATGCGCCAGTCGCTGTAGTCCAGATGATTGCGCGTATCGGCGGCATCCTCCAGAAAACCCAAGGGATTGAGCGCCGCAAACGAACGGCTTGAAACCAGGTCGTGGCGAACGACATTGCGGATCAGGGTTGCGGCATCGTTCGCATCCGCCGGGGCGTCCACCAGCCAGGCCAGCTTCAGCGGCTGATAGCCGGACTGATAAATCTCGAATTCGGCCGCCTGCGCCGCGGCAACCGCCCAGAACGCCACCAAGGCCAGGAAGAAACGCATGGCGCGGTTTCTACTGACGCGGCCGGAGCATTGCAAGCGCCGCATGGCGGTGCGAGCATCCATGCATGACGATATTGCCGGATTGGCCAGTCTTCAGGGTGGGGTTTCGCCCGTTCTTCTTGCTGGGCATGGTTGCTTCCATCCTGTTGATGGGCGCATGGATGGCATTCACTCAGGCCGGCGTCCGGCCCGCGCCGCTGATCGCCGGCTCGGCCATCTGGTGGCATGCGCACGAAATGATTTATGGCTATGCGTTGGCTGTTGCGGCGGGGTTTTTGCTGACGGCGGTGCGCAACTGGACGGGCCTGACGACGGCCCGTGGCGGCGGGTTGGCGGGGCTGGTGCTGCTGTGGATCGGCGGGCGGATTCTGCCCTGGCTGCCGCTTGGCCCTCATGCCTGGCTGCTGGCCGGCGTGGCCGATGCATTGTTTGTTGCCGGCTTGTCGGCAGCGGTGTTGAGACCGTTGATCCTGCGCCGGGAATGGGCGCGCATGGGCATCGTGTCCAAGGTCGTTTTTTTCCTGCCGGGACAGGTGATGTTCATGTTGGGTGTTTCCGGACGGGTGGACGACGGCGAGCGCATGGGCGTGATGATCGGCCTGTATGTGCTGTTATCGTTGATGCTGGTGCTCGCGCGCAGGTTGCTGCCGATGTTTATTGAGCGGGCGACCGGCGCTTCGGCGCTGATCAACCGCCGTTGGGTGGATCTGGGCTGCTTCGTGCTCTTTCTGGCCTTCGCCATCGTGGAGGTGTTTGATCCGGATTCCGTATGGGGAACGGCGCTGGCCGGCATTCTGGCCGTGCTGCACCTGATCCGTATGGCTGGCTGGCATGTGCCGGCCATCTGGCGGATGCCGATGCTCTGGTCGCTGTATCTGGCCTACGGATGGGTTGTCGTCGGTTTGCTCTTGCGGGCGGCGGCTGGCCTGGGTTATGCGCCGGCGTCTCTGGCCATTCACGCTTTCACCGTGGGCGGTATTGGCATGATGACCTTGGGCATGATGGTCCGCATCACGCTGGGGCATACAGGCAGGCAGGTGATGCGCCCGCCGGCTGTCATTCCCCTGGCTTTTGCGCTGATGTTGATTGCCGCGCTGGCGCGCGTGGCGGGCATCGGACTTGCGCCGGCGCATGCGGCCGTTTGGATGGGCGCGGCGCAGACCTGCTGGATACTCGCTTTTGCGCTGGCCTTGGCATCCATCGGGCCCATGTTGTGGCGTGAGCGGGCCGACGGCAGATGGGGATGACGGTGCCGGAACGCTGAAGTGAACGCGGCGGCCCGAAGGCCGCCGCTTTCGTTTCGATGGGTCGGAAACAGCCGCTTACAGCTTGTCCGCTTCCTCGGCCAGGAACGAGGCCACGCCCTCGGGCGTCGGTTCCATGGCCTTCTTGCCCTTTTCCCAGTTGGCGGGGCAGACCTCGCCGTGCTTCTCGTGGAACTGAAGCGCGTCCACCATGCGCAGCATTTCGTCGATGTTGCGACCGAGCGGCAGGTCATTGACCACCTGATGGCGCACCACGCCCTCCCTGTCGATCAGGAAGGAGCCGCGCAGCGCCACCGAACCATCGAACAGCACATCGTAATCGGCCGAAATCTGCTTGGTGATGTCCGCCACCAGCGGATAGCGGATCTGGCCGATGCCGCCCTGGGCGACCGGCGTATTCTTCCAGGCCAGGTGCGTGAAGTGCGAATCCACGGACACGCCGATGACCTGCACATCGCGATCCTCGAACTCTTTCAGGCGATGGTCGAAGGCGATGATTTCGGAAGGGCAGACGAAGGTGAAGTCCAGCGGATAGAAGAACAGCACCACATATTTGCCGCGATAGTCGGAGAGCTTGAAGTCCTCCTTGAAGGAATTGTCGCCCATCACGGCGGTGGCCGTGAAATCCGGCGCGGGTTTGGTCACAAGCACGCTCATTTGTTCACACTCCTTGAATTTTGATGAATCGGGAATGGCAAGCATAACCATCCCGCAAGGCTTTTGCACCCCAAGGCCGGTGGGGGTTTGGAAGCAAAGCGCTTGCATGCGGCGGGATCGGGCCTACAGTCGAAGGCATGATGAGTCCCCGTCAGGATGATTTGTTTGACAGCGAAGTGATCGAGCGGGTGCGCGCCGCCCGCCACGATCAGTGGCCTGATCCCCAGCGCATGCCGTTGAACACCGGCTCGCGCACCGTGGCGGATACCGTGCTGGCGGATTTGCGCGCCAGCCGTCAGCCGATGATTGTCACCGGTTATTCCTCGCTGGCTTTTCTGATCGAGCATTTGCCGGGATTTGAGGCGGCGCGCCGCGGCGGCATCCGCTTGCTGATCGGCAACGAGCCGCAGGATGCGCCTGAGCTCGGCAGGCCTCGTCCGGTGCCGGAAAACATGCGTCAATACTGGCTCAGGCGCGGTCTGTCCGTGCGACAGGCGCCGAAGCTGGCCGCGCTGCTTGCGATGCTGCGCGAGGAGCGCATTTGCGTGCGCACGCTGGATGATCTGCATGCCAAGATGTATCTGGCCGATGAGGCCGTGGCGCTGGGCTCAAGCAATTTCAGTCATGCCGGTTTTGCGCGCATGCTGGAAGCCAATGTGCGATTTGCGGCCCGGGAAACGGCGCGTTGTCGCGAAGTGCGGCAGACGGCGGAAAATTTCTGGGAGCGGGGCAGGCCGTTCAATGAAGGCCTGACGGCATTGCTGGAGGATTTGCTGCGCGCAACCTCGTTTGAGGAGGCAGTGGCCTTCGCCTGCGCCGGCTTGCTTGAAGGCGATTGGGCCGCCGAGGCATTGAACGAACTGGAGCGTTCGGAATCCGTCCGCTTGTGGCCCAGTCAGCGGCAGGGCATTGCCCGGGCCTTGTGGATTCTGGAAAACGAAGGAAGCGTGCTGATCGCCGATGCCACGGGCGCCGGCAAAACCCGCATGGGATGCAGTCTGCTGGGGGCGTTGCAGCGTCTGATGTGGCGCCGCGGGCGCATGCAGAACGGCTTGTTTCTGATGATCGCGCCTCGGGGCGTCATCGGCCATTGGGAGCGGGAGCGTTCGCTGGCCGGCCTGAATCTGCAAATCTGGTCCGACGGCATCGTCAGCAGCGAGCGTGCCAATCGGCACGAGCAGGCCTTGCGCGATATCCGCCATGCGCAGTGTCTGGCCGTGGACGAAGCCCATCATTTCCTGAACCGGAGTTCGCAACGCACGCGTCACATGCTGGGCAATCTGGCCGATCATGTGGTGCTGTTCACCGCCACGCCCATCAATCGCGGCGTGCGCGATATTCTGTCCTTGGTGGATCTCTTGGGCGCCGACAATCTCGATGACCAGGCGCTGGGCTTCTTCGACGAGCTCGAGCAGCGGTTGAAGCGCGCCGGATCGGGATTTTCGCTTTCGCCCGAAGAGCGGCGAAGGCTGCAGCGATTGCTCGGACGATTCGTGCTGCGCCGCACCAAGCGGGATCTGAAATCGGCCATCGAATCCGAACCCGAAGCCTATCGGGACGATGCCGGCCATCTCTGCCGCTATCCCGAGCATTGCGGCCACACCTATCGCCTGAACGAAACGGAGCGGGACCGGAAACTGGCGAAGGAAATCCGCGAGCTGGCCGGCACGCTCAAGGGTTTGATCCAGTTTCAGGGCGAAATCCGCAAGCCGGCCTTTTATCACGGCGATCACGCCAGCTATGTCCGGGGGCGCTTGCGCATCGCCAATGCGCTCACCGTGTATCGCGTGATGTCGGCGCTGCGGTCGTCGCGTGCGGCGGCCATCGAGCATCTACGCGGCACGGCCTGCGCTTGCGAGCGATTCGGGATCGAGGGCGCGTTCAAAACCGAGGAAACCGGCGATGAAATCGGCAAGCTGGCCCGTCTGGCCGGCCGTGTTCCGGACTGTGCGTTCGCCGAACAGTTGCCTGAGTGGCTGCAATCGCCGGAGGCTCATCGTCGCGCCGTGGAAGAGGAAATTCGCACCCTGGAGGCGATCGAGGAGCGCATCATGGCCATCAGCGATGCGCGTGAGCATGCCCGGGAGCAGTTGCTGTTGGAGCTGTACCAAACGCATTCGCACGTGCTGGCCTTTGACAGTCGGCTGATTTCGCTGGCCATGATGCGGCAGCGACTTCAGGGCCGACTAGCGGCCGACGAGGTCTTGCTGGCCAGCGGCGATGCGGATTCCGATCGCAAAGCGCTGGAACGACGTTTTGCGCTCGGCTCGACTGAGGGCGCCATCGCCCTGTGTTCGGATGCGGTCAGCGAAGGCGTGAATCTGCAACAGGCCTCGGCGCTGGTGCTGCTGGATCTTCCCAGCGTCATCCGCATTGCCGAACAGCGGATCGGCCGGATTGACCGGCTGAATTCGCCCCATGCGCAAGTTCATATCTACTGGCCGGAGGATGCGCAGGAGTTCGCGCTCAAGTCCGACCGCAAGTTTTTGCAACGTCATCTGGATGTGGGGGCGTTGATCGGTGCGAATATCGAGGTGCCGGACGAATTGATGGGGGAGGCGCTGGCCCAGGGCGAGCGCGTGCCGGATTCCGCCAGCGATATGATGGAGGCCGTCGAGCAGGGCGTTGCGGATGAAACCTCCGGCGGCGTCATGGACGCCCTGGCGCCGGTGCGCGATTTGGTGGAAGGGGAGAGCGCCATCGTGTCTCCCGAAACCTATCGCGACATCCGGAGCATGAGCCGCGCCGACGGCATGTCGTTCGTGGCTGTGGTCGAGTCCTCCAGGCCTTGGGCCTTTTTCGCCGTGTCCGGCGTCCGGCCCGAGGGCGGCGGACGGGGCTGGGCGCCCAAATGGGTCTGGTTCGACGGGCCGGATGCCGAGCCGATCACGGATTTTGCGGACATCGCCGCGCGGTTGCGCGCTGTTGCACAAGAAGGTTTGCGCGAACCGGAACCCGAACGCGGCGAGCGCATCCGGGAACGGATGCTGGAAGCCTTCGCGCGGCGACTGGACGGCATCGAGCGCGAATTGTTGCCTCGCCGGCGGCGCCGGGCGCTGGATCAGATGCGGGAAGTGCTCGATGAATGGCGACGGACGGGGATTGAGGCAGCCGCAACGGCGAATGAACTGCTGAAATTGATGAACCGCGAAGCCATGCCGGATTGCGCGCCGCATTGGCATGCGCTGGCCGATGCCTGGATGATGGCGACATCCGAGGCCTGGCTGTCATTGCTGCAGCAACGCAAAAAACGGCTCAAGCCCCTGCGGTTGAAGGACATGACACGCTTTTTGAAGCGCCATCCGCTGCCGGATGGCCGTTTGCGGGAATTGCTGGGGCAATTCGGCTTTGTTCCCGCCGCTTCGGCGCGGGCGATGGTCAGCATCATCGCCGTGCCTTCGGAGGAAGACGACTGATGCGCGCGTATTCGCATGAACGATTCACCGTTCGGCAGATTCCGGCTTTGGCCGACAACTACATCTATCTGATCGAGAGCGGAGAGGCGCTGGTCTGCGTGGATCCGGCGGATGCGGCGCCGGTCAATCGGGCCTGCAAGGCGCTGGGCAGGAAACTGACGCATATTCTGAACACCCATCACCATTGGGATCACACCGACGCGAACCGGGCATTGCAGTCCCTGCATGGCTGCGAGATCTGCGGTTTCGCCGCCGATGCCGCGCGCATTCCCGGTATCACGCGGCTACTGCACGACGGCGACCGGCTGATGCTGGGCCGAACCGAGGTGCGCGTGCTGGCCACGCCGGGCCATACGCTCGGCCATGTCTGCTATTGGATGGATGATGCGCTGTTTTGCGGCGACACCCTGTTTGGGGCCGGATGCGGGAGGTTGTTTGAAGGCACGCCGGAAATGATGTGGAACAGCTTGAAGAAACTGATGCAATTACCTGATGATACAAGGATTTATTGCGCCCATGAATACACCGAAAATAATCTTGAATTCTGCCTGGCTCAGGTCAGCGACGAGGAACCGGTGCGTGCACGCATGGCCAGGGTGCGAAGCCTTCGAGCCGCCGGCAAACCGACGGTGCCGTCCACGCTGGGCGAGGAGCGGTGCACCAATCCGATGTTGCTGCCGGCCGATCCCGCCTTCTGTCGGCGCTATGCCGACCGGCACGGGATTGCGTCCGATCCCTTGGCCGTGTTCACCCACATTCGTGCGGCGCGCGACCGATGGTGAGGCCTAAGTGCGCTTCTTTGCGCGCCTCTTTGCGCGCAGGCGGCGAAACATGATGAATGCCGACGCAACCGCGGCGTAGCTTCCCAGCGAGAACCAGAGCGCCGGCGGATTGTGTTCGGCCAGATACGCCAAGAGCAGCGCCACCGTGCTCAGCATCAGCGCCATGCCGGCCACAATGGGTGCGATGGCCGAACGGGTTTGCTTGCGCAGTTTCAGGTTGGCCGCGCAAACGGCGATGGAGACGAGCAGAAAGGTGAGGCTGGAGAAGGCGGCGATCAGTTCCAGACCGCCCAGCGTGGTCAGGAGCAATGCCAGCGCCGTAATAACCACCGCGGCGGACACGGGCGCGCCAACGCGATTGCGGAAGGAGAACGCGCGGGGCGCCAGCTTGTCGTGCGCCATTTCCCAGGCCATCTGGCTGGCGCCGAAAATGGTGGCATTGATGGCCGAGGAGGTGGCCAGCATCGCGGCAATGTCCACCAGCACCTCGCCGGCCTGGCCGATGATGGGTTTGGCGACCACGGCCAGCGCATATTCCTCGGCCGCATGAATGGCGGCTGCATCGAGATTGCCTACGGCGACGATGGCGATGCCGATGTAGATAGTCGAGGTGATGGCGATGGAGCCGAACACGCCGCGCGGGATGTCGCGTTCCGGGTTTCTGGCCTCGCAGACGGCATTGGTGATGAGCTGGAAACCCTCAAAGGCCACGAAAATCACCGCCCCGCCCAGCAACACCGCGTCCATTCCATGATCGAACAGGGGATGAAATCGCGTGCCATCCAGCGTAAACATGCCAATGGCGAACAGCGCCGCCAGCAGCACGATTTTGGCATAAACGGCAATATCCTCGGCCTTGCCCATTTTGCCCGCGCCGGCCGCATTGACGAGCAGAAACAGCAGCAGGCTGGCGGAGGACAGCAGCCAGCGCGCCGTTGTGGAGTGCGAGAGACCGAACAGGTGGGCTGAATAGGCTCCGAAGGTGAAGGCATACAGGGCCAGCGTGCCGATATAGCCTGTCACCACGGTCCATCCGGCCACGCCCGCGATGGCCGGCGTGCGCGGAAAGGCGCGTTCCAGATAGGTGAAGCTGGCGCCGTCGCTGTGAAAGGTCAGCGCCAGACGCACATAGCTGTAGCCGGCCACGGCGGCGATCAGGCTGCCGATGAGAAAGGCCAGAGGCGCGGCATGGCCGCTGATGTCCACCGCCAATCCCAGAATGGAAAAGATGCCACCGCCAATCATGCCGCCCACGCCGATGGCGATGAGTTCCGCCAGGCCCAACTCGCGGGGAGTTGCATTCCGCGCTTGATGATCGTTCGTCTTCCGCGTTGTAGAAGCGGCCTTCATGACCCCATCATAGCCGCATCCGGGCCGGGTTCCCAAGGCCATACCTCGGTTGCCGTCTCGCTTTTTGTCCGGTCTAGGGTCGGGGCCGGTGCAAGAGCCTGCCTGTCTTGCGGATGATGCACTGGAAATCGTCGGCAACCGACTGCAAATCCACGATGTCCACCTTCCATGGCAGAGGAGATTCGCGGAAGGCCTCGCGCAATTCGTCCATGCGTTCCGGCGGTAGTGGCCGAGGCCCTTCAATGGCCAGATCGAGATCCGAGAAGGGTCTGGCGCGCCCCTGCGCTCTTGAACCGAATGCCCAGACCGAATACTCGGGAATCAAGCGGTCGAGAATTTCAAGGACAATCCGTCGTTCGTCATCGTTGATGGCTAGATCAGGCAGCGGAGCAGTGTTCATTGCAAACGTTGCGCTAGCGTCTCGCACAAGGCGCGCGCATCTTGCAGGAAATCCCGGATGCCGGACACAACTTCCTCGGCCACGCGTTCATCATAGGTATGGCTGGTTTTATTGCGCATTTCCCGATACTTGCGCCAGACATCCCAGCCGTGGGGCAGCAGCCCCTGTTCGCTGGCCGTGCGTATCAGATCGGGAAACGGCATGCGCTTGATGTCTTCAGGGTTGGCCGCAATGTTCGCCAGATAACGTCGCAGCATCTTGTGACTCAGTTCATAGGTGAACTCGAATCGCTGGATCAGACCGTCGCGCAACTGGTCGTCGTCCTGGTGCTGCATCCAGCGTTCCCAGGCTTCGTTCAGCCGTTCAACGGCGCGCTGCAATGGAGAAATGTCCGGATCCATATCGCGATCATGGCGGCGATGTTTTTTCGATCAACATCCGATATTTCGATGGCAAGGATTGCTCAGCGCCTGACAAGCTGGATGGCGACGGTCAGAGTTGCCCCATGCCTCGGGATATCAGGGAAGACATCCGCAAGCTGGCACGCTCCCACGGCTTTGATTTGTGCCGGTTTACGCGGCCGGTGGTGGATCGCAAGTTCATCGAGCGCTTTGATGCCTGGCTGGCGCAGGGATATCAGGCCGGCATGGACTGGATGGCCGAGCCAACCCGCGCAGCCCGGCGCAGGCAGCCAGCCCTGATGCTGGATGGCGTGTGCACGGTCATTTCCGTGGCCATGCGCTATTCGCCGCCGCCCTATGCGCTGAATGAGGCGGCAGCGGCGCGGGGCAGGGGGGTGATCGCCGCCTATGCGCATGGCGACGATTATCATGACGTGATGAAGAAGCGCCTGAAACGTCTGGCCCGGGAGCTGGACGAACTCTTGGGCCGTCATGACCAGCGTGTCTATGTGGACACCGCGCCCGTGCTGGAGCATGCCCTGGCGGAAGCGTCCGGCACAGGCTGGCAGGGCAAGCATTCGCTGAGCATTCATCGCGAGTGCGGCTCGTGGTTTCTGCTGGGCGAGATTTTCACCACCGCCGATATCGAACCGGACGAGCCCGCAAGCAACCATTGCGGCACATGCACGGCCTGCATGGATGCATGCCCGACCGGCGCTATCGTCGCCCCCTGGATGGTGGACGCCCGGCGTTGCATCTCCTGGCTGACCATCGAGCATCGCGGGATCATTCCTCGTCAGCTTCGGCCGCTTATCGGCAACCGCGTGTTCGGTTGCGATGACTGCCAGATGGTGTGCCCCTGGAATCGGGATGTGCGAAAGCCCGAGGCCGATGCCCTCGCGCCGCGCGGGGAGAATTGCCTGCCATCGCTTGCTAGTCTGCTGGCGTTGGACGAAACGGGATTTCGCGCCCGCTTTCGCAAATCCGCCGTGCGCAGGGCGGGGCGGGACGGCCTGGTTCGCAATGCCTGCGTGGCCGCCGGCAACAGCGGCGATGCTGCGCTGATCGAACCGCTGACGCCGCTCCTGGCCGATGCGTCTCCCGTCGTGCGGCTGCATGCGGCATGGGCATTGGGACGGCTGGGGAAGGGGGCGCTGCCGGCGCTCCACGATCGCCAGCTCGTTGAGCCAGATATCGGCGTGCTTGAAGAGATTGCGCTATCCATTGAGAATATAAGGGAGAATTCATGAACAGGAATATCAGACCCAAGGCGTTCATCTTCGATCTCGACGGCACGCTGGTGGATGCGCTGCCGGATATCCGCGCCAACATCAATCGCGCGCTTGAGGCCTGCGGTTACGATCTGCGTCTGACGCTGGAGGAAACCCGGCCGCATGTCGGGGGCGGAGCGCAGAAGCTGGCGGCCAGCGTGCTGCAACGCCCGATGGACGATCCGGAGACCCTGCGATTGTATCATGCCTTTGCGGACATCTATGCGCAGCATCCCGCCGAGTTGAGCCGGCCGTTTCCGGGCGTGATGGAAACGCTGGATGCATTGCGCGCTCGCGGCTTCCCGATGGCTTGCGTGACCGCCAAGCCCGCCAAGGCGCGCATCCAGGTGCTCGATGCCTTGGGGCTGACGCCGTATTTCGCTGCCGCGCTGTCGCCCGAGGATGGCTTTGCCAAGAAGCCCGCGCCGGACATGCTGTTTGAATGCTGCCGGCGGATGGGCGTGGATGCGGTGGAATCCGTCATGGTCGGCGACACCCGCTTTGATATCGAAGCCGGATTCAATGCCGGCTGCCTGCATGTCTGCCATTGCGCCCATGGTTACCAGCCGCTGCCGGAGGAGTTCAAAGGGCGCGTCGTGGAACTGCATCGCTTCGACGAATTGCTGAGGCTCGCTGAATGACGGATTCCATGCGGCTTGAAGGCATCTACGGCATTCTGCCGGCCGATGTTCCGGATGCGGAACTCTTGGCCAAAGCGCGCGCCGCATTGGAGGGCGGTGTGCGCATCCTGCAACTGCGCGATAAAAAGACAGGCTTCAAGAAAACCTTGAGGCGGGCACGCCAATTACGCGAAATGACAGAAACATTCGGCGCAAAGCTGATCGTCAACGACCGCGTGCAACTGGCGCTGGAGGCGGGCGCAGACGGCGTTCACCTGGGGCGCTCGGATATGCCGCGAAGCATTGCCGCCTTGCGCGCTGACCTGCGTGAGGAGGGGAGGGAATCGCTGATTATCGGCGTGTCATGCCAAGGTGATGCCGCCTTTGCGCAACATGTGCTCGATGAGGGCGCGGACTATGTGTCCTTTGGCGCGATTTTCCCCAGTCGCACCAAACGGGAGGCCGCGCCCATCGGTTTGCCGCGACTGGCCAAGGCGCGCAAGCTGTTCCCCGAGGCCAACATCTGCGCCATCGGCGGCATCACGCTGGAGGCGCTGCCGGCCATTCGCGTCGCCGGCGCCGATTGCGCCGCAGTCAGCGCCGCCCTGTTCGGGGTGGAAGATGTCCGCGCCCGCGCCGAAACCATGGTTCGGGCATGGTCGCAAGCCGGGGCGTGAGCGCGCAGCAACGCGGCCAACGAGGCCCCAACCGGTTTCTGCGCGCCATTGATCGCGCTTATTGCCGCATCTGGCAGCGCCTGAAGGGGCCGATTCATCCGCTGCCCGATGGCCCGCTGATTCTGGTCGGCAACCACCGCTCGGGCGTGGATCCGTTGCTGGTGCAGGCGGCGGTCAATCGCCCTTTGTGTTTTCTGATGGCGCGAGAGCATTACCGGGCGATGTGGTATTTGCGCTGGCTGCTCGATGCCTGCGGCGTGATCCCGGTCAATCCCGGCGGCGCCAATCGCCATGCGCTGGCGGCGGCCATCGAGGCGGTGCGGGACGGCAATGCGCTGTGCCTGTTTCCGGAAGGGGAAGCCAATCCGACTGTGCCGTTGCAGCGACTGTTGCCCGGCGCCGTCGTCATCGCCATGGAAACGGGCGCACCCGTTATTCCTTTCTATGTCAGCGGCGCCTGGCCCTATGATCATGTGCATATGTGGCGTCCGTTTCTGAAACGGGGCCGGGGAAGGGTGTTGTTTGGCGAGCCGATGCGGCTTCCCGAGGGGCTGGCCGGGCGTCAGGAGATCCGCGCCCAGGTTCAGGCAATCCGTGAGGCCATCCGAGCGGTGAAACAGCGGAACTGAAGCCGAAGCACTATTCGCGCCCCAGGCGCATCGCAAAATCTTCGGGAAACACGGCGTTTGCCAACGCCTCCTCGTATTCCACCAGCTCGCTTTCCACCAATTGCTGGAGATGCTGATCGAAGGTCTGGCTGCCGTAGAGGGCATGACCTTCTTCCATCGCACGCGGGATTTCGCGCCAGCGATCGGGATCGAGGATGAAATGCTTGATGACCGAGTTGCGGATCATGATTTCGAGCGCCACCACGCGCCCCTTGCCGGATTTCAGGGGCAAGAGTTTCTGCACGATGATGGCGCGCAGGTTTTCGGCCAGGCGTTCGCGAATGGCTTCTTGCTCTTCCAGGCCGAAGGCGGACATGACTCGCTGCATGGTGCCAATGGCCGTGGTGGCATGCACGGTGGCCATCACCAGATGACCGGTCTCGGCGGCTTGGAGGGCGGCCTGAATCACTTGCCGGTCGCGCGCCTCGCCAACCACGATGACATCCGGCGTTTCGCGCATGGCGTCGTTCAGTCCCTGGGCGTAATCCTGCACGTCGCGCCCCAATTCGCGCTGGCTGACCGTGCCTTTCTTGGCCGTGCTGTAGCGGAATTCGACGGGATCCTCGATGGTGACGACATGAACGGGCCTGTGGCTGATGATATAGTCCGTCATCGCGGCCAGGGTTGTGCTTTTGCCTGAGCCGGTGGCGCCGGCCATCAGAATCAGACCGTTGCGATAACTGGCGATTTCGCGAATCACCGGCGGCAGGCGCAATTCGCCGAATTCGGGGATGTTCATGGGCAGGATGCGCGCCACGATGCCGAAATTGTTGTGGGTGCGCATGACATGCACCCGAAAATGGGCCACGTTCTCCAGCGAGTAATGAAAATCCATGCTGCGGATGGTTTCGGGATCCGGCGCATTGCCCAATCGGCGCATCAGGTGGCGAATCATGTCCAGCACCTGCTCGCGCGATTGAGGCGGCACCTTGTCCGGCGAGATGGTCACCAGGGTGCCATGAATGCGCATGCGCACGCGGTCGTCCGTGCGCACGAGAAGATCGGATGCCTGATGCTTGTGCGCGGCAAGCAGCAAATCGTCAATCATGTGCCAGTCGGCATCCGCCATCATCGGCCTCCCTCAGATCTTCAGTTCGTCTGAATCGCCGCTGCCGATGATCTGGTCAATCTGCGAATGATCGCCGCCGTCTTCGTCCTCGAGCTTGGCCATCTTGATCTTCAGGCGCAGGTCATTGAACGCATCGGCATGGCGCAGGGCTTCCTCCTCGGCGATCCGACCTTCCTTCCACAGTTGCAGCAAGTGTTGGTCGAAGGTCTGCATGCCGTATTGCTGGCCTTCGGCCATGGCTTCCTTGATGGTCGCGATTTCGCTTTTCATGATCAGATCGCTGATCCGCGGTGTGTTGATCATGATTTCGATCGCCGGCGTGCGCTGGCCGTCGATGGTGCGCACCAAACGCTGCGAGAGGATGGCGCGCAGGTTGAGCGCCAGGTTCAGCACCACCTGCTCATGCATTTCCTGGGGGAAGAAGTTGATGACGCGCTCCAGCGCTTGGTTGGCGTTGTTGGCATGCAGGGTCGAGAGGCACAAATGGCCGGTTTCGGCGA
>CAYQMA010000012.1:0-22199 GCA_964418535.1 uncultured Zetaproteobacteria bacterium | reverse complement strand
CCACGATCGGCAGGCCGGCCTGCTCGAAGCGCGCCGCCCATTCCGGATCGGAGGCAATGAACACCGGAATGCAGTTGACGAAACCGCAACCGGCCGCCAGCGCCGCCTCGGCATACCAGCGCGTGGCCTCCTCGCTGCCCACCGGCAGGTAGTTCACCACGATGTCGGCGCCGGATTCCTTCAGCACCCGCACGACCTCCTCCTGAGTCGGCTCGGGATGATCGGCCTTCACGAAGGTCACGTTCTCCGGATAGTCCTTCATGTGCTCGGAGAAGCCGTCCAGCACCTTGCCCATGCGCACGGTCACGCCCGACTTCGGCAGGTTCGGACAAAAGACCGTGGTGCAGTTCGGTTTGGCGAAGATGGCCTCGTTCACATCCTTGCCCACCTTGCGGGCGTCAATGTCGAACGCGGCCACGACCTCCAGATCATGCGGCGCATAGCCGCCGATTTCCCAATGCATCAAACCCAGGGCCTGATCCTTTTTTTCCGGCCCGTAATAATGAATTCCCTGGATCAGAGAGCTGGCGCAGTTGCCTACGCCGACGATGGCAAGACGAACCTTCTTACGCACGCAATACCTCCTTTTCCATGGAATATCGGATTCAACGGCCGGCGCCCGTCCGCGGCGGTCAGAAAGGAGAAGGTTTGCTGGGGAATCTGGCCACGAAACGCGGACGCTCCTGCCGGATTCGCCCATGCCATCGCAGCGGATCAATCGGCGCGAGGCCGAAGGGTTGAGCATCAACCAATAGCGCCTATTAGGGTTGTCGTTCAGGGATTTCAAGGGGGATCATCGCACAAAAAAGCCCCCGCGATTGCGGGGGCTTTCATTTCGAGGCGATGGGCCGCAATCAGGCGTGCACGCCCAGCTTCTCACGCCAGCCCGGGAAGAGCTGATCCGCATCGTGTGGGAAGGATTCGAACGCGCGCGCAAACTCCTTGTGGGACTTCGCGAACTCAATCGGATCAGCGCCTTCCTTCCAGCACTGGTAGGCCTGATCCAGCGACTTACCGCCCGCGGCCGGGCCGTCGATGTGACCGAAAGAGCCACCTCCGCAGGTGTTGATCACGTTGGCGTGACCCAGGTTCTCGAAGAACCCGATCAGGCGCAACGCGTTCATGCCGCCCGAAATGATCGGCGTGGTCGCCTTCATGCCATGCCACTTCTGATAGAAGTAGGGTCCCTGGCACTCGTCACGCTCCAGCATGTAGGCCAGCACACGCTCGTCCTTATGGCCTTCCATCTTGCCGTAGCCCATCGTGCCAGTATGGATGCCGGAAGCACCCATCAGACGCGCCAGCTTCATGTAGCATAGAGGATCCATGCCCATTGGGCTCTTGTAGGAAGTCAGCGAGCCATGACCAGCACGATGGAAGTGCAGGAAGGTGCCCGGGAAATAGCGACGGGCCGTCGTCACGCCGGCCGGACCAGCCACGAAACCGTCCACCAGAAAAGCTACATGCTCCTCATTACCATATTTGGCAAACTCATTGAGAATATATTCGCCGCGGGCGATCATCTCACCAAAGAAATCAGCGGTGATGTTAGCCGAGAACAGCTTGGCCTCACCGGTCTCCTGCTGGGCGCGATCCATCGCCTCGGCCACCAACGGAATCACTTCCTTCATCGGGCAGAAAGTCTGGTTCGCCTGCGGCTCGTCGTTCTTGATAAACGTGCCGCCCAGCCAGAAGTCGTAGCAGGCCTTGGCAAACGGTTCGGGCCTGAGGCCCAGCTTCGGCTTGATGATGGTGCCGGCAATGTAGCCGCCGTCCACCTCGGGACGTCCCAGCACCTTCCACATATGGGTGATGTTCGTGGCGGGACCGTCGAACTTCTTGATCATGCACTCCGGCACATAAAAATCCAGCATGCGCAGGCCAACGTGATCACCCATGCCCTGGTTATTTCCAAGAATCAGCGACCACATGTGCGCCACGCCGTGCTTGTCATCGATTAGATTGTGGTCAAACAGCTCGACCGGGTAGGCGATCTTCATCAGGCCGCCCTTCTCGCCAAAGGCGTTCTCGTCGATTTCATACACCAGCGCATCCACGCCGCGCGTGAAATCGTCGGTCGTGGAAACCTCCACGTTGGTGCCGGTGGAAGACTCCGCCGCCACGTGCGCAGCCGTAGCCAGGAAGCCATGTCCTTCCGCAGGCTTCAGTCGATAGGCTACCAGCAGATGCCGGCCGCCGGCGATCAGATCCTCTTCCTTGAGGCTCAGATCGGAATAGCGATTCGATTGATCCAGTGCCATAGTTTTACCCCTTTCGGTTGATGTTGCGGCAACCCCTTCGGGGCTCCCTCCACGCATGGACGCCAAACGCCCTCTATGCGATCAAGCCGAAGCATGAACGTTTTCTTCCATCATGTAAAATAAGAGGTTATGATTGACTTCATAAAGTTGGCTTATGCAGGGTATTGTTCATGCACCTCACGCTGAAGCAATTGCGCATTTTTGAAGCTGTGGCCGAACACCGCAACTACACCCAGGCCGCGAAATCGCTGTTTCTCACCCAGCCCGCCGTCTCGATGCAGATCCGGCAACTGGAGGAAGAAGCCGGCATGGCGCTTTTCGAGCGCAGCGGCAAGGAAATGCGCCTCACCGAGGCCGGCCGCGAGCTGCTGCACCATGCGCGCTTGGTGCGCCAGCAACTGGACGAAGCCCGGCAGGCGATGGAGGAACTGCGGGGGCTCAAACGCGGACGGCTACGCCTGACCATGGCCTCCACCGCCAACTATTTCGCGCCCCGCTTGCTGGCCGGATTCTGCCGGGCCTTCCCGGGGGTGCGCATCAGCCTGGACGTGGCCAACCGAGATGGCCTGATTCAGGCGCTGGAAAACAACACCGCGGACATCGTCATCATGGGCAAGCCGCCCGCCCACCTGCCGGTGGAAGCCGAAATCTTTCTCGACAATCCCCTGGTCGTCATCGCCCCGCCGGATCACCCGCTGGCCGGACGCAAACGCATCCCGCTTTCGGAGCTGGCCCGCCACACCTTCATTGTGCGCGAGCGCGGATCAGGCACGCGGGCCGCGGTGGAGCGCTTCCTGGCCAGGCACGACGTGGAACGCCCCACCGGCATGGAAATGAATTCGTCCGAGGCCATCAAGCAAGCCGTGCAGGCCGGCCTGGGCCTGGGCGTGGTGTCGTTGCACACGCTGGAGATGGAGTTGGCGATGGGCCGATTGACGGTGCTGAATGTCGAGGACTTTCCCATCATGCGCCACTGGCGCATGGTCTATCGGCGGGACAAGCGCTTCTCGGCCGTGGCCCAAGCCTTCCACGACTTCGTGCGGGACGAGGCCGGGCGCATCCTCACGCCGGCCCTCAATCCAACGATGGCGTCAACGATCACTCCGGCAGCGGCCGGCGAGCCAGCGCCACCGTCGCAGCCGGCAAGGCCAGCAGATTGAGAATTGGCACCATCGTGATCGCCATCGCAGCGCCGCCGAACCCGAGCCAGAACCAGCGGCGACGTTTCAGCGCCTGTCTGCGCCGGGCATAATCCCAGCCGCGCCGCTCGGCCACCGCATCCATCAGGCCGAAATTCATGAAACGGATGCCGGCCCAGCCCCAGACAACGCTGGCGGCCAACTGTCCCACCACCGGCACCAGAAACAGCGCCAGCGCGACCAGGCCCCAGCCCAACAAAGCCGGCAGCGGCCGCAGCGCATTCGCCAGACCGTTCAACACCTGCCGCCACCAGGGCACATCGGCGACTTGGGCATCCATGCCGGCTTCCGCCTCGGCACGCGCGGCCAGTTCATCGAGCCACGGCGCCGCCGCGGCCGACCCCAGTGCCGTGAACGACATCGCGCCGGCCAACAGTGCCACCAGCCAGGAGGCGAACGCCGCCAACCAGCCCAGCGCCTGCCAGTACCAGGCATCGCCTTCGGGAATCCACATCGCAGCCAGCCAATCCGCCAAGGCATGAACGCCGGCCACAACGCCAACCAGCAACACCAGCAGCAACCCCAACACCCGCCACAGCACGGAACGAAGCGCCGGCTTCGAAAACAGCCAGCCCATCCCCGAAAACAGGGCCAGCGCCCCCTCGATCATGTTTCGCCCCCCTCGTCCATGCCCAGATCGCGCAGCACCCGACGGGCCAGCTCGGCATCCTCGTCCTCCACCATCACCCGCGCATCCACCACCCCGGGCAGGGGAAGCAAGGCGCGCATGCCGGCATCTTCGATGCGAAAGTTCACGCCGGCCGCCTCCAGCGCGTCGGCTAGCACCTGAAGCGCCACCGGATCCGCCAGCTTCGCCACGCATTCCATGGCGGCGAGCCTACATGGCACGGCTATTGACAGCCACCCGGCCGCATGAAGATTTCCCGGCCATGTCGCTGGCCATTCCTGACACCACCCTGCAACAGATGCTGAACGCGCTCGCCCCCGCCGATGCGGACGACGCCGATCTCTATCTGGAACACACCGAATCGGAATCGCTGGCGCTCGAGGAAGGCCGGGTCAAGCATGTATCCGCCGCCACGCATCAGGGCGTGGGGGCGCGCGTCATCAAGGGCGAAGCCGCAGGCCATGCCTGCACCGACCGGCTGGAACGCGAGGCGCTGATGGATGCGGCGCGGGCGGCCCGGGCCATCGCCGAATCGGGCGGCGACCGCACCGCCGTGCGCGTGCATGACGCAGCGCCCGGCCGCCGTCTCTATCGGTCGGAGAATCCGGTGCTGGCGGCCAGTCTCGCCGACCGCAAGGCGCTGTTGGAGCGCGTGGACCGGCTGGCCCGCGAGCTGGATGCGCGGGTGGTGCAGGTGTTTGCAAACGTATCCGCGTCATTCTCCGATATCCGCATCGTGCGCCTGGACGGCGCGCACATCCACGATGCGCGCCCGCTGGTGCGACTGAACGTGTCCGTGGTCGTGGAGCAAGACGGACGGCGCGAAACCGGCAGCGCCGGCGGCGGCGGCCGCTTCGGCCTGGATCGCCTGCTGGATGGCGAGGTTGCGGATAAACTCACCCGCGAGGCCGTGCGCATCGCCACCCTGAATCTGGAAGCGCGTCCCGCGCCGGCGGGCCCGATGCCCGTCGTGCTCGGCCCCGGCTGGCCGGGCATCCTGCTGCACGAGGCCATCGGCCACGGCCTGGAAGGCGACTTCAACCGCAAGGGCACCTCGGCCTTCGCGGGGCGCATCGGCGAGCGTGTGGCCGCGCCCGGCGTCACCGTAGTGGACGACGGCGCCATTCCCGAGCGCCGAGGCTCGCTGAACGTGGACGACGAAGGCACGCCCACCGGCCGCACCGTGCTGATCGAGGACGGCGTGCTCACCGGCTACCTGCTCGACCGCCAGAACGCCCGCCTGATGGGCATGGAACCCACCGGCAACGGCCGCCGCGAATCGTATGCGCATCCGGTGCTGCCGCGCATGACCAACACCTTCATGCTGGCCGGCGATGCCGACCCCGAAGCCATCGTCGCCTCGCTGGATCGCGGCCTGTATGCCGTCAATTTCGGCGGCGGTCAGGTGGACATCACCTCCGGCAAGTTCGTGTTCACGACCTCCGAGGCCTATTATGTGGAACACGGCGAGATTCAATATCCGGTCAAGGACGCAACCTTGATCGGTGACGGGCCGTCCGTGCTCACCCGCGTATCGATGATCGGCAACGATCTGTCGCTCGATCCCGGCGTCGGCACCTGCGGCAAGGATGGCCAGAGCGTGCCTGTGGGCGTGGGCCTGCCCACGCTGCGGATCGACGAATTGATCGTGGGCGGAGCGGCGGCATGAGCGACCGGATCGCCAGACTGGAAGCGCTGGCCGCGCGACTGGTGGAGATGGCCCGGGCGCGTGGTGCCCACAGCGCCGATGCGCTGGCCGTGGCCGACGAAGGCGAATCGGTGCGCGTGCGCCACGGGCGCGTGGAATCCGTCGAACGCGAGGATGCCCAGGGGGTGGGCCTGCGCGCCTTTGTGGCGCGCGAAGGTGGTCTGGCGTTCGCCAGCGCCTCCACCTCGGACCTTTCGGACGAAGGCCTGAACCGGCTGGCCGACCAGGTGCTGGACATGGCCCGCATTTCCGCCCCCGATCCGGATGCCGTGCCGCCCGAGGGCGCCGATCACCCGACCCACGAGGAAATCGCGGCCTGGACGAACGCGCACCGGGCCGCCGCGCCGTGGCCGCTGGATGCCGCGCGCGAAGCGGCGCTGGAAAGCGAGGCGGCGGCGCTCGAGTTCTCAAGCGATATCACCAACAGCGAGGGCGCGGAGGCCGGCGGCGGCATCACGCGCGTGGCCCTGGCCGCCAGCGACGGCTTTGTGGCCGGATATGAAAAATCCTCTGTTTCCCTGTCCGTGTCGGTGGTCGCGGGTTCGGGCGACGGCATGCAACGCGACTATGCCTGGGACCGCCAGCGCGCGCCCGAACGCCTGCGCACCGCCTCGGAACTGGGGCGGGAGGCCGCCCGCCGCGCCGTCGAGCGTCTCGGCGCCGGCAGCCTGGACAGCGGCGTGATGCCGGTCATCTTCGAGCCGCGCACAGCTGTTTCGCTGCTGGGACATCTGGCCACAGCCGTGAACGGCCGCGCCGTGCTCCAGCACCGTTCCTTCCTGGCCGATGCACGAGGAACGCGCATCTTCCCCGAATTCGTGAACATCGTGGACAATCCCGACCATCCCGACGGCCTGGGCAACCGCCTGTTCGATGGCGAGGGCACCCGCTGCCGGCCGCTGCGACTGGTGGATGGAGGCTGTCTGACCGCCTTTCTGACCGACCGCTACGCCGCCGGCCGCTTGGGGGTATCGCCCACCGGTCATGCCCGGCGCGGCCTGACCGGCGACACCAGTATCGGCCCCTCGAACCTGATCCTGAAACCCGGCGAATTGCCGCCCGAAGCCATCGCCAAGGCGCTCGACCGGGCCTTGCTAGTCACCGAATTGATCGGCTTCGGCGTCAACGGCGTCACCGGCGACTATTCGCGCGGCGCCGCCGGTTTCCTGATCGAGCACGGCGCCATTGCCCGGCCGGTGCATGAAATCACGATCGCCGGCAACCTTGCGGAGATGTTTGCGAACGTCACGCATGTGGGCACTGACCAGACCTGGTTCGGCACGATGGCCGCGCCGACGGTGGCCATCGCCGGCATGACCGTGGCCGGCCAGGGCTGACAACTCACACGGAGAATCGCATGACCTACGATGTCTATGGCGTGGGCAACGCCATCATGGATTTGCAGTTGCGCTGCGACGACGCCTTTCTGGACGTCATCGGCGTGGAAAAGGGCGTGATGACGCTGGTTGAGGAAGCGCAGCAGAATCAGGTGCTCGAGGCGCTGGCGGCGCATGCGCCGCACGAATGCCCGGGCGGCTCGGCGGCGAACACCATCGTCGGCGTTGCCGATCTCGGCGGTCGCACGGCTTATGCGGGCAAAACGGGGAACGACGCCTTCGGCGAACGCTACCTGGCCGCGATGCGCGATCTGGGCGTGGCCATCGAGGTGGCGCCGGGCGAGGGGCAGACGGGCACCTGCGTGGTGCTGGTCACGCCGGACGCCCAGCGCACGATGCTCACGCATCTGGGCGTGTCCGCCACGCTGGGGCCGGACGACGTGGACGCCGCCGAAATCGCCAGGGCCCGGTATGTCTATGTCGAGGGCTATCTGTTCGCCGGCGAATCCACCCGCGCGGCGGCATTGAAGGCTGTGGAACTGGCCAAAAAGGCCGGTGTCCGGGTTGCCCTGACCGTGTCCGATCCCTTCATCGTGGATCTGTGCCGGGACGATTTCATTCGCCTCATCGAAGGGCCGGTGGATCTGCTGTTCTGCAACGAGCTGGAAGCCCGGGCCTTGACCGGGCTGGACGATCCCATTGCCTGCGCCCGCGAACTGCATCGGCATGCCGACAACGTGGCGCTCACGCTGGGCGCGAACGGCTCCATCATCATGCACGAAAACGAGGCCATCCCCATCGAGGGCGTCGAGGTCGAGGCCGTGGACACCACCGGCGCCGGCGACATGTATGCGGCCGGCGTGCTCTACGGCATCACCAACGGCCTGAGCTGGAAACAGGCCGGCCATCTGGGCAGCCATGCGGCGGCGCGCATCGTGGCGCAACTGGGCGCGCGCCTGCCCCGCCCCTGGACGCGGGAGGAGATCGCGGCGCTGCTGCAATAGGTTTACGCTCTCCGCCGGAGCGGCTACGCTCCAGCCATGCCGACCATCAAGCAAATGCTGGCCTACAACCGCGAATGGGCGGCCCGCAAGCGCAGGGAAGACCCGACATTCTTTGACCGCACCGCCGTGGGCCAGAGCCCGGAAGTGCTGTGGATCGGCTGCTCGGATTCACGCGTCGGGCCGGACAAGATGATTGGTCTGCCGATGGGCTCCATCTTCGTCCATCGCAACATCGCCAACATCTTCGGCACCAACGACCTGAACTGCCTCGCGGTGCTCGAATACGCGATTGACGAACTGAGGATTCCGAACATCGTCGTCTGCGGCCACTACGGCTGCGGCGGCGTCAAGGCCGCGCTCTCCCACAGCGGCATCCAACCCATTGATTTGTGGATCGATCAGGTGCGCTTCGTCTATCAGCGACACCGCGGCGAGCTGGACGCGCTCGAACCCGAGGCCCGCGCCCACCGGCTGGCCGAGCTGAATGTCGAGGCGCAGGTGAACAACATCTGCCGCAACACCATCGTGCGCGAGGCCTGGAAACGGGGTCAGGAAGTCAACATCATCGGCGTGATTTACGACATCCACGACGGCCTGCTGAAGCCCCTGGAGATCGAGTTTCGCTCGCTGGAGGAATGGGAACGCTTCCATGAACGGGCCTGACCCGGCTCCGGAAATGAGCATCGGAACGCTGGCCCGGCGGGCGGGCGTGAACGTGGAAACGGTGCGCTACTACCAGCGGCGCGGCCTGATGCGGACGCCGCCGAAACCCCGGGGCGGCATCCGTCGCTACGGCGAGAACGATCTGGCCCGGCTGCGCTTCATCCGTCGCGCCAAGGCGCTGGGCTTCTCGCTGACCGACATCCGCGCCCTGCTGCAACTCAATGACGACGCCGGCGATCCGGCGGCCTGCCGGGCCGTGCGCGCCATCGCCGAAGAAAAGCTGGCCGATGTGCAGAAGCGCATCACCGATCTGGGCACCATGGCTGAAGCACTGGAGCAACTCATTCAGCAATGCGATGGCAAGTCCGGGTTTCCCTGCCCCATTGTTGAAACCCTAAAGTCCGGCGCTTGACTCCGTACCATGGTACGCAGTCTAGCCTGCGGCCATGAAGCAGCGATCCCACACCTCCTACCCACCCCGGGTGCCGCTGATCGGCGCCGTGATCGCCGGTGGTCTGGCCTCGGCCTGCTGCCTCGGCCCGTTGATCGTCGTGCTGTTGGGGCTGGGTTCCGCCTCGGCCTTCGTGGCGCTGGAGCCCTATCGCCCCATCTTCGCAACCGTCACCCTTGGATTGCTTGCCTGGGCCGGATGGCGGCACTGGCGCGGCCGCCGGCAATGCGCTGCGACGGGTTGCCCGCCCCAAAAACCCGTCATGCTCTGGCTCCTTGGCGGTCTGGCCGTGCTGCTGCTCCTCACGCCGGACATCCTGAACTGGCTGTCCTCCACGAGGATGAAATGAAACGCCGCACCCTGCTGACGACCGGCATCGTCGGCTCGGTTCTCGCGGCGCTCTGCTGCTTCACGCCGGCGCTTGTGGCACTGCTCGGCGTACTGGGGCTTTCGGCCTGGGCCGGGCATCTGGACGCCGTGCTGCTGCCGTCATTGATCTTCTTCCTCGGCCTGACCGCGTATGCCCTGATGCGAAAGGAATCCCGCCATGACGACTGATTTCATCCCCGAATCCACGATCACCTGCCCGCACTGCGGCCACCGGAAGAAGGAAACCATGCCCACCGACGCCTGCCAGTGGTTCTACGAATGCGAGGCCTGCCATGCCCTGCTCAGGCCCAAGGAAGGCGACTGCTGCGTGTTCTGCTCCTATGGCGACGTGCCCTGCCCGCCGATCCAGATGCACCAAGATTGTTGCGGGAGTAGTTGATACGTCTACCCGGCCGAACAGTTTTCATTCCTTATGGGAACCACATCCCACCCATGGGCAAAACCCTTCATACTGCCTAGCGGTGGATTCCCGCCCGTTCTTAGAGCACGAAAGAGGAATGCTCACCCACGATCTCGTCAATGTAGCCATCACTCATCAGAAGGAGCAAGCGCAGTCCTGGCCAAGAGCCGACAAATGGTGGATCACGACGCCAGCCGGCGGAGTTCGGCGTCGGCGCGGCGCAGGTTCTGGCTCAGATCGTGCGCCAGGGCCATCAGCAACCGCATTCCCAGCTCCGAATGCTTGCGGCACAGGCGTTTCAGCGCCTCGTGCCGAAGCACCGCCACCTCGCAGTCGGTGACCGCGCGCGCATCCGCCGTGCGCGGCCCCGGCTCCAGAAAGGCGATTTCGCCCACTGTCATCCCGGGCCCGAACTTGCCCAGTCTCAAGCGCCGCTTGGAATCGCCGCCGCCGTAGGGCAGCAGCACTTCCACATCCCCTTTGAGAATCACGAACAGCTCCGCGCCCTCGTCACCGCGACGGAACAGGTACTCGCCAGCCGGATACGAGGCGCGAGTGAACCACGGCGTCAGTTTCTCGCATTCGTCGGGCGCAAAGCCGGACAGCAGCTCGCTCTCTTCCAAGGGTACCGGCGTATCGGATGGCACCTCCTCCGCGCCCAGTTCGGCCAGCAACCGATCCTCGGCATATTCCAGCGCGCTGTCCGAATCGCGAAACACGCGCAACCGCACATTGGCATGATAGGGCACGATATGCTCATGCCGGTGCCCCTTGCGCCGCACCAACCCCATGCTTTTGGGAATATGCGCCAGAATCAGCTCGCCGCCGCGCTCGCGCATGATGCCGGACATGTGCTCGATCAGCCGGATGGCGGTGAGGTCCACCTGCCCCACGCGGCGCATGTCCAGAATGATGTAGCGCGCACGTTTCAGATCATCGGCCATGACCGTGAACAGATGATCTGTGGTGCCGAAGAACAATGTCCCCTTCAGGTCGTAGCCGACGATGGCGTCCGGATGCGCGGCCAGCAGCTTTCGGGCTTGCCGCGAGCGGCGGCGAACCGAGGTACGCTCGGCCAGATTCCAGCGGCGATGCACCACGGCCGACAGCATCTGCGAGCGGATGAACTCCACCGCCGCCAGCGCCACGCCCAGCGCCACGCCCACCATCAGGCCCTGGAACACCGTCACCAGCGTCACGATCAGCGCAATAGCGCCGTCGAGCCGCGCCGTCGGCGTTCTCAGCCACAGCAGGATGTCCTTGTCCAGCATTCCGAAAACGGCGACATGGAGGATGATGCCCGCGAACACGCTGATGGGCAGCACGGCGGCCACCGGCCCCAGAAACAGCACCGTCAGGATGAGCGCCGCGCCGGCCACGAGACCGGACCAGTCCCGCCCGCCGGCTTTGATCGCGACGAGCGTTGCGCCGGTTGTGCCCGCGCCGGCCATGCCGCCCGCCGCCGCCGACAGCACATGCCCCAGCCCCTGGCCGATCAATTCGCGTCCCGCATGGTGGCGGCCGCCGGTGGACACGTCGGCCACGATGCTGGTCAACAGCGTATCCAGCGAGGCCAGCACGGCCAGCGACGCCGCCGCGCCCAGCATGCCGCCCCACGGCAAGGCCGCCCAATGCGGCTCACCCGTCAGCCAGCTCAGGCCGGTATGCATTTCCGATAACCCCGGCAAAGCGCCCACCACCCAAGCCGCCGGCGCGCCGCCCGGATGCAGGAAAGCGAGGAGATGAAACACCGCGGTGCCCGCCAGCAGCCCCTGAATCACACCGGGAATCGCCCGGATCAGGCGCGGCCCCAAGGCGATGGCCAGCATCGTCACGGCGGCCGTGGCCAGCGGAATCCAGCCACCGTCGCCAGGCGACTCCCCGCCGCCGGTCAGCACGCCGATCTGCGACACAATCATCAACAGCGCCGTGCCGGTCATGAAGCCGGACACCACCGGATAGGGAATGAATTTGATCAGGCGACCCCAACCCAGCGCCCCGATGCCGGCCTGCATCAGGCCGGCCAGCGCCACGGTCAGCAGCGTGGCCAGCGCCAGCGCATCGCCGATGAGCCCCTCGCCGTGCAGCATGGCCATCACGCCGCTCAGCAGCACCAGCGTGGGGCCGGTGGGAGCGCTGATGAGCCCGCGGGTACCGAAGGATGCGCCCGAAGCCAGGCACAGGCAGATGGCCGCAACCAGGCCGGACAACGCCGCACCGGCCGTGTCGTGCGTCCAGGATGACCACAGCGCGATGCCGAAGGCCATCGCCTGCGGCAGCACCAGCATAGCCGCCGCCAGCCCGCCCCAGAGGTCGCCCGCCTGCGGGGCCCGGATCGCTCCCCTCATGCCTCGACTATAGCCGTCCGCCCCGCCGGTCGCGAGGGCGCCGCCGTTACTGGAACTTCAGTTGCAGCATCCGGCCGCCGGTCTGTTCGGCGATGGTGCGGAAAGCTACCTTGGCCTCGGGATTGTTCACGCCAAGCGGCAGCGTGAACACCGGCGCCGGAATCGAGTGATAATGCACGGTGTCCGTTGGCGGCTCATCGCCGATAAGCAAATAGGCGCTGGGCACCGGTTCGTTTTCGACCAGATGCATGAAGGCATGGCCGATGGTTTCGTCAGCGCCAAAAAATGGCGCGTTCTGCATCAACTTGTCGAACATGTCGCCCATCGTGCCGTGATAGGTGCCGACGCGATTGTCGGCATACCAGCTCACGGCCGTGATTTCCTTGCCCGAGCGATAGGCAATCACGCGCAGCACCGGAATCAGGAACTGGGTCAGCCCGTGCATGGAGCCGGTGGCGTCCACCACCAGATGCAGCTTGCGCCCCGGTAGATTGCGCAGGCCCTTGACGAAGATATCGAAATCGTGCCGTCCCATGCCCCGGCCCAGGCCGGCACTGGCCAGCACGGCCTTGGTCTGCGCCGCCGAGCCGCCCGCACCCATGGCCTGGAGCATGCTCATCTCACGCAGCAGGCGCTTGTTTTTCTGCTGTTCCTTGGCCACCTGCTGCTTCAGGTCTTCGATTTCCTTCAGCATCTCCGGCGAGGTCTTGCCGCCAATGTTGGCCACGATCAGGATCATCACGAACAGGAACACGAACGTGGCGAGCATCAAAAGCGCCATGTCCGAGAAGCTCTCGTAGATGGAATCGTTACGGGCGGCGCGGCGGGCGCGCATGGCCTACTTGCCCCGACCGACCAGATATTTCAGACGCGCTCGCCAGCCGCGCAGCCGGTTGCGCAGGTGCACCTCGCGCCAAAGCATCCGGCCATAGAGGCGATGGGTGGCGATGGCCTTGAGCAGTTCTTCGTCCTCGTTGACCTGCTGAGCCGTCTCGCGCAGACGACCGACCTCCTCGGCAAACTCGCGCATCGCGCCGCGGCTGCCGTCCAGCGACTCCTGCAGCACCCGAATCCGCTGCTCCAGATGACCCATCTCCCGATCAAGCGCGCGCACGTCGCGCTCCACCGAGGGCGACAGATCGGCCGCGCCATCCACCAGACAACTGCGCATCAGCAAATCCTGCAGGCCTTCGATGGAATTCTCGGTGATCTGCGAGAACACCCTGAGCAGGATGCCGCCCAGGATGGAGCCCAGCAATGTGGTGTAGAAGGCCACGCCCATGCCGGACATCGCATGCCTGAGCCCCCGCAGCAACTGCTCCTGATTCTCGCCCAACGCTTCCAGCGAGCCCGACAGGCCGCTCAGGGTGATGGTCAGGCCGAACACGGTGCCGATCAGACCCATCGTGATCAGCAGATTCCCAATCAGCGCCACCATGCGGCTGGCGCGATGATGGGCTGCGAACTCGACCTCGACCACGCCCTCGATGTCCGGTCGCGCGCCCTTGGCGATGATGGCCTGGAGGGCGCGAAAGAAATGATCCACGCGCCGCTTGCCGCGGGTTTCCATGCCCATGATGCCGTGTCGCGCCACCCGCTTCTCCAACCGGTAGCCTTGGAACCACTCCAGGGTCAGCAGCAGCGCCTGCGCAAAGCTGATCACCAGGCCGAGCAGGAACATGGCCAGAATCACCCAGGTCATGCGCGTCTGATCCTCGCGGATATAGATCCACAGACCCGCCTTGTTGTACAGGCCCTGGAAGATCATCAGCGATGTCACGGCCCAGGCAACCCAGAGCGCGAGCGTCTTCAGCCCCCGTTGGTCCAGTGCGTTGGTTACGCCGGTCGCCATAACTGCTCCTCCCTAGGGCCTGTTCACCTTGTTTTGGTGCTACCGCCGCGGCACGAAGGGATTCGAGCCGCGATTCCGGCTCGCGGCGTTATCGCCCGCTCGCGCATGCTTTGCGAAATCGGAATCATGACCGAATCGCCATCATCAAACATCAGTGCGAACAGGCCCCTAGTCCGTTTCGATCAGCGGCGGATTCATGTCCGCCGGCGGCGCCATGCCCAGCATCACAAAGAGCGTGGCAGCCAGATGCGACAACCCGGGCGTGGACTGCACGTCGTCGTCCGGGCGCGGCTGGCGCAGATGGTAGCTCCCGTCCCAGGCCGCATCAAAGAGGATGCACGGCACCGGATTGGTGGAATGACGGGTGCAGGGCTCGTCGCCGTGGTCGGTGTGCACCAGCATTTCCTCGGCATTGCCATGATCGGCGGCAATCAGCGCCGAGCCTCCCGCCGCAGCCAACGCATCCACGATGCGGCCGATGGCCGAATCCACCGCCTCGACGGCGCGAATAGCCGCATCCAGACGGCCGCAGTGGCCCACCATGTCGGCATTGGCGAAATTGATAAGCCCGAAGCCATACTCGCCGGACTCAATCAGCTCCACCGCCCGGGCGGCGATTTCCGGCGCCTTCATCTCCGGCGCGTCGGCAAAAGACACGCCCTTGTCCGACGGAATCAGAATGTAGTCCTCCATCGCCGGGTCCAGCGGCTCGCGGCGGCCGCCGTTGAAAAAGAAGGTGACATGCGGGAACTTCTGCGTCTCGGTAAGCCGGAACTGGCGGATGCCGGCCTTCAAAATGCGCTCGCCGAAGGCGTTGTCCACCACCGTCGGCCCCATCACCTGCAAGCGCGGCAGGTTCCGGTCTTCGTCATAGACCATCATGCCGGCATACAGCACATCCGGCCGCTCGCCCCGATCGAAGCCGTCGAAATCGTCCAGCTCGAACGCCTCGGTAATCTCGATGGCCCGGTCGCCGCGGAAATTCATCATCAGCACCGCATCGCCGTCGCGCATCGCGCCCACGGGCGCGCCCGCCTCGTCCACCAGCACGAAGGGAGGCATGTCCTGATCCACCAGCCCCGGCGTTTTGGCACGGAAATGCTCGATGCCCTCCAGAGCCGAGCGAAAGGCATGCGGCGCGCGACCATGCACATGCGCCTCCCAGCCGGCCTGCACCTTGCGCCAGTCGTGGTCGCGATCCATCGTGATGACCTCGCGCCCGCCAGCGGACGCGATGCGGTAGTCGCGATCAGGGCTGGCGTTGATCTCAGCGAACAGCGCCTCGATCCGAGCCACATAGTCCTGAGCGGTCTGGATACCGACATCGCGACCGTCGAACAGCGCATGCAGGCGCAGCCGGGCCACGCCCCGCCGGTCGGCATAGCGAATCACGGCCAGAAAATGCTCGATATGCGAATGCACGTTGCCGTCCGACAGCAGCCCAAGCAGGTGCAGAGTCGAATCGTGCTCCAGCACATGCCCGATGAGCTGGTTCAGCACCGGCGATTCAAAGAAGCTGCCGTCGGCGATGGCCTTGGTGATGCGCGTGGGGCCCTGGTCGAGAATGCGGCCCGCGCCCATGGTCAGATGCCCCACTTCCGAGCCGCCCAGATCCTTCTCCGACGACAGACCCACATAAGGGCCGTGGGTCAGCAGACGGGTGTGGGGGTATTCGCGCCACAGGCGATCGAACACCGGCGTCTTGGCCTGGGCGATGGCATCCTCGGGGCCGCCGGTGCCGATGCCCCAGCCGTCCATGATAATGAGCAGCACGGGCCTGCGGCCGGAAAAATGGCGGATCACCGGCGCCAGCGATGCGGCCGACACAGCCCCCCTAACAGACGGCGAAGATGCGGAATGGGATGCGGATTCGTTCATCGCGGCGCATGGTAGCGCAAAGCTCCGACAGCCGCATGCACAAAAAACCGGGCCGCGAGGGCCCGGTTTGTCATTCATGCATCACGCCGGAAACCGGCGTCGAAGCCTCAGTTGTTGCGCGCCGAATCAGCCATGCTGGACAGTGCCAGCGACAGCACCACACCCAAGGCCACGAAGATGGTGAACGCAAAGAGGAATGTCTGAACATGCATGTTGGTTACCCTCCCGATTTGGTCTGCCGCCGATAACGGCGGCCCATGATGTGCACGCGGCACACCTTAGCCCTCCCGCCGCCGCCACGCAAGCGGGAAATGCGTGCGGCCCCAAATGGCATCGGTCTTGTTTTCATACGCCGGTCTGCCATCCTGCGCCGCCATGTCCGCCCTGCGATTCGAGATCCTGGCCCGGGACGCCGGCAGCCATGCCCGCCGCGCGCGCCTGACGCTGCCCCATGGCGTGGTGGACACCCCCGTCTTCATGCCGGTGGGCACGCAGGCCACGGTCAAGGCCATGACGCCGCGCGAACTGGAGGAAATCGGCGCGCAAATCATTCTGGGCAACACCTACCACCTGATGCTGCGCCCCGGCGCGGAACTCATCGCCAGACTCGGCGGCCTGCATCGCTTCATGGGCTGGGGGCGCCCCATCCTTACCGATTCGGGCGGATTTCAGGTCTGGTCGCTGGGCGAGCTGCGCAAGATCGAGGAGCACGGCGTGCGTTTCCGCTCGCACATCGACGGCGCCGAGGTGTTTCTGGGGCCGCGCGAGAGCATGGATATCCAGCGCCAACTGGGCAGCGACATTGTGATGGCCTTCGACGAATGCACGCCCTACCCGGCCACGCGGGAAGAGGCGCGCGCCTCGATGGAGCTTTCGATGCGCTGGGCCGCCGAATGCCGCGAGCATCTGCCGCCAAATGAGAAACAGGCGCTGTTCGGCATCGTCCAGGGCGGCATGTATCCCGAGCTGCGGCTGGAATCGCTGGCGCGGCTGATGGACATCGGCTTCGAAGGCATCGCCATCGGCGGGCTCTCGGTGGGCGAGCCGAAGGAGGAGATGCTGGCCATGCTGGATGCGCTGGCGCCGGAACTGCCCGCGGAACTCCCCCACTACCTGATGGGCGTGGGCACGCCGGCCGACCTGATCGAGGGCATTCATCGCGGCGTGGACATGTTCGACTGCGTGATGCCCACCCGCAACGCCCGCAACGGCACCCTGTTCACGGACCACGGCCCCGTCCATATCAAGCAGGCGCGCTTCCGCGACGATCCGCGACCGCTGATGGAGGACTGCGACTGCTACACCTGCCGCCATTTCTCGCGCGCCTACCTGCGACACCTGTACATGGCGCGGGAAATCCTGAGCCCGAGGTTGAATACCATCCACAATCTCCACTACTATTGCGCGCTCATGCGCCGGGCCCGGGCCGCCATCGAGCAAGGAACGTGGGCCGATTTTCGCAACCAGTTCCTGCGCAACTATCACGCACATCGGGAGACAGAGGAATGAACCGCATTCATCGCAAGACACGGCAAGCCACGCTGGCGGCGCTCGCCATGCTGGGGACACCGGGCGCGGCATTGGCCGCGGGAGCAGCGCCCGCCGCCGGCCAGGGCCTGGCGTCCTTCGTGCCGTTGATTCTGGTCATCGTCATTTTCTATTTCCTGCTGATTCGTCCGCAACAGAAGCGCATGAAAGCGCATCAGACGATGATCGCCGAACTGAAGAAAGGCGACCGCGTGGTCACCGCCGGCGGTATCATCGGCAAGATTACGGACGTGTCTGAGGATACGCTGAAGGTGGAAATCGCCGACAAGGTGCGCGTCACTGTCAAGCGCGACACCATCGCCAGCCTCGCCGACTGAGCGAACCCATCACGAAACCAAGGAAGCCTCGATGCACGCCTACCCACGCTGGAAACTCTGGCTGATCGCCGTCGTTCTCGTCATCTCCGCGATGGCGAGCCTGCCCAATGTGATGACGCCCCCGTCGTGGTGGCCGAAGGTGTTCAGCAAGCCGTTGAATCTGGGGCTCGATCTCAAGGGCGGCGTGCATCTGGTGCTGGACGTGGACGTGGACAAGGCCGTCGAACGTTCGGTCGAGGAAGACGTGGACGGCGTGCGTCAGGCGCTGCGCAAGGCGCGCATCCGCTACCGCAAGCTGGAGGCGAAGGGCCAGAGCATCCTAGTGGTCGTCAAGCGGCCGGAAGAAGCGGATGACGCGCGCACGCTGCTGGAGAAGGAATTTCCGTCCTACACGCTGGCCGACAAGGGCCAGGGGCGCTTCGAGCTGAAGCTGAAGCCCAAGGAAGCCAGGGATATCCGCAAGTTCGCGGTGGATCAGGCCATCGAGGTGGTGCGCACCCGGATCGACGCCTTGGGCACCACCGAGCCGGTCATTGTCAAGCAGGGCGCGCGGCGCATTCTGGTGCAGATTCCGGGCTATGAGGATACCGCCCGGGCCAAGAGCCTGATCGGACGCACGGCCCAGCTCGAGTTCAAGCTGGTGGATGAAAAGGGCGATCTGCAAAAGGCGCTGGCCGGCCAGATTCCGCCCGGCGACATCATCATGTATGGCCCTGAGATCAAGCGCGGCGGCAAGACCTTCCGCCAGCCCTACCTGCTCAAGCGGCGCACCGAACTCTCGGGCAGCGAGGTGGCCGACGCCCGGGTCTCGATCGATTCGCGTTTCAATGAATATGCGGTGACGCTCAAGTTCAACAGCAAGGGCGCGCGCAAGTTCGACAAGCTGACCAAGAACCATGTCGGCGAGCGCTTCGCCATCATTCTGGAGGGCGTGGTGCAATCCGCGCCGGTCATTCGTGAGCGGATTTCCGGCGGCCGGGCGCAGATCACCGGCAGTTTCACGCCGCAGGAGGCGCATGACCTGGCCATCGTACTGCGCGCCGGCGCCCTGCCCGCGCCGGTGAAGGTGGTCGAGGAACGCTCCATCGGCCCGAGCCTCGGCAAGGACTCGGTCGAACAGGGCATGAACTCCATCATCATCGGCGGCATCCTGGTGCTCGTGTTCATGGCATTGTATTACCGCGCTTTCGGCCTGGTGGCCGATCTGGCGCTGGCCTTCAACATGCTGCTGATCGTGGCCGCGATGAGCATGATCGGCGCCACGCTGACCCTGCCCGGTATGGCCGGCATCGTGCTGACCATCGGCATGGCCGTAGACGCCAATGTGTTGATCTTCGAGCGCATCCGTGAGGAGCTGCACCTGGGCAAAACGCCGCTGGCGGCCATTGATGGCGGCTACGACAAGGCCTTTACGACCATCGTTGACGCCAACATTACGACGCTGATCGCCGCCATCGTGCTGTTCCAGTTCGGCAGCGGCCCGGTCAAGGGCTTTGCGGTCACGCTTTCGGTTGGCATTCTGGCCTCGATGTTCACGGCCATTACCTTCACCCGTGCGGTCATCGCCCTGTTCCTGGAGCGCCGTGGCCGCGTCGAATCGCTGAGCATCTGAGGAACGCCATGCAACTAATCCGTCCCGACACCCGTTTCGATTTCATCGGTCGCCGCAAGATCGCCCTGTCGCTTTCGGCAGCGCTGATGCTGATTTCCATCGGTCTGTTGATTTTCAAGGGTCTGAACTTCGGCATTGATTTCACCGGCGGCACGCTGGTGGAGGTCAAGTTCCAGCATCCGCCGGCCATCGCCGATGTCCGCAAGGCGCTGAAACCCGCCGGCTATGGCCAGGCCGTGATCCAGGAATATGGCGCGCCGGACGAAATCCTGATCCGCGTGCAAAACAAGGCCGGCGAGAAATCCTCCACCATCAGCACCGCGGTGCTGAAAGCCTTGGGCAAGCGCTTCGGCAAGAAGGAAGTAACCATGCGCCGGGTTGAATATGTGGGCCCGCAGGTGGGCCGCGAGCTGACCCGCGCCGGCATCATGGCGGTGCTGATCGCGATGGTGGCCATCCTGCTTTATGTGACCGTACGCTTCGAACTCCGCTTCGCTCTGGGCGCGGACGCAGCGCTGGTGCATGACGTGACCATCGTGCTGGGCCTGTTCTCGCTGACCGGCGCCGAATTCAACCTGCCGGTGGTGGCCGCGCTGTTGACCGTGATCGGCTATTCGCTGAACGACACCATCGTCGTATTCGATCGCATCCGCGAGAATCTGGCGGCCAATCGCAAGAAGAAACATCCGGATTCTGAAGCCGATGTAGCCAACGCCGCAATCAACCAGACGCTGGCCCGCACCCTGATGACCTCGCTGACCACGTTGCTGGTGGTCGTGGCCCTGTTCTTCCTGGGCGGCGAAGTGATCCACGGCTTCGCAATGGCGCTGCTGGCCGGCATCGTCGTCGGCACCTATTCCTCGATTTTCGTTGCCAGCCCGATCATGCTGGCGCTGGCCGGTCGCTTCTCGGCCGGCGAGGACGAACAGCGCGAGCTGGAGGCCAGGCCCTGAGCCGGAACCTGCCGGGCGACGTCACGCCGGAGCTGGACGCCGGCACGCCCGTCTTCCGCGCCTATGACGACACCTTCCTGCAAGTCGGCGAGGAACGCATCTCGACCGGCCTCATCATTCATGAAGGACGCCTGAGCGCCCCCTGGGGGCCGGAGCGGATTGCCGGCCTGCAACCCGAACACCTGCAAGCGGTGGCCGAACGCCCGCCGGAAGTGCTGCTGATCGGCAGCGGCCGCGTCACCGTTTTCCCTCCCGCCGCGATGCTGGAATGGCTGGCTTTGAACCGGCTCGGCTTCGAATGCATGGACAGCCGTTCGGCGGCGCGCACCTACAACATCCTGATCGCCGAGGGACGCAACGTGGCCGCCGCGTTGTTGCCACCGGGAGCGTAAAGCTCCACACTTGCCGCATGCCCCGCTACGAGCTTTGCATCAAAATGCATTTCTCCGCCGCCCATCAGTTGCGCGGTTACGATGGCGATTGCGCCCGCCTGCACGGCCACAACTGGCATGTGCGGCTGTTCGTTTCCTGCACCGAACTGGATGCCCTGGGCATCGGCGTGGACTACAAGGTGCTCAAGCGCGAATTGAAGGCGGCGCTCGAAGCCTGGGATCACTACAATCTGAACGACATTCCGCCTTTCGACACCATCAATCCGACCAGTGAAAACGTGGCGCGCGTACTGCTACAAGAGATGAGCCGCCGACTGAACAACGACCGCGTGCGTGTTTCGCGTGTGGAAATCTCCGAAACCTGCACGGCCAATGTCACCTGCTGGGCCGACGAGGTCGAACATGGCCGATAAGTCCCTCTACCGCGTGTCCTTTATCAACCAGGGCAAGGTGTATGAAATCTATGCCCGGCATGTCGGCAGCTCCGGCATGATGGGTTTTGTCGAAATCGCCGATCTGGAATTCGGCGCCCGGGGCCATGTGGTGGTGGATCCGGCCGAGGAAGCATTGAAACAGGAATTTGCGCGCGTGAAACGGTTCCATGTGCCAATGCATGCGGTGATCCGCGTGGACGAGGTGGAACAACTGGGTCAGGCCAAGGTGCGGGACATTCCGGAAGGCGCGAACATCACGCCGTTTCCAATGCTGGCCGGCCAGACGCCGCGCGAGGGCGCATAAACGTTCGCCTGTCGCCATCATCGCCCGTTCCCGGGCAATCCGGCTTTGCCAGAGTCACCGCAAACGCCGATCAGCGGCATGATAGCCGAAACTTGTCATGCCATGCCCTTCGCTCGCACAATGCGTCGGAATGGCGCTTCATGGACGCCCGAGGGTGCGGGAGGACAACCATGAACGAGCGGGTAAACGACGGCAACCGAACGCCAGGACATGCTGCGGGCCCACATCCGGAGCAGGCCGCAACACCCTTGATCCCCTCCGATACACCCGATGCCATGCCCCAAGCGGACAATCTGGCGGACGTGCTGCTCGAGGAAGCGACATTCGAGACCGGAAACATCGGGAATGGGGCTGACCTTCGGAACGAAAGCGGTCTCGAATCGAATGCCGGCCATACGGATGCAACAACGGCGGACGGGCCGCCGGAAGCTGCCAGCGAAACGGACACGTAGGATGCTGAGGCGCCGCCTTCATCGTCGTCGGCCGGACAGCATTCCCGACCGCCGCGCAGCGCCATGCC
>CAYQMA010000011.1:0-24380 GCA_964418535.1 uncultured Zetaproteobacteria bacterium | reverse complement strand
TCGTGCTGTCGCGTCAGATTGCCGAGCTGGGCATCTATCCGGCCGTGGATCCGCTGGATTCCACCTCGCGCCAGCTCGATCCGAAGATCATCGGCGTCGAGCACTACGAAGTGGCGACCGGCGTGCAGCGCACGCTCCAGCGCTACAAGGAACTGCAGGACATCATCGCCATTCTGGGCATGGACGAGTTGTCCGACGAGGACAAGCTGATCGTGGCGCGCGCCCGCAAGATCCAGCGTTTCCTGTCGCAGCCGTTCCATGTGGCCGAGGTGTTCACCGGCGCGCCGGGCATCTACTGCAAGAAGGAAGACACGATCAAGGGCTTCAAGGCCATCCTCGAAGGCGAGTACGATCACCTGCCGGAGCAGGCCTTCTACATGGTCGGTTCCATTGATCAGGCGGTCGAGAAAGCCGAGAAGATGGAGGCCAAGGGGTGAGCACGATCAAGGTGCTGGTCGCCACGGCCGAACGCGAGGTTTATCGCGGCGAGGCCGAGAAGGTCGTTGCGCCGGGCGCGGCGGGCGAGCTGGGTATTCTGCCCAAGCATGCGCCGCTCTTGACCCAACTCGCGCCGGGAGAGTTGCGTATCACCAAGGCCGAGGATGATGTGGACGAGGTGTTCATCTCCGGCGGCTATATGGAAGTGCAGCCGGACATGATCACCGTGCTGGCCGATACCGCCGAACGGGCCAGCGATATGGACGAAGCGGCCATTCTCGCAGCCCAGCGCAAGGCCGAGGAAGAATTGGCCACCAAGAAGGCCGATATCGACCTGGCGATGGCCGAGGCGGAGCTGGCGGTGATGGCGCAGCGTCTGGCCTGGCTCAAGAAAAAGAAGAAACACTGAACCTGCAATCATTCGGGGCCGCGCAAGAGGCCCCTTTTTTTGATATCCAATTGCTCCGTCTTTCGTTCAAACGACTATAATCAAGGCGGGGAACAAGCATGAAATATCGAGGCGGCAAACCAAGCATGGGCAGCCAGTGGGCCATGCGTGTGGGCATGGAAATCGTGGCCTCGGCCGTGATTGGCCTCGGCATCGGTTATGCGCTGGATCGCCATTTCGGCACGCAGCCGTGGTTTTTGCTTTTGTTTTTCATGTTCGGCGCAGGGGCGGGGTTTTTGAATCTGTATCATGTGCTGCGTCTCGATGAGCAGCGCAGCCGCCACAGGGATGGACGGGAGCATGAATGATGAACACAGGACGGGCAGTGGATTATCTGGAATCGTTTCGCGTCCATCCCGTGATTCCGTTGCACCTGTTCGGGGTGGATGTGTCGGTCACCAATTCCGTACTGTGGATGTGGGTGGCGGCCCTGGCCGCATTTCTATCCTTTTGGTTGCTGACGGCGCGACGGCATGCATTGCCCGGGCGCGGTCAGTTGGTGGCCGAGATGGCATGGCAGTTCGTGGACAACCTGGTGCGCAACAATATCCGCCCCGAGGGGCGCTGGCATGCGCCGCTGATCTTCACAATGTTCTATTTTCTTCTGTTCTGCAACTGGGTGGGCTTGGTGCCGGGGGCGTTTACGCCAACATCGCAGATCGTGATCACCGGCGCCCTGGCCGGCGGCGTGTTTCTGTACACGATAGGCTTGCGGCTGGCGCTGCATGGCTGGCGTTTTCTGTTCGCCTTTGTGCCGCATGGCACGCCCGTGTGGCTGCTGCCGTTGATGATTCCGATCGAAGTGCTTTCCTTTGCGGCAAGGCCGGTCACATTGGCCGTGCGACTGTTCGCCAACATGACGGCCGGGCATACGGTGCTGGGCGTGATTGCGGCGCTGGGGCTGGCCATCCCTTGGTTCGCGGCATGGCTGCCGTTGGGGCTGTCGGTGGTATTGCTGGGGGCGGAGGTGTTTATCGGCGCGATTCAGGCCTACATCTTCACCGTGCTCACCTGCGTGTATATCGACGATGCTTATGGGGAATGATGAAACAATACGAATCTGGAGGTGCGGCATGGATGTGACATCGGCTTCGTTGATTGGCATGGGTCTGGCGGCGGCTGGCATGGCCGGGTCGGGCATCGGCATCGGCTATGTATTCGGCAAGATGATTGAGGCCGTGGCTCGGCAGCCGGAGGCGGAGCCGATGCTCTCCAAATATGCCTGGATCGGCTTTGCGCTGGTGGAGGCCATTGCGCTGTATGCGCTGGTTGTGGTGTTCATCATCATGGGCAAGGGGTGATAAGCGGTGACACCGGCGGTTCAGGCAGGAGCGGCAGCTGCGCACGGCTTGCCGCAGTTTGATCCGGAGATGTTTCCGGCCCAGATTTTCTGGGAAGTCATCACCTTTCTGGCCTTGCTGGAGCTGATGCGGCGTTTCGTGATTCCGAGAATTCGGAGCATGCTGGCGGAGCGCGAAAACGAGGTGAAACGCATGCTGGACGAAGCCGCCCGCCATCGGGCCGAGAGCGAGCGATTGATGCGCGAGCATCGCAAGCGTCTGGCGCAGGTGGAGGAAGAAGCAGCCCGAATGCTGCGAGAGGCCGAAAAGCGCGCGGCCGCCCTTCACGCCGATGCCATGCAGCAACTGGAGGAGGATATCCGGCGGAAGAAGCAGGCGCTTTGGGCGGATATCGAGTTCGCCAAGCGCCAGGCATTGAAGGAACTGCATGAGGTGGCGGCCGAGGCTGCGGTGATGGCGGCCGGAAAATTCATCGAACAGCGAATGGATCGGGAAACGGCGCAACGACTGGTGGCGGATGCCATTCGCGATCTTGAACGCAATGCTGAACGCAGTGCCGGGCAAGGCCGCCGCCGGCTGAACTGAACGAGCCAGGCGTTTTTGCAAGCCTGCGGGGTTTGTGCGAACCTTCCGGTCCATTTCGCGCAAGTGCGGAGGCCGCATGATTCCTGAATACAGTTTTCCCGATCTGCAAGTGTGTGTGCTTGCCGCTGGCAAGGGCAAGCGCATGCGCTCGAATCTGCCCAAGGTGCTGCATCCGGTATTGGGCCGGCCGATGATTGATTATGTGCTGCACACGGTGGAGGCCTTGCGCCCGAAAGGCATTGCCGTGGTGACCGGTCATGGCTCCGACATGGTGCGGGCGCATGTGGGGCAGCCAAAGAACCTCGAATGGGTGATTCAGGACAAGCAGCTCGGCACCGGACATGCGGTGCGGCAGGCCGAACAGGTCATCACCGATGTACGCGATGTGATGATCGTGTGCGGTGATACGCCGCTGTTGACGGCCGAGACGCTGGCGCGTCTGGCCGAGGAGCACCGCGCGCGCGATGCGGTGGTCACCGTGTTGACGGCAAACGTTGACAACCCCTTTGGTTACGGGCGCATCGTGCGCGATGCCGAGGGTCGTGTGATTCGCATCGCCGAGGAAAAGGATGCCAGCGAGGAGGAGCGCGCCATCCGCGAGGTGAGCAGCGGCATTTACTGCGTCCGCTACGATGTGCTGTTTGATTTGCTGCACAAGCTGGGCAATCGCAATGCCCAAGGCGAATACTATTTGCCGGACATCGTGCCGCTGGCGCTGAAACACGGCCACGCGGTGGAAACCGTGCCGATGGAAAACGGCGAGGAAATGCTGGGCGTGAACGACCGGGTGCAACTTGCGCGTGTGGAGCGCATCATGCAAAACGCCATTATCGAGGACTGGCAGCGTCGCGGCGTCACCATCGAGCAGCCGGAAACCGTGCGCATTGAGGCGACGGTGAACATCGGCATGGATACGGTGATTCGCGCCGGCACCCATCTGCTGGGCTCGACCCATGTGGGTGATGACTGCCGCATCGGGCCTTACGCCGTGCTGCACGATGCATGGGTGGATGATGGCGTGACGGTGGATGCCTTCAGCCATGTGGATGAAGCTAACCTGGCCGGCGGCGCGCGTGTCGGGCCGTTCGCGCGATTGCGTCCGGGGGCGCGGCTGGACGAGGATGTGCGCGTCGGCAATTTCGTCGAAATCAAGAATTCGGTCATCGGACGCGGCAGCAAGGTCAATCACCTGAGCTATGTGGGCGATACCGAGATGGGCGAAGGCTGCAATATCGGCGCCGGCACCATCACCTGCAACTACGACGGCGCGAACAAGCACAAGACCATCATCGGGGATCGCGTATTCGTGGGTTCGGATACCAAGCTGATTGCACCGGTCGAAGTGAAGGACGACGCCACCATCGGCGCCGGCAGCATCATCACGAAAACGGTTGAGGCCGGGGGGCTGACATTGTCCGAGCGGCCGGATCAGCGGCATCTGCCGGGCTGGAAACGTCCGCAAAAACGCGAAGGCTGACCGGCCCGACAGATGTGCGGCATCATCGGCGCGCTGGCGCGCGAGCATGTGCAGGATCGACTGCTGACCGGTCTGGAGCGCATGGAATACCGGGGTTACGACAGCGCTGGCATTTGCGTGATCGGCCCCGAGGGGCTGGCCTGTCGCAAGGAGCCGGGCAAGCTGTCGCGCCTGCGTGCATCGCTGGCCGAACGACCGTTGGCCGGGCATATCGGCATCGGTCACACCCGTTGGGCCACGCATGGCGCGCCCACGCGCGAGAATGCGCATCCGCACCTGGGCGAGGGTGTGGCCGTGGTGCACAACGGCATTATCGAGAACCATCAGGTGCTGCGACGCGAACTGCAAGATCGCGGCGTGATTTTTTGTTCCGAGACGGACAGCGAGGTCATTCCTTGGCTGCTCAGCGAGGCTCTGCGGGAACATGAACCGGACGAGGCATGGCGGCGCCTGACCGCGCGGCTGGAAGGCGCCTATGCGATTGCCGCCATCATGGAGCGGGATGCCGGCCGCTTGTGGTTTGCGCGGCGGGGCAGTCCGTTGTTGCTGGGCCGGAGCGGGGATGCGGTGTATGCGGCGTCCGATGCGCTGGCGCTGGCCGGCCTGGCCGATGAGGTGATGTATCTGGAGGAAGGCGATGCCGGCTGGGTGTCGCTGGAGGACGTTTGCATCATGGATGCGAACGGATGCGAGCCCCGGCGCGCCTGGGAGGCGATGCCCTCGGCCGCGCAATCGGCGGACAAGGGCGGTTTCGCCCACTACATGGAGAAGGAAATCCACGAACAGCCGCGGGTGCTGGCGGATATCCTGAACACCTATATCAGCGACGGCCGGATCGTCTTTCCGGCGGCGCCGATGCTGGAGGCCGAGCAACCGCCCGCGCGCATCGTGATGGTGGCTTGCGGCACCTCCTACCATGCGGCGTTGACCGCGCGCTACTGGCTGGAGCGTTTCCTGCAGATTCCGGTCGAGGTGGACGTGGCCAGCGAATACCGCTACCGCAATCCGGTGATCGGGCCGGACACCTGGCTGGTGACGCTGTCGCAATCCGGCGAGACGGCGGATACGCTGGAGGCGCTCAGGCTGTTCAAGGCGCGCACGCCGGACAATCCGGCGCTGACGTTGTGCAATGTGCCGCATTCATCATTGGCGCGCGAATCCGACGGCGTGATCGAGCTTTTGGCCGGCCCGGAGGTGGGCGTGGCCTCCACCAAGGCGTTCACTGCCCAGCTGGCCGCGCTGGCGCTGATGTCGCTAAAGCTTGCGCATCGGTTTGGGACGATGGATAAGGCGGCGTTGGAGGCGCATCTGGAAGCCATGCGCCGCGCTGTGGGCGGCATGAACGATCTGCTGGCGCGGGCCGCCGAAGTGGAGCGGTTGATGCCGCTGTTCGCCGGCGTGACCGGGGCGCTGTTTCTGGGTCGCGGGCCGTGCTATCCGCTGGCACTGGAGGGCGCGTTGAAGCTCAAGGAGATTTCCTACCTGCATGCGGAAGGCTATGCGGCCGGCGAGATGAAGCATGGCCCCATCGCCTTGATCGATGAGCGACTGCCGGTCGTGGTGCTGGCGCCGCGCCAGTATCATCTGCAAAAGGTGCTTTCGAACCTGCGCGAGGTGCAGGCGCGCGGCGCGCGCGTGATTCTGCTGACCGATGCGGGCGAGGCCCGGCCCGAGGGCGTGGATGCCGTGATCGAGCTGCCCGAGGGCGATTATTTCACGACGCCGCTGTATGCGGTGATTCCGTTGCAGTTCCTGGCCTATGATGTGGCTCGCGCGCGCGGCACCGACGTGGATCAGCCGCGCAATCTGGCCAAGTCCGTGACCGTGGAGTGAGCCTTCGCGCATTGCGTCCGGCCGACCTGAGCGTTCCGGCAGGTTGGGTCGCTGGCGCGGCATCGGCCGTTCGCATGCTTTGACAGTGCCGGACGCACCTTCTACGCTAGCACGGAAGTGAAGATCAGCGGCAATACACGGGTTTTCGGGATCATGGGCGATCCGGTGGCGCATTCGTTGTCGCCCGGATTCCAGAACCGTTTTTTTAGTCATGCGGGCGTGGATGCGGTGTATGTGCCGTTTCCTGTCGCGGCCGACGATGTGGCATCGGCGCTGAAGGGGCTGTGGGCAGCTGGCGTTCAGGGCCTGAATGTCACGGTGCCGCATAAGGAAGCCGTGTTCGGTCTGGTTGAGGTGGATGCTGATGCCGCATGTATCGGCGCCGTGAACACCTTGTGGCGCGATGCGGATGGCTGGCGCGGAGCCAACACGGATTGGCGCGGGATGGGGGCTGTCATTCGCGGACTGGGCTGGGAGGTGTCGGGCGCGACGGCGCTGCTGTTCGGCGCCGGCGGCACGGCGCGTGCGGCGCTGCATGCGCTGGCCTCGGAGGGGGCGGCGCGGGTTCTGATCTGCAATCGGGGCCGGGAGCGGCTGGATGCGCTGATCGCCCACGCGCGCCGTCATTATCCGGATATGGCGGTTGAGGCTGTGGGATGGTCGCAGGCGGCGGTGGATGGGGCCTGCGAACAGTCTGCCTTGATGATCAATACGACCAGCATCGGTTTGAGGGATGGCGATGCGTTTCCCTTCCGGCTTCGTGGCGAACGGGCGATGGATGTGGTGTATGCCCCGTCCGGCATGACGCCGTTTGTGAAAGCCGCCCATGCAGCGGGCATGACGGCCGTGGACGGGTTGCCGATGCTGCTGGCGCAAGGCGCGGCCTCGTTTGAGATCTGGCATGGCATGAAGGCGGATGCGCTGGATGCGCTGCGCTGGATGGAGCGGCATCTGGGGCGCAAGCCCGCGCCGCTGGAGGCCTGGGAGCGCGCGGCATGAAGTCCACGCGACTGGGCGATATCCTGCTGCGCCAGAAGCGCATCACCCGCGAGCAGCTGGATCAGGTGCTGCGCGAAATGAACCTGCACGGCGATACGCTGATCTCGCAACTGGTCAAGCAGAACCTGTTCACCGAGGAAGAAATCACCGAATTCATCGCCAGCAGCTTCGGTCGTCCGGTGGTGGATCTGGAAGCGATCGAAATCGATCCGAAACTGACCCGGATTTCCATGGATATCATGCGCAAGAACATGGCCATTCCGGTCAAGCGCACGGGTAATGTGCTGACCCTGGCCGTGGCTGATCCCTATGACATCAACGCGTTGGACGAAATGGCGTTCATCAGCGGTTGCCAGGTGGATGTGGTCATCGCGCCCGAAAGCCAGATTCTCAGGAAACTGGACGATGTCGGCGCGGCCGAGGAACAGCTGGACGAGCTGATGGGCGAGATGGGCGCCAGCGATATGGAGGTGGTGGACAACAGCGATTCCGAGCTGGATGAACACACGCTGGTCTCGGAAACCGAGGCGGCGCCGGTGGTGCGCATGGTCAATCTGATCCTGCTGGATGCCATCAAGCGCGGCGTGTCGGACATTCATCTGGAGCCTTACGAAAAGGTGCTGCGCGTTCGCTACCGCATCGACGGTGTGCTGCATGAAATCATGCGCCCTTCGATGAAGCTGAAAGAGGCGTTGGTGTCGCGCATCAAGATCATGGCGCGACTGGACATTTCGGAGCGGCGCCTGCCGCAGGACGGGCGGATCAAGCTCCGGCTGTCCAAGGCCAAGACGGTGGATTTTCGCGTTTCGGTGCTGCCGACCTTGTTTGGCGAGAAGGTGGTGTTGCGTCTGCTGGATCCATCCAGCCTGCAACTGGACATGACCAAGCTGGGCTACGATCCGCAGTCATTGCAATGGTTCAAACATGCAATCAGCCAGCCTTATGGCATGGTGCTGGTCACCGGCCCCACCGGTTCGGGCAAGACGGTGAGCCTGTATTCGGCGGTGGCCGAGCTGAACAAGCCCGGCGTGAACATTTCAACAGCCGAAGATCCGGTCGAGTTCAATTTCATGGGCATCAACCAGGTGAACGTGCATCCGGAAATCGGGCTGGATTTCCCGACTGTGCTGCGCTCCTTTCTGCGCCAGGACCCGGATATCATTCTGATCGGCGAGATTCGCGATTACGAAACCGCCGCCATCGGTATCAAGGCGGCGCTGACCGGGCATCTGGTGCTGGCAACGCTGCATACGAACGATGCGCCCTCGACGATGAATCGCCTGGTGAACATGGGCATTGAGAATTTTCTGGTGGGATCGGCGGTGAATCTCGTGTCGGCGCAGCGTTTGGCCCGGCGCGTCTGCAAGGAATGCGCCGAGCCCGTTGAGATTCCTCCCGAGGCGCTCATTGACGCCGGCGTGCCCGAAGACGAAGTGGAAAGCTTCCGGCCCATGCAGGGCAAGGGATGCCCAGTCTGCAACGGCACCGGCTACAAGGGACGCGTGGGCATTTTCCAGGTGATGCCGGTGTTTCAGGAAATCCGCGAAGCGGTCTATGCTGGCGCCAATGCGGATGCGATCAACGAAATCGCCGTGTCCAAGGGCGTGAAGACCCTGCGTATGGCCGCGCTGGACAAGGTGAGGGAAGGCGTGGTGTCGCTCGAGGAATGTCTGCGAGTGACGGTGGCTGACTGATGCCGGTTTATCGCTGGCAGGCCAGAACGCGCACGGGTCAGGAACGATCCGGAGAGCTGGAGGCGGGCAATCGCGACATGGCCCTGGCCGCATTGCGGCGGCAGGGGCTGACCGGCATCAGAATCAAGAAGAAGCCGGCCGAAATCAAACTGTTCCCGGAAAAGGTCACCGAAAAGGATATCACGGTGTTTTTCCGGCAGCTCTCGACGATGATCAATGCCGGGCTGCCGTTGGTGCAGTGTTTTGAACTGGCCGAAAGAGGCACGACGAACAAGGCGCTGGCCAGGCTGTTGAAGGAGATGCGGGCCTCGCTGGAAGGCGGCATGCCGCTGGCTGAAACATTGCGCCAGCATCCCGAGCATTTCGACCGCCTCACCTGCGCGCTGATCGAGGCGGGCGAGCAGGGCGGCATTCTGGACACCATCCTGTTGCGCCTGTGCTCCTACAAGGAAAAGGCCCTGTCGCTGAAATCCAAAATCAAGTCGGCCATGGTCTATCCCGTGGCCATCATCGTGGTGGCGTTTATCGTGACCGCCATTCTGATGATTTTCGTGATTCCGGTCTTTGGCGAGATGTTTGCGGATTTCGGCGCCGAGCTGCCGGGGCCGACGAAGGTGACCATCGCCATTTCCCACCAGTTTGTTCAGTACTGGTATCTCGTGCTTGGGGCGCCGGTCGCGCTGGTGCTGGGAATCCGTTATCTCTACAAGACGCCCCAAGGGCGCTATCAGCTCGACCGGCTGCTGCTGAACCTGCCCGTGCTGGGCGACGTGTTGCGCAAGGCCGCCGTGGCCCGCTTCTGCCGCACCTTTTCGACCCTGGCGGCAGCCGGCGTGCCGATTCTGGATGCGATGGAGACCGTATCCGAAACCTCCGGCAATGTGATTATCGAAGAGGCGGTCATGAACGCCCGGGAGTCCATCAGTCAGGGGCAGACGCTGGCCGCGCCTCTGGAGGCCAGCGGCGTGTTTCCGCTGATGGTGACCCAGATGATCGCCATCGGCGAGGAAACCGGCGCGCTGGAGGACATGCTGTCCAAGATCGCGGACTTCTATGAAGAGGAAGTGGACACCGCCGTGGATAACATGACGGCCCTGATGGAGCCCATGATCATGGCTTTTCTCGGCGTCGTGATCGGCGGCCTGGTGATCTCGATGTATCTGCCCATCTTCAACATGGCATCGGTGATCTGATTCCCATGAACCGGTCAGACCGGCCGGATGGATTCAAGGCCTTGTTCGCCGCCGGGCCTTCGCAAACGCCGCGCCGCTTGCTGGCAGCGCGCGCCATCGCGGCGGCGGTGCTGCTGTTGGCTGCGGCCTGGTTTTATGCCCTGACGCCGGAAGACACCCGGCGCGAATGGCTGCTTGTCGTGGTTGCGGCGCAAATGGCGCTGCTACTGATCCAGTGGGGCCTGCTGCGGACCTCCGTTCCCGCCGATGTGCAAACGGGCTTTCAGTTGCTGGGTGATCTGGCGCTGGTGGCGGCGCTGGTGTATGCCACCGGCGGCGTGGACAGCCCGTTCACCTTTCTGTTCGGTCTGATCATCATCGCATCGGGCGTGCAGGCGCGTCCGATGTTGCCCGTCTCGGTGGCCGTGGTGGCTTGCGCCGCATGGCTTTTGGGCGTCTACGGATTTTCCTGGCAGAGCCACCAGCCGCTGGCGCCCCGTGATGCGATCCACGCGCTGTTGCAGGTCTCGGCCTTGTTGCTGGCCGGCGGTCTGATGGGCGGCCTGGCGCGGCGACAGCAGACCCTGTTGCGCGAGCGTTCGCAGGCGCGGCGCCGGCACCGGCAGCTGGAAGCGTTGCATGGCCGCATCATGGACGCCCTGCACGATGGCGTGCTGGCGCTGGACGCCGATCAACGCATTGTGGATGGCAACCGGGCCATGCGCTCCATGCTCGGCGGCGATGAGGCGATCCTCGGACGTTCGCTGGATCAGGTGATGAAAATTCCCGAGCCCTTGCGGCGATTTCTGTCGGGCGCGGGCGGCGATGTTTGCCGTTGCGAATGGCGCCGCCAAGGGCGCATCTATCTCTTGGGCGCCACGCGATTGCCGGCGGAGGACGATGCCGCCTGGTTGATTACGGCTGCCGATGTCACGGAGCTGCGCATGCTGGAACGACGCCTGGCGGAGCGGGAGAAACTGGCGTTTCTGGGCCGGTTGGCGGCGATGCTGGCGCATGAAATACGCAATCCGCTGCACAGCATCGGCCAGGCGATCGATCTTCTGGCGAGCGCGGATGGCCAGCGGGAAGTGGGCGATATCATGCGTGAGGAAGTGCGACGGCTGGACCGGCTTGTCCGCGACATGCTGGATTATGCCAGGCCCATGACGCCGAAGCCTGCGCTGGTTGCGGTGCGGCCGATTCTGGAAACGGCCATCGCCCGGGTCGGCGCGTCGCTTGGCGAGGCCGGTTCGATCGAACTGGAATGCGACGATACGCCGGTGGTGCTCGATGCCGATCATTTGCGACTGGTGGTGGATAACCTGTTGCGCAACGCGCTGCAGGCCGGCGATGGCGCGGGCCTTGTCCGGATTGAATTCCGGACGCGACGGGATGGACAATGGGCATTGCGCGTGCAAGATGAAGCGGGCGGCGTTCCGGAGGAGGCGAAAGCGACGATGTTCGAGCCGTTTGCAAGCGGACGCCCGGATGGTTCCGGGTTGGGGCTGGCCACGGTCTGGCAAGTGTGCCGTGTCAACGACTGGAAGATTGAGGTGGAAAACGTGACAACCGACAATGGCGGCAGGGGCGCGGCGTTCACGGTTCGGGGAGGCGCGAGTGGCGGCGATTCTGCTGGTTGAGGATGATCGCAATGCGCGCCGGTTGATGGCGCTTTCACTTGAAGCCCGGGGGCATCAGGTGACTGCCTGCACAGGCCCCGACGAGGCCCGACAGGCCCTTGAACGCGATCGTTTCGATGTGGTGCTGACCGACCTGCGCATGGACGGTCGCGATGCCGGGCTGGATGTGGTGCGCGATTGCCGCAGCCGCCAGCCCGAGGCGCGCGTGTTGCTGGTCACGGCCTATGCCAGCGCCGCCACGGCGGTGGAGGCGCTCAAGGGCGGCGCCTTCGATTACCTGACCAAACCGGTGTCCGGCGAGGATCTGGCCCTGGCCGTGGAACGGGCGCTGGCCGACCGCTCATCGGAGGCTGCGGATTCCGGGCCGATGCCGGAGTCGGATGACGAGGGCATGCTGATCGGTCGTTCTCCGGCCATGAAGCGCGTGCGCGAACGCTTACTTCGGGCTGCGGACAAGGATTTCACGATTTTGATTTCGGGAGAATCGGGCACCGGCAAGGAGGTGGCGGCCCGCTTCGTGCATGCGCATTCCTCCCGCCGCGCGGGGCCATTCGTGCCCGTGCATTGCGGCGCGATTCCGGGCGAGCTGTTCGAGGCGGAGTTGTTCGGTTCCGTGCGCGGGGCGTTCACGGGCGCGGTGGCGGATCGGCAGGGGCTGGTGGAGAGCGCCGATGGCGGCACGCTGTTTCTGGACGAGGTGGGCGAAATGCCGCTCTCCGTTCAGGTGAAGCTGTTGCGCGTGCTTCAGGATCATTGCGTGCGGCGGGTCGGCGCGGCCGAGGAACGGCAGGTGGATGTGCGCGTCATCGCCGCGACGAATCGCGATCTGGCCGAGGAGGTGCGTCAGGGGCGGTTCCGCGAGGATTTGTTTTACCGCCTGAATGTGGTGCCGGTGCACATGCCGCCGTTGCGTCAGCGACGGGAGGATATTCCGGCGCTCGCCGATGCGTTGTTGGCCCGTTATGCGCCCGCCGGCAGCCGCCCGCGGCTCGGCGAGGCGGCGTTGGCGCGGATCATGCGTCTGCCCCTGCCCGGCAATGTGCGTGAACTGGAAAACCTGTTGCAGCGCATGCTGGCGTTGGCCGGGGGAGACGAGCTGGGCGTGGACCTGCTCGAAGGCTTGGGCGGCGAGGTTGAGCCGGAGGGGGTGACGCTGGAGCGATTGCAGCGGGCGAAGATGTCGCTGGATGAGGCGCTGGAAGATGTTGAACGACGACTGGTGCGTGAGGCGCTGGCCGCCAGCGGCGGCTGCGTCACCAAGGCTGCGGCCCTGCTTGGCGTCAGCTTCCGTTCCCTGCGTTACCGGCTGAAAAAGCTGGGGGTGAAACCCGAATGATGGCGTTGGCAGCGATCTGTGCGCTGGCGGGGTTGATCTTCGGCAGTTTCGCAAACGTGCTCGTGCATCGCTTGCCGCGCGGCCAGTCCATTGTGCGCCCGGGCAGCCGCTGCCCTGCCTGCGGTCATGCGTTGTCCTGGTTTGAGAATATCCCGGTCTTGTCCTGGTTGGCGCTGGGCGGTCGATGCCGGTCATGCCGCGCCCGGATTCCGGTGCGTTATCCGCTGATGGAGCTGGGCTTGGGCCTGTTGTGGGGGTATCTGGGCTGGCGTTTCGGTTGGCGCCCCGAACTGGCCATGGCTTTGACGCTGAGCTTTTTGCTCTGGACGCTGACCTGGATCGATCTGGAAACCACCCTGTTGCCCGATGCATTGACTCTGCCCGGCGTGGCGCTGGGTCTGGCCTTTGCCTGGTGGCTGGGCGACTGGCGCGCCTCATTGATCGGGGCGGTGGCGGGCTATGGGATTTTCTGGCTGGTGGCGCGGGTGTTTCTACTGCTGACCGGGCGCGAGGGGATGGGCTACGGCGATTTCAAACTGTTGGCCATGCTGGGCGCCTTTCTCGGCTGGCAGGCCTTGCCGTTCGTGATTTTTCTGGCTTCGGTCAGCGGTGCGATCATCGGCGGCTTGTGGCTGTGGCTGACGCGTGAGTCGGCGCGCGCGCCCATTCCATTCGGCCCCTTTTTGGCCGCGGCGGGCATGGTTTGGATGCTGTGGGGTCGGGCCTTGCTCGGCTGGTATCTGGACAGGATGGCGTCATGAACCGGAAGCCTGCGCTGGTGGGGTTGACCGGCGGCATCGGCAGCGGCAAGTCCACGGCGGCGGCGATGTTTGCGGCGCTGGGCGTGCCGGTGCTGGATCTCGACGATGTGGGCCACCGCTTGCTGGATCATGACGATTGCCGGCGGGCGCTGGTGCGCGCGTTCGGTTCCGATGTGTTGCGCGCGGACGGTTCGCTGGATCGGGAGGCGCTGGCGCAAGCGGCGTTCGCCACGGAGGCGCAGACCCGGCGACTGAACGCCATCATGCACCCCCGCATCTGGCGTGCGATGGATGCGTGGGCTGCGACGCAGCGAACGCCTTGGGCGCTGGTTGAGGCCTCGGTGCTGATCGAATCCGGCGGCGTGGCACGCATGGACGCCGTCATCGTGGTGCTGGCGCGCGCCGAGATCCGGCTGGCACGCGTGCATCAGGCGCGGGGATGGAGCAAGGCGCGGATACGACAGGTGATGGAACGCCAGTGCGGAGACGAAGAGCGACGGCGCGTGGCGGATTTCGTGCTCGACAACAATGGCGACATTGAGGCGTTGCGGCGGCAGGTGGTCAAGGTTCATGAGCGCCTGACGACCCGGTTTGGCGCCGCCGCGATTGACAAGAGCGCAGCCGGAGAGTAGCAAGACGCCATCGCCCGATGGCGGGCGATTCCCACCGCGACAATCAAAAGTTTCCCCCGGAATCAATCAAGTCGGAGATCAATCGGAGATTGTAAACGTGTCATCCAATGTTTCAGAAGCGACGCCGGAGTTGACCGGCCCCGAAAACGAGGATCGTCCCGTCGAGCGCAAGACCGCCGCGCGTGGTCGCAAGCGCAAGGACGAGGCTGCGCCCGAGGCGGACGCTGCCGCCACGAATGGCGAGAGCCAGGCCCGCAGCGAGGGGCGCGAGCGTAAGAGCAGTGAGGAAAACTCCTCGCGGCAGGGCAGCCGCGGCCGGCGCAAGAACGGCAATCGCCGTCGCAGTGAGACTCCCGAAGAACCGATCTCCGACGAAGCCAAGGGCGTGCAGATGAATCTGCGCGAGGTTTCCCGGATGACGCCGCAGCAGTTGCTGGAGCTGGCGGAATCGTTAGGTATCGAGAATGCCGCCGGCATGCGCAAGGCCGAGCAGGTGTTTGCGATTCTGAAGGCTCATGCGCAACGCAGCGGCACGCTCTACAGCGAAGGCGTGCTGGAGATTCTGCCCGATGGCTACGGCTTCCTGCGGTCGCAGGAAGCGAATTATCTGGCCGGGCCGGACGATGTTTATGTATCGCAGAACCTGATTCGCCGTTTCTCGCTGCGCAAGGGCGACACCGTGTCGGGCGAAATCAAGGCGCCCCGCCCGGGCGAGCGCTATTTCGCACTGAAAAGCATTGATTTGATCAACGGCGAGGATCCCAGCGTCGCCAAGACCAAGGTGCTGTTCGACAACCTCACGCCGCTGTATCCCGACGAGCGGCTGGTGATGGAGGTGGAGGGCTCGAAGGACATTACGGGCCGCGTGATCGACATCGTCGCGCCCATCGGCAAGGGGCAGCGTGCGCTCCTGGTGGCGCCGCCGCGCACCGGCAAGACGATGATGATGCAGTCCATCGCCCATTCCATCGAGGCCAATCATCCGGAAGTGGTGCTGATGGTGCTCCTGATTGACGAACGCCCGGAAGAAGTGACGGACATGAAGCGTTCGGTGAAGGGCGAGGTGATTTCCTCCACCTTCGACGAACCGGCGCAACGCCATGTGCAGGTGGCCGAGATGGTCATCGAGAAGGCCAAGCGCCTGGTCGAGCACGGCAAGGACGTGGTGATTCTGCTCGATTCGATCACGCGCCTGGCCCGCGCCTACAACACAGTCGTGCCGTCGTCCGGCAAGATTCTGACCGGCGGTGTGGATGCGAACGCCTTGCACCGGCCCAAGCGTTTCTTCGGCGCGGCGCGCAACATCGAGGGCGGCGGCAGCCTCACGATCATCGCCACGGCGCTGATCGACACCGGCAGCAAGATGGACGAAGTGATCTTCGAGGAGTTCAAGGGCACCGGCAACATGGAAATCCGGCTGGATCGCCGGCTGGCGGACAAGCGCGTGTTCCCGGCCATTGACATCGCGCCTTCCGGCACCCGCAAGGAGGAACTGCTGGTGGATCGCGAGGTGCTTCAGAAGATCTGGATCTTGCGCAAGATTCTGTCGCCGATGGGCACTGTGGACGCGATGGAGTTCTTGCTGGACAAGCTTTCCCAGACCAAGAACAACGACGAGTTTTTCGAGAAGATGAATCAATAAAGCCTGTGGCCAGCCCTTTCATTGGGGGCTGGCTGCAGATCTGCGTCAGCTGTGTTCGAGCAGGAAATCCAGCAACGGATCGGCGTTGGCTTCCAGCAACCGGAACACATGCTCGAATCCGCGTTCGCCGCCATAGTAGGGATCGGGCACGTCCGGCGCGGGTTCCAACCCTTCAAACTGCCGCATCATCAAGAGGCGTGTTTCCGGAGCGCCCAGATCCAGCAGATCCAGCCGGTTGTTTGCGTCCATGGCCACGAACCAATCCCATGCGCCGATGCCTTCGGCCGTAATCTGCTGCGCACGGTGATGGTCGAGATTCAGTCCGAAGCGGCGCGCGGTGGCGGCCGAACGCCGGTCTGCCGGGCATCCGATATGCCAGTCGCCGGTGCCGGCCGAGGCGAACGTGAAGCGGTTGTCCACGCCGCGCTGGATGGCACGGGCGCGCACCACGGCCTCCGCCAGCGGCGAACGGCAGATGTTGCCCAGACAGACGAACAGGACGCGCGTGGGTTCAGGCACGGGCGGCGTTGCGTTCCGCCTGCGAGGGGCAGAGATAGGCGGGTTCGATGAAGTGCGGCAGCGCCGACAGATCGTTGGCCTGCTTTAGCGCCGCTAGCGCGGCCAGTCCCAGCGCCTCGGCGCGCGAGCGGACGAAGGGCGCTTGCCGCCATCCGGGCAAGGCTTCTGAGGTCAGGGTTTCGGATGCCATCAGGGCGGGTTGAACGGCGCGCATGTCTTGGGGCGTGATGGCCCGATCGCGCCCCAGGCTTTCGCCGTGGCGGTAATGCCCCGTCCACCACTGTCCGGCGCGCGCATCCTCCACCACATGCACGTCTTTTTCGGCGACGCGCCACGCGGTGACGGCCATTGAGGAGATGGCCAGCAGCGGCCGTTTCAGGCTTGCATTGATGCCGGCCATGATGGCGCAGGCCATGCGCACGCCGGTGAATGAGCCGGGGCCGATGCCGACGGCCAGCAGCTCCAGATCGCGCCAGTCCAGCCCGGCCTCGCCAAGCAGTCGCTCCAGCATCGGCATGATGGCTTTGGAATGAGGATGACCCTCCGGCGTTTCGGCATGGGCTTGGGCGCCGTCGGTGCGGATCAGGCAGGCGCAGGCGGGGCCGAAGGCTGCATCCAGCGCCAGCAGATGGCCGGCCTCCGTCATGCGTCAGAAGAATCCAGATGCGTCAGGAATTGCGAGAAAGCCGCGCCCAGTTCGGGATGCCGCAGGCCCAGTTGCACATTGGCTTCGAGAAAGCCCAAGGGATGGCCGGCATCGAAGCGCTGGCCCTGGATAATGACGCCGTGAACGGGCTCTTCCTGCGCCAGCTGGTCCATCGCATCGGTGAGCTGGATTTCGCCCTGTTTGCCGGGCTCCGCCCGGGCCAGCAATTCCAGGATGCGCGGCGTGAAGATGTAGCGGCCAATGATGGCCAGGTCGGAAGGACTTTCGTCCGGTTCGGGTTTTTCGACCATGCCGGTCAGACGCAGTAGCTCGCCGTCGGGTTCGGTGGCGACCATGCCGTAGCGGGGCGCCAGGGCTCGCGGCACGCGCATCAGGCCGATGACGGAGGCGCCGGTGCGCTCATGCACCGCGCGCAGCTGTTGCATGGCAGGAACATCGGCCAGGATCAGTTCATCGGCCAGCGCCACGCCGAACGGCTCATTGTCCAGCCAGGGCGTAGCGCAGGCTACCGCATGGCCCAGCCCGCGCGGCTGCTTCTGGCGGATGTAGGCCACGGTCGCCATGCGGGCGATGCGGGACACTTCATGCAGGAGCGTTTCCTTGCCTGCCGCCTTCAGCGTGGCTTCCAGTTCGGCGGAGATGTCGAAGTGATCTTCGATCGCGCGCTTGCCGCGACCGGTCACGATGATGATTTCGTCCATGCCGGAGGCCAGCGCTTCTTCCACGCCATACTGGATCAGCGGGCGATCCACGATGGTCAGCATTTCCTTGGGCATGGCCTTGGTGGCGGGCAGGAAGCGCGTGCCCAAGCCCGCCGCCGGGAAAACGATTTTTCGCAATGCGCTCATGGCGCGAAACTATCGCACACGGGGCGGAATACCAACATGGAAACGAAACGGCGGGCCTGTCGGCCCGCCGCTGAAGGAGGGATGGAAACCGTTGTCAGAGCCGGCCGTAGGAATGCAGGCCCGAGAGGTACATGTTCACGCCGATGAAGCAGAACACGGTGACCAGAAAGCCCGCCACCGTCCACCAGGCCAGCGCGCGCCCCTGCCAGCCATGGCTGATACGCACGTGCAGATAGGCGCCGTAGGTGAGCCACACGATCAAAGCCCAGGTTTCCTTCGGATCCCAGGACCAGTAGCCGCCCCAAGCCTCGGCCGCCCAAGCCGCGCCCAGAATCGTGGCCAGCGTGAAGGCCGGAAAGCCGACGGCCACGGCCTTGTAGGCCAGCTGGTCGAGCTGATCGAGTGTGGGAAATACGGCCAGCAGGCGCGAATGCCCGCCCTTGCGCTCCAGGCGGTCGCGCACCAGCCAGGCCATGCCCGCGCCGCAGGCGACCGCGAAGGAGCCGTAGCCGATGAAGTTCATCGGCACATGAATCTTCATCCAGTAGGACTGCAGCGCCGGCACGAGCGGCTTGATCTCCGCATGGCCATGCGCCGACAGCCAGATGCCGAAGAACACGCCGGCGGCGACGATGCTCATCACGAAGGCGCCCATGGCCCTGGCCTGATAACGCCGTTCCAGCGCCAGATAGACCACCGTGGTGATGCAGAACAGCAGGATGAAGACTTCGTACAGGTTCGAAACCGGGGCGTGGCCGATTTCCAGATCCAGCAGATAGGACTCATACCAGCGCAGCAACAGGGCCGAACCGCCGGCATAAACGCCCACCCAGGCCAGTCCCGTGGCCAGCCGCCCCACGATGCCGGCCGGTGCGAACAGGTGGGTGATGTAGAGCAGCGCCGAAGCCAGCAGGGCGATGTTCATGGTCATGATGATGCGGCCGGACACCAGGTTGGACTGATCGGCATAGCTGACCTTGGCCGGCTCGAACATGGCTTCGGCCGCGGCCAGCAGGATCATCAGCAGCAATCCGTCCAGCCAGGGCGTGAGTCGCGCGGGCAGTTTGGCTTCGGCTGTTTCGGGACGCACCATGCCCAGCGCCAGTCCGGCCAAGAGACCCGCCAGCGCCCCCGTGCCCGTCCAGGCCAGCGATTGCGCGCTCAGGAAATAGAGCAACCCCTTGTCGGCATAGCCGGCGGGGCCATAAAGCGCATAGGCGGTAACACCCGCGATGGCGCCCAGATAGGCGCAGAATCGCGCCAGCACCGGCAATCCCCGGTTGATGGCAGCCAGATTCGGTCGTGTTTCGGCAATCGCGGTCATGCGTCAGCCTCCCTGGATGAGATGTTCGCAAAAGCTTCGTCCAGCTTCATGAACAGTTGATGAAATTCCTTCTCGAAGCCCAGCTTGTTGCGCGTGGCGCTGCCGCCCAGACGGGCGCGAACGCCGCCATCGTGTTCATCCAGCACCAGCCAGATCTTGCGGTGCGGCATGTAGAACATGATGCACAGGCCGATGACCAGCATGGCGCTGCCAAACCAGACAATGTTCTGGCCCGGATCCTTGGCCAGCTCCAGACCCGTGTAATAAACCTGATCGTAGTCCTCCAGCACCGGCACGAAGGGCCAGGGCAGGCGCGGCAGGTTGCTCACAGCCTGGATCACGCGCGCCCCCATCTGCTGGAAATGCTTGGGACGCTCGGCGCCGAACACCTTGTTCATGGCTTCGCGGAAGGCGCGGAAGTTGGCCTCGCGCGCATTCGATCCCTGCTTGTGACGCAGAGCCTCGGCGAAGGCCTTGTACAGCGCCCAGTCCTTCGGGCGGGTGAAGTCCAGCCCCAGCGCATAGGGCTGGAAATCGCTGTCCTCGCCGCTCATGGACACCATGATCATGCTGCCGCGATCCTCGCCGTTCATCACGAACGGATTCATGAAGCTGCGCACCTTGACCGGCTTCAGCCCCGGGCCGCGAATGACGAAGTCCACCGCCGGGCCGAGGTCCATGAATTGCTTGGGTTCGCCGGGGTTCGCCATGTTCTCGATGTTGAAGGGGCGGAAATTGGTGATTTCCAGCGACACGCCGGTCTTCGGATCGCGCCAGGTGTCATAGACCTTGGTCTGGATTTCCTCGACCTCGCCCGTATCCATGCGAAACAGCTTGAGCCGGATGGTGGAGCCGCCATCGCCGAAGCTGGCTTGATAGATGCGCACGCCCTTGTAGTAGAGCGGTTTGTTCACCTCGATGGGATGATGGTCGATCACCACCTTGCCGTGATCCAGAATGGAGATCGTGCTGCGGAAGGTCTTGGGCATGCCGGTGGGATAGAAGTCGATGAAAAACTTGTCGCAACGCACCGAGAACGGCATTTTCAGAAACGCCGTGCCCGTGCCCTTCACGAAGCCGATTTCGTTCTCGCTGCTGCCTTCCACCACGTTCATCGTGCCGCGGAAACCGTATTCCTTGCCGATCCAGCCGCCGATCAGAATCACGAGGATGGCGGCATGCACGAGGATGTAGCCCCATTTGTTGAAGCGCCCCCGGTCGCCACGAATGCAGATGCGGCCGTCTTCTTCGGCGCTGGCCGGCTCCCAGCCCTCCAGCGCCGGCATCGCGGCATCCCGGGCCTGTTCAATGGGGGCATCGAGTTGCCACCGCTTCAGATGATGGAAATGATCGAGCGATTTGTCCTGGATGGTGAGCTTGCGGTGCTTCATTTCCCGCAGCATGCGCGGCGTATGCCGCCACAGGCAGACGGCCAGCGACACCATCAGGAAACCCAAGAGGCCGATGAACCAGGGCGTGTGATACATGTCGAACAGGCCCAGCACGCGGAAGGTGCTGTACCATAGAGGGCCGAACTGGCGCAGATAATCGGCCTGTTCCTGGTTCTGGAGCAGCACCGTGCCGATCACGCTGGCCAGCGCCAGCACCACCAACAGCGCGATGGCCAGCGACATCGAGCTCAGGCGGTCGAACCAGGGTTTGAACCAGGCGGGCATCTTCATGGGGCAGGCATCCTAGAGCAAGGGGCGGGGCAAAAAAACAATCGGTTCCTCAGGGTCGAAGCGCGCGGACGCCGCGTTCGCTCCACAGAAACAGCCGCGATGGCCGGCCGGCGCCGCTCGGGCCTTCGAGCACGGCATCCAGATGCCGATGCCAGCGCCAGCGCAAGGCGCGCGACGGTCGCTCGGGGCGTCCGCCGCGCCGGTTCAGGCTGGAGGAGATGAGCAGGCCGCCGGCCAGCCGGCACAGCGCCCGCACGGAAAGGTCGGCATCCACACGCACGGCGATGCGGCCATGGCGCAACAGCTGCGGTGGCAGGACGGGCCGCGCCGGAAAGACGAGCGTGACCGCGCCCGGCCAGTGCTTGCGCATCAGGCGCCGCAGGCCGGCCGGCTTGCGGCGCGCCAGTCGCATGGCCGTGCCTTGGTTGGCAGCCAGCAGCAAAAACGGCCCGCGCCGTTGTTTGAAATGCTGCAATCGGGTCAGCGCGTGCCTGTCGGGCAGCGCGGCGATGCCGGGCACGGTGGCGGTGGCATGCGCGATCAGTCCGCCCCGCTTCAGGATGCGCGCCGCGCGCCGCAGGCGCAGGCGTTCGCGCGCCGCAAGGCGGGGCTGCCTCAGTCCGCGGCTCCTGGCGAGGCCGACAGGATGGCCCGGGCCTGGGCCTCGCGGTCGGCGCGCAGGCGTTCGGCGAGCGAATCGTCATGAGTGGCGAGGATTTGAGCCGCGAGCAGGCCCGCATTCCTGCCGGCATTGATGCCGACGGTCGCCACCGGCAATCCCGGCGGCATCATCACGGTGGCGTAGAGCGCGTCCTGACCGTTCAGCGGGCCGGCCGCGACGGGCAGGCCGATGACGGGCTTCACCGTTTTCGAGCAGACCACGCCGGCCAGATGCGCGGCCATGCCGGCGGCGCAGATGAACACCTCGCAACCGGCCTGTTCGGCCTCGCGCACGGCTGCAACGGTGGCATCCGGCGTGCGGTGGGCGCTGCGCACGAGGGTGGCAAACGGAATCTCGAACTCGCGCAATACGGCCTCGGCCTTTTCGACAATGGGCGCATCGCTTTTCGAGCCCATCAGGATCAGCACCTTGATCGGTTTCATGATTCTTCCTCCTCGCGGGCCACGGCGCGCCAGCCGATGTCCGTCCGCCAGTATCCGCCCGGCCAGTCCAGGTGTTCCAGCGCCGCATAGGCCCTGGCCCGGGCGTCGCGCACATGCTTGCCCAGCGCGGTGACGCCGAGCACGCGACCGCCGGCATTGACGAGCTTGCCGTCCTGCATTGCCGTGCCGGCATGGAACACGATGGCGCCGGCGTTCTCGACCGCATCCAGACCGCGGATTTCCTGCCCCTTGTCGAATGCGCCCGGATAGCCGCGGGAGGCGACGACGACGCAGAGTGCGGCGCGCTCGTCCCATGCAAGCGGCCGGTCGGGCAAGCGCCCCTCGGCGGCGGCGAGCAATACCTCGCCCAGGTCGGATGTCAGCCGCGCCATCAGCGGCTGGCATTCGGGATCGCCGAAGCGGACGTTGAATTCGAGCACCTTCGGGCCGTCGGCGGTGAGCATGATGCCGGCATAGAGCGTGCCGATGAATTCGATGCCGCGCGCCGCCAGCGCCGCGATGGTTGGGCGGGCGATCTCGTTCAACACCCGCTCGGCGATGTCGGGCGTCACGCACGGGGCCGGCGAATAGGCGCCCATGCCGCCGGTGTTCGGGCCCCGGTCGCCGTCGAGCAGCGCCTTGTGATCCTGGCTGGAATCCAGCGGCACGATTGTTTCGCCCGACACCAGGAACAGGCAACTGGCCTCCTCGCCTTCGAGAAATTCCTCGATGACGACCTCGTGGCCGGCCTCGCCGAAGGCGTTGCCCGCCAGCATGTCGCGCGCGGCGGCCACTGCTTCGTCCTCGGTTTGCGCCACGATCACGCCCTTGCCGGCGGCCAGCCCCGAGGCCTTGACGACAATCGGCGCGCCCCAGGCGCGAATCGTGCGCTCGGCCGCGTCCGGGTCGGTGTGGGTCTCGAAACGCGCGGTCGGCACGCCGGCCTCCCGCATCAGTTCCTTGGCGAACGACTTGCTGCCCTCCAGTCGCGCCGCCGCCGCATTCGGGCCGAACACGCGGATGCCCGCCTGACGCAAGCGGTCGGCCAGGCCCGCCACCAGCGGCGCCTCGGGGCCGACGACGACGAGATCCGGCTTTTCTCGCCTGGCCAGTTCGACCAGTCCGTCAATGTCCGAAGCGGACACGGGCTCGCAGCGGGCGTCGCGCGCGATTCCCGGATTGCCCGGCGCGCAGACCACCTCGCGCACCGAGGGCGAGCGTTTCAGCTTCCAGCACAACGCATGTTCGCGGCCGCCGCCGCCGACCACCAGCACTTTCATGGCTTGGCTCCCTTGGAGAAAAGATTATGAAAGGTCGTAAACGATGGGCGGAGGATAGCAAACGGAACGCAAACAGGCAGCCGCCGGGTGGCGGACGAGCGCATTTGGCGTCAGCATTGGGCCATGAGTGACGAGATGTCGATGTTTGATCATGCCGCCGACGAGACGGTCAAGCTGGGCAACCGGCTGGCCGAAGCCAACCGGGATGCCGACCTCTGGGACATTGCCGATGGCTTGCTGGCCGGCGCCATCCATTTCTGGCTGTATTCGCGTCAGCCTTGCGGCCGGCTCGATTGCAAGGATTGCGCGCCGATCGCCACGGCCGAGCTCAGGATGGACGAATTGCGACGGTTGTGCGAGGAATTTGTGCGCGAGAGCGACTATTTCCATGCCCCGACGGATCGCAATGTCGGCCATGCCTGAGGCTGAATCCCGCGCTCAGACTCGATAGGGAGTACGGATGCCGGGATGATGCTCGGGGAAATCGCGCGTGTTGCGGTTTACCGGCGAAGCGGATTTTGTGCGGAACGCCGTTGCGCTGGCGTGTTCCATTCGTCGCGCAAGCTGTCCTGATAACTCAATCCATTCTGACAGCGCTCGATCCACAGGCCGAACGTTTTCTTCGGACAGGCGCCTCCGGCTGAAGCGGGCTGTTGGGATTGGCTCCCAATCAATGCCTGAAATGCCGGATGCCGGTGAACACCATCGCCACGCCGTGTTCGTCGGCGGCGTCGATCACCTCCTGGTCGCGGATTGAGCCGCCGGGCTGAATCACGGCCGTGGCGCCGGCCTCGGCCAGCGCGTCCAGGCCGTCGCGGAACGGAAAGAAGGCATCGGAGGCCACCGCCGAACCCTTGATGGCCTCGCCGCCGTGGTGCGCGGCGATGCGGGTGGAATTCACGCGGTTCATCTGGCCTGCGCCCACGCCCAGGGTCACGCCATTTTTCGCGAACACGATGGCGTTCGATTTCACATGCTTGGCCACCGTCCAGGCAAAG
>CAYQMA010000010.1:0-24730 GCA_964418535.1 uncultured Zetaproteobacteria bacterium | reverse complement strand
TGATGGTGCGCGATCTGCGCAAGACCTACCGCAACGGCAAGACCGCGCTGGATGGTGTGAGCCTGACGGTGCCGCGCGGCGCCTTTCATGCGCTTCTGGGGCCCAATGGCGCCGGAAAGAGCACGCTGATCAATATTCTGGCGGATATCGTGCGCCCCAGCGGCGGCGAGGCGCGTCTGCTCGGTCATGACGTGTTTGCCGAGCGGGCCTGGTGCAAGCGGCACATGGGCGTGGTGCCGCAGGAGGTGGCGTTCGATCCCTTCTTCACGCCGCGGGATGTTTTGCGCATCACCTCAGGGCTGTTCGGTCGCAAACCGGATGAGCGTTGGATTGACGAGTTGCTGGAGCGATTGGAGCTGGCGCGGCACGCGGACAAGAATACCCGTCAGCTTTCAGGCGGCATGCGGCGCCGTCTGCTGGTGGCGCAGGCGCTGGTGCATCGGCCGCCGTTGGTCATTCTGGATGAGCCGACGGCCGGCGTGGACGTGGAGTTGCGTCGCCGGCTCTGGGATTTCATGCGCGAACTGAACCGGCAGGGGGTGACGATTCTGCTGACCACCCACTATCTCGAAGAAGCCGAGGAACTGTGCGATTTTGTGACCATCATTCATGAAGGCCAGGTGGCCGCCGACCGGCCGATGGCCGAGTTGATGCGCGAGGTAGCCGGGCGCTATCTGTGGCTTCGCTACGGCGAGGGTTTTTCGCTTGCGGAAGCAGATGCGCGTGCACTGGCGGCGTTTCATCCGCGCGCGACAAAATACGGCGTTTGTTTGACGCTGAAACGACAAGGCGAAGGGCTGGATGCGACGAATTTCCACGAGGCCTATCAGGCGGCGGTGGCGCGCCTGGGCCCGCCGCTGGATGCGGGCGTTCGCGAGGAGGATCTGGAGGATGTTTTCCTTCGCCTGACACAAGGCCGCGATGAGGCGGTGGGGCAGGCCGCCGCGTGCCGGGAGCTGGCGTCGTGAAACCGGTCAATCCGCGCGGCGCATGGACATTGTTTCTGCGCGAAACGCGCCGCTTCCTGAACGTGAAGATGCAGACCGTGGTGGCTCCGGCGCTGACCGCGATTCTCTATTTGCTGGTGTTTCGCTATGCGATGGGCGCGCGGCAGGTGCCGGGACTGGGGGTGGATTACTTCACCTTCCTGATTCCGGGACTGGTGATGATGTCCATGCTCCAGAATGCGTTTGCGAACACCTCCAGTTCGATGATTCTGGGCAAGGTGATGAATGTGCATATCTATCTGCTGATGGCGCCGCTGTCGGCGCTGGAGGTGGTGGCGGCGTTTCTGGCCGCGGCCGTGGTGCGGGCCTTTGTCGTGGGCGGCGTGCTGCTGGCGGTGCTGGCGCCGTTTACGCACGTGCCGTTTTTGCACCCGGAGCTGGTGCTGGCCTATGGCGTGCTGGGCAGCCTGCTGATGGGCGGTCTGGGGCTGGTGGCCGGCATCTGGTCGAACAAGTTCGACGACGTGGCGCTGGTGAACAATTTTCTCATCATGCCGCTGACCTTCCTGTCGGGCGTGTTCTACTCCGTGAAGCAGTTGCCGCCCCTGTGGCAGCAGGTGAATCATTTCAATCCTTTCTTCTATCTGATTGACGGCTTCCGCTATGGCTTTCTGGGCGTGGGCGACACCGAACCTTTCACCGCCCTGTGGGTGGTGGCCTTGGCCGCCGTGGCTTGCGTGGGGCTCTGCTGGCAGTTGTGGCGCATCGGCTGGAGGCTGAAGGAGTAGAGGAGGCGGGGCGCATCCCGACTTGCCAGCCCCGCTACGAAGCGCAGCATGGCTGCATGGCCCGACCATCGAAGAGCAAGGCGAAGCGCAAGACCAGCGCCTGGTATCAGCGGCATGTGAACGATCCGCACGTGCGCCGCGCCAGGGCTGAAGGCAAGCGTTCGCGAGCGGCGTTCAAGCTGACGGAAATTCTGAATAAATACAATCTGTTGGAACGACAAATTCATGTTGTCGTTGATCTCGGTTGCGCGCCCGGTTCATGGAGCGTGGAGCTGGCGCGCTTGATCGGCGAGTCTGGTCTGGTCGTCGGCGTGGATCTGCTGGAGATGACGCCTGCGCCGGGCGTGCGATTCATCCGGGGCGATTTCACGGCCAGGGATACGCAAGCGGAGCTGGAGGCGGCGCTTGCGGGCCGAAAGGCGGACATGGTGGTTTCGGACATGGCGCCGGAGATGAGCGGCAACAAGGTGGTGGATCAGGCCCGCATCATCGGTCTGAACGACGCGACCCTGTCGTTTTCCGTCAATCACCTTCGCCCGGGCGGGCACCTGCTGCTCAAGACCTTCATGGGCGAGGGGTTCGATGCGTTCCGGCGCGAGATGCAGGGATGGTTTGCGCGCGTGCGGGTGGTCAAGCCGGCGGCCAGTCGCAAGACCTCGAGCGAAATTTATTTGTTGGGCGAAGGATTCCGCACGTTGCCCGGGAGCGCCTGATGCGGCTGTTTGCGGCGCTGACGTTCCCCGAGACGGTGCTGGAGGAGATCGCAGCCTGGCATGCCGGTGCGTCGGTTGCACTGCCGCCCGGCCAATGGCGGGACATACCGCGCCGGAACTGGCACCTGACGCTGGCTTTTTATGGCGAGGCCGGCGGAGACGAGGCCGATGATCTGGCCGAGGCGCTGGCTGCCTGCGCTGCCGATGCAAGCCCCTTGCAACTGCGTCTGAGTTCGCCCGGCGTGTTCCCGGGGCTGGATCGTCCGCGCGTGTTCTGGTTGGGCGTGGAGGAGGCGGAAGCTGGTCAGGCGGGGCGACTGGCGGCGCTCGCCCGTTGTTGCCGCCGGGCCGGACGTGCTACGCTTCGCAAGCGCACGGCCAAGGATACGCCATTCCGCGCCCATGTGACGCTGGCGCGTTCGTGCGGCTGGCCGATTCCGTTGGGCGCCGAACGGTTTGCCGACATGCCGCCGCCGCCCGATATGGTCTGGACGGCGGAGGACATGGTGCTGTTTCGTTCGGAACTGCATCGCGAAGGCGCGCGCTATCATGTGCTGGAACGCTTTGCGCTGGGCGCGGGGCACGGAAACGATTTCAACAATTTTCAATGAGGGGTTGTAAGATGTCCGATCGAGAGAAGGCGCTGGAAACCGCGCTGTCCCAGATTGAACGCCAGTTCGGCAAGGGCGCGGTGATGCGCATGGGCGATCAGGCCAAGGTGGCCGTGGATGTGATTCCGAGCGGCAGCCTGGCGCTGGACGCCGCCCTCGGCATCGGCGGTTATCCGCGCGGACGTGTGATCGAGATTTATGGCCCGGAATCCTCGGGCAAGACCACACTGGCGCTGCATGCGGTGGCCGAGGCGCAGAAGATGGGTGGCACGGCGGCCTTTGTGGATGCCGAGCATGCGCTGGATGTCACCTATGCCGAGAAGCTGGGCGTCAATGTGGAGGATCTGCTGGTCAGCCAGCCTGATTCCGGCGAGCAGGCGCTGGAAATCGTGGACATGCTGACCCGTTCCGGGGCGCTGGACATCATTGTGGTGGACTCGGTGGCCGCGCTGACGCCGAAGGCCGAACTGGATGGCGACATGGGCGATTCGCACATGGGCCTGCAGGCGCGGCTGATGAGTCAGGCCCTGCGCAAGCTGACCAGCTCCATCTCGCGCTCGCGCACGATGGTCATCTTCATCAACCAGATTCGCATGAAGATCGGCGTGATGTTCGGCAATCCCGAAACGACGACCGGCGGCAATGCGCTGAAGTTCTATTCCTCGGTGCGGCTGGACGTGCGCCGCACGGGCGCCATCAAGAAGGGCGATGAGGTGCTGGGCAACGAAACGCGCGTCAAGGTGGTGAAGAACAAGCTGGCGCCGCCGTTCAGGCAGGCGCACTTTTCCATCATGTACGGTGAGGGCGTTTCGCATGCGGGCGAGGTGCTCGACTTGGGCGTCGAGCACAAGCTGGTGAACAAGAGCGGCGCCTGGTATGCAGTGGGCAATGAACGCATCGGTCAAGGCCGCGACAACGCCATCAAGTATCTGAAAGAGCATCCCGATCTGCTCGCCGACCTGGAAACAAAGATTCGCGAGGCGCTGGGACTGACCAGCACGTCTGGAGCGGAAGAAGCAGCCTAAGCCGGGGCGATCGTTGAACGTGAGGGAGGGGGAAACCGTCCCGGAATCCGGCGCTGGCGACGACGAGGCTGGCAAGCAACACAGGGCGGCGCTGGCGCGCGCGATGCGCCTGTTGTCGCGGCGCGAATACTGCGCCGCTGAAATGCGACGCAAACTGGCCGAACGGGACTTTCCCGACGATGTCATCGAAGCAGCGATTGTCGAACTGGAATCGCTCGGTTATCTGAGCGAGGCGCGCTTCGCCGAATCCTTTCTGCGGGCGCGGCTGGCGCGTGGCGAAACGCCATGGCTGGCGGCCCGGAAGGCGCGCGAGCGCGGCGTGGATGAGGCGGTGTTGAATGCGGCGCTCGAGTCGCTGGAAGCTTCGTTTGATGTGCGCGAAGCCTGCCGCGCCCTGATCGCCCGGCGCGATCCGGCGGGCCTGCGGCATGAGGATGACCGCGTTCGCAACAGGCTGGCGCGTTTTTTGCGGAACAAGGGCTTCGATGCTGCTACCATCCTGCGCTGCCTGAACGAGCAAGCGGAGGACGACCAGTGAAGACATCGGAGATCCGGCAACGATTCCTCGACTATTTCGCGGCCAAGGGGCACGAAATCGTGCCGTCCAGTTCCTTGGTGCCGCATGGCGATCCGACGCTGATGTTCACCAATGCCGGCATGGTGCAGTTCAAGAACGTGTTTCTGGGTCAGGAAACCCGGCCTTATACGCGCGCCGCATCCAGCCAGAAATGCGTCCGCGCCGGCGGCAAGCACAACGACCTGGAAAACGTGGGTCATACGGCCCGACACCACACCTTCTTCGAAATGCTGGGCAATTTCTCCTTCGGGGATTATTTCAAGCGGGAGGCTATTGCGCTGGCCTGGGAGTTCCTGACGCGCGAACTGGCCATTGATCCCGAGCGGCTGTTTGTGACCGTGTTCGAGGAGGATGACGAGGCTTGGGATATCTGGGTGCGCGAGATCGGCATCCCCGAGGACAAGATTGCGCGCATCGGCGCCAAGGACAACTTCTGGAGCATGGGGGATACCGGCCCCTGCGGCCCCTGCTCCGAAATCTTCTATGACCACGGGCCGGAGATTCCCGGCGGCCCGCCGGGCTCGCCCGACGAGGACGGCGACCGGTTCATCGAAATCTGGAATCTGGTCTTCATGCAGTACAACCGCGACGAGGAAGGCCGCCTGACGCCGTTGCCGAAGCCCAGTGTGGATACCGGCATGGGGCTGGAACGGATCGCGGCCGTGATGCAGGGCGTGCACAACAACTACGACATCGATCTGTTCCGCAATCTGATCGCGGCGGCTGGGCGCATCACCGGCGTGCGTCCGGGCGATGCGCCGGAAACGGATGTGAGCCTGCGGGTGCTGGCCGATCATCTGCGATCGGTGAGTTTTCTGATTGCCGACGGGGTGTTGCCCTCCAACGAGGGCCGTGGCTTCGTGCTGCGCCGCATCCTGCGTCGGGCCTGCCGGCACGGTCGGCTGCTAGGCATGCGCGAGGCGTTCATTTACCGCCTGGTGGATGCGTTGGTGCGCGAGATGGGGGATCATTTCACCGAATTGAAGGCGAATCAGGCCAGCATCGAACAGGTGATCCGCATCGAGGAGGAGCGCTTCATCAAGACGCTGGACAAGGGACTGAAACTGGTCGAGGAAGCGGCGGCGCAGGCCGGCGAGGGCGGCACGATTCCCGGTGAGACGCTGTTCCTGCTCTACGATACCTATGGCTTTCCGCTGGATCTGACGGCCGACATTCTCAAGGGCCGGAACATCGTGCTCGATTACGAAGGCTTTGAGGCTTGCATGAAGCAGCAGCGCGAGCGCGCCCGCGCGGCCTGGGCAGGTTCGGGCGAGACCAAGGCGCCGCCGGCCCTGTTTGAGCTGCGGGAGGAACACGGGCCGACCGAGTTCCTGGGTTATGCCACGCTGGAAGCCGAAGGGGCGGTGACCGGCCTGCTCAGGGACGGTGAGGCCGTGGATACGCTGAACGAGGGCGAAGAAGGCTGGCTGGTGGCCAATCAGACGCCGTTTTACGGCGAATCCGGCGGCCAGGTCGGGGATACCGGCGAGATCGTCACCGACGATGGCGCCGTATTCGAGGTGACGGACACCCGCAAGCCATTGCCCGATCTGCATGTGCATGTGGGGCGCGTGAAACGCGGCGTGATCCGGCAAGGCGCAACCGCGCGCTTTGTCGTGGATGCGGCGCGTCGGGCCGCGATCCGGCGCAATCATACAGCCACCCATCTGCTGCATGCGGTGCTGCGGCAAGTGCTGGGCGAGCATGTGAAGCAGGCCGGTTCGCTGGTGGCGCCCGATCGCTTGCGTTTCGATTTTAGTCATTTTCAGGGTCTGAGCGAGGAGGAGAAGGCCGAGGTCGAATTCCGCGTCAACGCGGCAATCTGGGCCAATGATCCGGTCGAAACCCGCCTGATGAGCCAGGAGGAGGCGCTGGCCAGCGGCGCGATGGCCCTGTTCGGCGAAAAATATGGCGATGAGGTGCGGGTGGTTTCCGCCGGTTTTTCAACCGAGTTGTGCGGCGGCACCCATGTGTCGCGCACGGGCGATATCGGGCCGTTCCGCATCCTTTCGGAAGGCGGCGTGGCGGCCGGCGTGCGTCGCATCGAGGCGGTGACCGGCGAGACGGCGTGGCGCCTGATCGCCGATGAGGCCAGGTGGTTGCGCGAGGCGGCGGCGAAACTGAAGACGCCGCCGGCTGAATTGCCGCGTGCGATTGCCGCCTTGCAGGAGCGTCTGCGGGAGACGGAGAAAACCGTCCAGACGCTGCAGGCGCGACAGGCGGCGGGCGTGCTGGACGAACTGGTGAGCCGGGCGGTCGAGGTCGAGGCCAAGGGGCGGCGCATTCGCCTGCTGGCGGCGGAGGTGTCCGGCGTACGCGACTTGCGTGACTTCATGGACAAGGCCAAGGCGAAGCTGAAGTCGGGCGTCATCGTGTTCGGCCAGAAGGACGGCGACAAACTGCGCCTGGTGGCCGGCGTAACGAAGGATCTGACCGATCTGTTCCATGCCGGCAACATCGTGCGCGCAACCGCTGAAATCTGCGGCGGCAAGGGTGGCGGCAAGCCGGATCTCGCCATGGCCGGGGCGCCGGACGCATCGCGACTTTCCGAGGCGCTGGAGCAGGTCGCCTCCCTGATCCAGTAGGCTGACCGCCGATGGCGATCTGGGCCGTTGGCGACATTCAGGGTTGCCATGCGCCGCTGATGCGCCTTCTGGAGCGTGTGGATTTCGATCCGGCGCGCGATGTCTTGTGGTGCGTGGGCGATGTGGTGAACCGTGGGCCGGATTCCTTGGCTGTGCTGCGCTTTCTGCGTTCGTTGGGCGATGCCTGCGTGATGGTGTTGGGCAATCACGATCTGCATCTCTTGGGACGGGCGGCCGGCGAGGCCGCCTACCGGCGCGATACGCTGGAGGATGTGTTGCATGCGCCGGATGTGGATGAACTCATGGACTGGCTGCGCCGCCGGCCGTTGCTGCATCGGGATGCGGACTTGGGGTGCTGTTTGGTGCATGCGGGGCTGGCGCCCGCGTGGACGCTCGACGAGGCTCTGAACCGGGCGCGACGGGTGGAAGCGCGGCTCGGCGGCGATGACTGGACGTCATTCGTGCGCCATGTCCATGCGCAGCAATTTCCGCGGCGCGATCCGGGATCGGTCGGCGACACGCTGGCGTTCGATCTGTTTTCGGTGGCGGTGTTGACCCGGTCGCGCTATTGCACGCCCGACGGCATGTTCGACTGGCAGAATCGCGCCGGTGATCCTGGCCCCGGCGAAGATGCCTGGTACGATCATCCGGATTTGGCCTGGCGCGGCGACGTCCGCGTGGTGTTTGGCCATTGGGCGGCGCGCGGGCTGGTGACCGACCGGCCGCATGTGCTGGGCCTGGATTCGGGCTGTGTTTGGGGTGGCCGCCTGACCGCGGCACGGCTCGATGCGCCGGAGGTGGAACTGGAGTCCGTGCCCTGCGAGGTCTGCCGGAAGCCCTAACGGCCCCTTTCCGGGCAGGAATTGCAGCCGATGGCCACACCATGGGTCTCATGCCGTCCCGAAACGTGCTTGGCCTGAAACGGTCGTTCAGCCGCCCGGAATGTTGCCAGTGGCTCCTGCGCCCTTGTATTCCATGGAGCGTCGGTCGGCTCAGCTATTGTTCATTAGATCGCGATTGTGGCGGATCATGGCCTGCAAGGTGCGAACATAGGCTTCGCCCCTGGCGGAATAGTGCACCAACCCTTCGGCCAATTGTTCGGCTTGGGGCTCTTCACCACGGGCTCGTGCCTGGGCGCGAAGCAGGCGCAGCGTGCGATAGGCGCCCAGCGTGTTCAGATTATGCATATAACTGGCCACCGATGCCTCGATGGAATCGAACCTTGCGACTTCATGCTTGGCGCCGGGCGCCCGATGCCGGGGAACGATGCCGCATCCTTTCCGGTAGCACCATTGGCCGAAATAGTTGTTGCCCATCCTGGCGAAGCGAGAAGTTCCCCAGGCCGATTCATTGGCGGCCTGCGCCAGCACCAGCTCGACAGGGATTTCATCCACGCGGCGCAGCAATGTTTGCCAATCCTCTTCCTTGTGCAGATCGAAGGCCGGCATGCGATAACGCGTGGCGAGATCCATCAGCCACCGCCGGTCGGCGCCGCTCAGCCATGCCTTGCGTTTCTTCAGATGAAGAATGCGTTGGCGATCCCTGGCCAAACGGGCGTTTTCGGCCATGACGATGGGGCGCAAGCGAGCGAAGAATTGCTGCTTTTTGATTGCTTGCGCAGACGTCGCCTTGTGCTCCTTCGGGGCAGGCGTTGGCGCAGGCGCGGGCGTTGGCCTGGTCGCGCAGCCCTGCGCCAGAAAGCCTGCGCAAATGAGGGTGGTAACGAGTCGGATGGTTCCCTTCATGTCGCCTCTCCTTGTTTGACTTGGCGACATCATGCGGCGTTGCATCGGCTGATCCGTGTTGCGCATCACCAATGCCGGAGCTTCGCCTTCATCCGGATCGATCGATGTCTGGCTGACGGGCTGCCGACAGCGCGAGGCCTGTCCGCATTCAGAAATGCGGAGTCTTCAGCTCCAGGCCGGGAACCATGACTGAAACGGGAAGGGACGAATGCCGTGCATGGACTGACTCTGGCGGGAATGCCGGAGATCGGCGAAGGGCGTCAGTCTGTCTTGAAATCCATGATGTGCCGCAGCCGGTTTTTGCCCGCATGCTTGGCGGCATAAAGCGCTTCGTCGGCGCGGGCCAGCAGCGATTCGGCGTTCACGGTTTCCGATGATTGGGTGGCCATGCCGATGGAAATGGACAGGCGAAGCTCGGGATACCCGGGAACGGTGTGTTGGCGCACCTGAGCAATGATTCGTTCAGCGGCGCTGTGCGCGAGCGCGATGTTCTCCCCGGGACCTGTCGGCATCAGGAGAACGAATTCATCGCCGCCATAGCGCGCCAGCGTGTCGTAGCTGCGAATGTTTTGCCGGATGAGATCGGTCAGGTGACGCAGCGCGGCATCGCCGGCAGCGTGGCCGAAGCGGTCATTGATCGGTTTGAAATCGTCCAGATCAATGAACATGCAGCTCAGAAACGAGCCTTCGGTGCGTTTGCAACGCGCGACTTCGCCTTCGAGTTTCCGTTCCAGATAGCGTCGGTTATAGGCTCCGGTCAAAGGATCGAGCGTCGCGGCCTGCTCCAGCGTTTCGTACTCATCCAGGATGCGCAGGGCTACGTTCAGATGTGAGGCGGCCAGGCGGAGCATGCCGGCGACGCCAGTGCTGGAATGCGCCACCGGGATATCGAACAGCATGACGCCAATCAGTCCTCGTTGCCGCCACAATGGCGCCATGACATTGAACACGGGTTTGCCGGGCAGGCAATCCAGGCGAATGGGCGCCTCCGGAAACACGATGTGCTGGTTGCGCTTGAGATTCTGGCATGCCTTGCGGAACCGGTCGCATCCGCCGAGTTGGCCCGTTTTGCCTTTGGCGGTCTCGATGCCGCTGGCGACCACCATTTCCGCCTGATTCCGCTCGGGATCAAACAGCACGGCCAGACCACGGCCGATTTCGCCATTCCGGACAATCAATTCGAAGGAGTGGCCAATGATGGTGCGCGGCTCGGGCTTCCGCCGCAACTGTTCGGTGACCTCCAGCAGGTGGTCGAGAATGGCGAGCTGCGCATCGCGTTCGTGGATGGTTCGCTCATCGCGGATGCGTTGACGGGCGAGATCGAACAACAGTCTTGCGCTTTTGCCCGACACGACCTCGATGCGGCGGGTTCGGGCCAAGCGGTCAAGCGTTTCGCGCATATCGGGATCGCCCGTGACATCAATCACCACGTCGCCATCGAAGCCGTCGAGCATGGCTTGCACGTCTGTCCCGGCGGGAATTCCGGCGCGCCGCGCTGCATCCAGCGCCGGCGCATCGCTCCGGATATCCGCGATGCCTTCGATCCGCACCCATGAATAGGGGCGCAAGGTGTCCAGCATGGCCATCCCGCCGCGCCCGGCGCCCACGATGAGCACATGGATGTCGGAAGCCTGGGCGGCGACGCTGGCGCCTTCGAGTCGGGCGATGAAGGTTTTACTGGCAGGCATGGAGCTCCTCCTCCCCGAAGGTGGCGATGACCGGCGCATGGTCGGAGAACCATTGTTCCGTATAGACGCTGACGGCGCGGGCTGCAAGCGCGGCCACCGGCGTGCAGATGTGGTAATCGATTCGCCAGCCGACGTTCTTTGCTCGAGCCTGGCCGCGGTTTGACCACCAAGTGTATTGCTCCCGGTCAGGATAGAGGCTGCGGAAAATGTCCGTGAATCCTTGAGCCAGCCATGCATCCATCCAGGCGCGTTCCTCGGGCAGAAAGCCCGAGTGCCGTTGGTTGCCGCGCCAGTTTTTCAGATCGATGCGACGATGAGCGATGTTGATATCGCCGCAGACAATGAGTTCGCGTCCGGTATCGCGCAGGCGGCGCAGGAAGGGAAGAAAGCGTTCCAGAAAGGTCATTTTGCCGGCCTGGCGCGCGGCCGAGGAGGAGCCTGAGGGCACATAGAGACTGATGACGGACAGGCGGCCGAAATCTGCCTGTAGATAGCGGCCCTCGTGGTCCACATCCGCCCAATCGCCTTCAGGATCCACCGAGCCCAGACCGACATGCACGGCATCGGGCTGGCGGCGGGTGTAGAGCGCAACGCCCGAATAACCGGGGCGCTCGGCCGGGTGGAAGAAGGCATGCCAGCCTTCGGGACGCGCCTCGGGCGGGATTTGCGCTTCGCCGGCTTTCAGTTCCTGCAGGCAGAGGATGTCCGCGTCCTGTCCTGCAAGCCAGTCCCAGAACCCCTTGCGCGTGGCCGCCCGGATGCCGTTGACGTTGAAGGTGATGATGTTCATGCCGGCGGGGTTTCCGGCGTCCAGTGGCGAATGCCTTCAAGATAGAAGGACTCATCCTTGAGCTTTTCGACATCGGGCACGAACACGCCCATGCGCGAGGTGGTCAGGTGTTCCAGCCAGCCGGCCAGAAACTGATGGTAGATCTCGTGCATCAAGGTCTCATTGTCGGCCGCCTTCGGGCCGACATAATCGGGGCTGGAGGCAATCTCGCCCCGCACCGCGATGCTCAGGTTGCCGATGATGCGCTCGGTGCGCGTATCCAGGGCGCGGAAGTTGCCCGCCAGATCTAAATGTAGCAGCCAGGGCGTGCCGGGAGCGAGCGCACGCACCGTTTGTTTGAGTTGCTCGAAATCCGGCACCGGCGCGGACGAGAACCGGTGAGGCACGGCGTGGGCGAAGATGCCGCGCATCAGGAAATCGAAGCGGCCCGGCCGCTCGCGCGGAATCAGTCCCTGCTGCTTGTCCTTCTTCAGCCGTCGGCCCACCCAGGATTCGGCTTCGTGGCGATCCCGAAGGGCGGCATCGCCTGCTTGCAGCGGTTCGGCGAAACGACATGTTCGCCACCGGCCGTTGTCCAGCAGGCGCCAGGCATGGCGACCAGCATCGTCGAGCGCATCAATGGAGAAAACGAGCTTCATGGTTGCGCATCCCTGGCTGATGGCAGCTTGTCGATCACCGGCCGCTTGCTGGCGGGATCGAGCCGCAGGCAGAGCTCGCCGCGCAGCATGCGCAGCATGTCCTCGCCGATTAGTTTGCGGCGCCAGCCATGCAGGCAGGGATTGTCCGGAAGCGGGCGTCCGGGCTGGCCACCCCAGGAGGCGAGCGCGACGATGTCCTGCTTGCTTGCCAGAATGTTGGCGGCGATGCGCACTTCCTCGGCGCGCAATCGCACCAAGGCGGAGAGGAGCTCCTGACGCATGTCGGTGCCAGCGCTGTTGGAAGGCGAACGCGCCGGCCGGGGCCAGTCGGCTTCGGGGCAGTTCATGCCGGCGCGCCAGGCTTGCATGATGCCTTCGCCGAATCGTTTGGCGATGCCATTGTTCAGGCCGCGGATGCCGCCAAGCTGGGTGAGCGACAGTTCGGTTTTTCGTGCCAGCGCCACCAGGGGTTCGTCACCGACGATGCGCCGACGGGGCAGGTTGCGCTTGCGGGCCTCGCGTTCCCGCCAGGCCGCCAGCTCGCGCAGCACGGCCAGTTGCCGGGGCTTGAGCTTGTTGGCGCCCTTGACGCGCCAGAAGATGGCGTCGGCATCGTTGCGATAGGTGGCCTCGCTGCACAACGTCTGTTGTTCCTCTTCCAGCCAGGCCAGGCGCCCATGAGCCTGCAATTCCTTGCGCAGATGACGATAGACCGGCATCAGCCAGATCACGTCATCGGCGGCATAGGCCAGTTGTTTGGGCGTCAGCGGGCGTCGCATCCAGTCGGTGAAGGATTCGCCCTTGGGCAGGGCATGGCCGGTGATCGTGCGCACCAGATTGCCGAAACCGGCCTGAAGGCCATGGCCCAACAGGGAGGCTGCAATCTGGGTGTCGAACAGCGGCAAGGGCAGGGCGCCGCTTTCGTGCAGGATGATTTCGACATCCTGCCGGGCGGCATGGAACACCTTGGTGATGCGTGCGTCATGCAAGAGCGCCCACAGCGGCGAGAGATCGTCCAGCGCCAGCGGATCGATCAGGAAACAGGCTTCGTCGGAGGCCACCTGAATCAGCGCAAATTCCGCGTAATAGGTGTTCTCGCGGTGGAATTCCGTATCCACGCACAGCACCTCGGCGCGCGCCAGCACCTGGCAGGCCCGCTCCAGCGCCTTGCGGGTGTCCACATATTGCCATGAGGCGCCGGCGTTCATGGGGCCGAACTCCACGACTTATCGCAGCGGATGGAAGCGAATCTTGTTGTCACGGAACACCTCGAATTGCTCGCGGGGAATGGAAAACGGCGCTGCGGCCTGAATGGCGCGGATCAGCGAGGCATCCAGCGCCGCATTGCCGGAGGATTCGATAATATCGACGTGTTGGACGCTGCCATCCGGATTCAGCGTCATTTGCACCAGCGGATCGCGGTCATAGCGAATGTGTGCGGGCACCTTCCAGTGCTTTTGCACCGCCGCCTGAATGCGTGCAATGTAGCGATTCAACTCCTGTGCAGAAAGCTGCCGCTGCTGGAGCTCGCGCACGGAGGGGCTGACGGCCGGCGCCGGCAGGGGGGTGCTGATATCTTCCGGGGACTCCAGCGGCTTGAACGGGTCAAAAGGCCTGGCCTTGGACTTGGGCCTGGCACGATGTTGAGGCCTGGCTTTCGCTTTGGGCTTGGCCTTGGTTTTGGACTTGGTCTTGGGCTTGATGGCCGGATGATGTTCGGGTTTTGCCTTGGGCTTCACCTTGGGTTTGGATTGCACTTGGGGTTTGGGGCTCGCCTTGGGTGCGGCCTGCGGTTTGGGGGCAGGTTGCGGAACGGATGCGGGCGACGGTTTTGCTTCGGGCTTGGGCGTTGGCTGCGGCGTGGCCGGGGCCGGATGGTGCGGGCGGGGCTCGGGTTTCGTCGGCGCTTTGGGTTTCGTGACATGCCGGGCCTGTTGATGGTGGCGGACGGTTGGCTGGATCATGCGCACCGTCACCACCCGTGGATGAAACGGCTGCTGCGGATGCCACATGCCGGCAGCGAGCAACGCCGCAAACAGCGCCAGATGCAGCGCCGCGGCCAAGACGATGTCCAGCCAGGAAAGGTCTGCCGGATCATCCGTGCCGCGATTGCCGCGCGGATCAACGGCGAGGCTCGGTGACAAGCCCCACCTCCTTGACGCCTGCGGTTGCCAGCAGGCTCATCACCTGCGCCACACGTTCATACGGGGTTTTGGCATCGCCCCGGATATAGACCGGCAGCTTGGGTTTGTGTTCGCGAATTGCCTGGATGCGCGGGGCCAACTGCTCCAGGGTGATGCGGCGTTTCTGCAGGTAGATGTCGCCGTTCTTGCGGATGGTAACCACCAGCGGTTCGACATTCTGGCGCATGGGCGGGGATGCAGCGTCCGGCAAGTCCACGTTCACGCCCTGGGTGAGCAGGGGCGCCGTGACCATGAAGATGATGAGCAGCACCAGCATCACGTCCACAAGCGGCGTGACGTTGATTTCGCCCATCGGTTCTGCGTCCTTGTCCCATTTGCTGCTCCCGGCCCACATCGTGCGTCGCTCCTCAGTCCTTGATGTGGCGGGAAATGATGTTCAGGAACTCGGAGGAGAACTGCTCCATGTTGGCGGCCATGCGTTTCAGATCGGCCGTGAACTTGTTGTAGGCCACCACGGCCGGAATGGCCGCCACCAGTCCGAAGGCCGTGGCGACCAGGGCCTCGGCGATGCCCGGCGCGACAGCGGCGAGCGAGGTGTTTTTGGTCAGCGCAATGCCCTGAAAGGCGTTCATGATGCCCCATACGGTGCCGAACAGGCCGATGAACGGCGAGGTGGAGCCGACCGTGGCCAGAAAGGCCAGATGTCGCGACAATCGCTCCAGCTCGCGCGACAGGGCGGCATCCAGCGCCCGGCGAATGCCGTCCAGCCCGCCGCCGGCGATGATTTTCCGCATGGCTTGGGTTTGCGTGGCATCGTGCTGCTGGCGCATGAATTCGCGGTATCCGGCCTGGAAGATGTTGGGCAGCGGGCTGTCCGGGTAACGCTGCGGAATGCCGGCCAGCACGGTGTCCATGTCCTTGCCGCTCCAGAAAGCGGAGGAGAAATCGTCCGCTTCACGGCGCGTCTTCCGGTACAGGCGCCACTTGTTGAAGATGACCGCCCACGACATCACCGACAGGAGCGCCAGCAAGGCCAGCACAACCTTGACCACGGGACCGGCGTGCGCCACCAGATGCCAGACTGAGAGTTCTCCACTCATGTTCCGCTCCTCATGCTTCGCTGGATTCCGGACGAATGCGCGCCAGCACCGGCGCCGGAATGCGCCGGGCCCGGCCGCTGCGCTCGATGCAGGCCAACCGGATTTCCGCCTCCACCAGCAAGTTTTCGTCCCGCGTGATGCGTTGTGCAAACGCAAGCCGCGCCCCGCGCACATGCGTCAGCGTGCTTTCGACGGTCAGCAGGTCGTTGAAGCGGGCCGGTTTGTGATAATGCACATGCGCTTCGGTGACCGCAAAGAGGATGCCGAATTCGCGTTCGAGCGCATCCAGCTCCAGCCCTGCGTCGCGCAGGAATTCCGTGCGTCCCCGTTCCATGAATTTCAGATAGTTGGCGTAATAGACCACGCCGCCGTGATCCGTGTCCTCGTAATAGACGCGCACCGGCAGCAGGTGGGAGACATGGGTCACAGCAGCGACTCCTGCCGGGCGCCGTCCGGCCGCGTGCGCTTCAGGTGCTCCCAGGCCAGCGGCGTAGCCACGCGGCCGCGCGGGGTGCGCTGAATCAGGCCCTGCTGGAGCAGGAACGGCTCGATGACATCCTCAATGGTTTCCTTTTCCTCGGAAATGGCCGCGGCCAGCGTATCCAGTCCTGTCGGGCCGCCGTCGAACTTGTCGATCAGCGTCGAAAGCAGTTTCACATCCATGTAGTCCAGCCCCAGTTCGTCCACTTCCAGCCGGGATAGGGCCTGACGGGCCACCTCGCGGGTGATGACCGCATCATGCTCCACTTCGGCGAAATCGCGTACGCGACGCAGCATGCGGTTGGCGATGCGTGGCGTGCCGCGCGAGCGGCGGGCGATTTCCAGGGCGCCGTCCGGCTCGATGGCGATGCCCAGCAAGCGGGCCGAGCGTCGAACGATCTGCGCCAGTTCTTCGTGAGTGTAGAACTCGAGCCGGGAGACGACGCCGAAGCGCGCCCGCAGAGGGGTGGTCAGCAGTCCCGTCCGGGTGGTCGCGCCGACCAGCGTGAAACGGGGCAGATCCATCTTGATCGAGCGAGCCGCCGGCCCCTGGCCGATGATGATGTCGAGCTGGAAATCCTCCATGGCCGGGTAAAGGATTTCCTCCACCTGCGGGCTCAGGCGATGGATTTCATCGATGAACAGCACGTCGCCTTCCTCGAGGTTGGTCAACATCGCGGCCAGATCGCCGGCGCGCTCGATGACCGGGCCCGAGGTGGCGCGCAGATGCACGCCCATTTCATGGGCGATGATGCCGGCCAGCGTGGTCTTGCCCAGTCCCGGCGGGCCGTAAAGCAGCACATGATCGAGCGCTTCGCCGCGCTGACGCGCCGCCTGGATGAACACGGCCAGATTGGCGCGCGCCTGCTCCTGACCGATGTATTCATCCAACCGGACAGGACGCAGCGCCGCATCCCAACGCTCGTCGGGCGCATCGCCGCAGGCGTTCACCAGCCGTTCCGGCTGTTCGCTCATGCCAGCTCCTTCAGCGCGGCCTTGAACATGCCTTCAAGCTCGCCGGTGTTCTCGATCTTGCGCAGGGCGGCATCCACCTGCGCCGGCTTGTAGCCAAGATTCAGCAAGGCTGAGCGCACATCGTTGAGCACGCCCGCCTGGGCGGCGGCTGGAGCTTCATCGGCTGCCAGTTTGCCACGCAGCTCCAGAATCAGGCGTTGGGCCGTTTTCTTGCCGATACCCGGCGTGCGGGCGATGGCGACATCGTCGGAAGCGTCAATGGCCGCCAGCAACTCTTCCACGCTCATGCCCGACAGGATATTCAGGCCCGTGCGCGCGCCGATGCCCGAAACCTGCGTGAGTTTGCGGAACAGCGCCCGCTCGCGCTGGCTTGCAAAGCCGAACAGCGTGATCTGATCCTCGCGCACATGGGTGTGGATGAAGAGCTCCGCTTCATCGCCGGCGTTCAGGCGGCACAACGTCTGCATGCTGACCATGATCTCATAGCCCACGCCGCCCACATCCATCAGCACCAGCCCGGCCGGGTCAATCGCGCGCACCGAGCCCTTCAGCCAGCCGATCATGCGCGCATGGCTCCGGCGGCGATGCGTGCGCCCGCATCTGCGCGGACATGGTTGGCATGGCAGATGGCCACGGCCAGGGCGTCGGCTGCGTCTTCCTGCAAGGCGTCAGCAGGGGAGAGCAACAGTTTCACCATGTGCTGGATCTGGCCCTTTTCGGCTCTGCCAAAGCCTGTGACGGCCTGCTTGACGGCCGCCGGCGAATATGGCGTGACCGACAGATGCGCCTGGGCGCAGGCGGCGATCAAAGCGCCGCGCGCCTGACCGAGCTTCAGCGCCGAAGCGGCATTGCGCGAGACGAACACGTCTTCCATCGCCACGGCGTCCGGCTGAAGGGCGGCGATCCGGTCGCTCATTTCGGAGAACAGACGCGACAGGCGGTCGGTGAACGAACCGGTTCCGGTGACAATCACGCCATGCGCCCGCCAGGTCAGGCGACCGCGCTCAGCGTCAATCACGCCGAACCCCGTTCGGCGCGATCCCGGATCCACGCCCATGATTCTCAACTCGTCAGCCGCTCCATCTCCGCATCGTCGATGTCGAAGTTCGCATAGACGTGCTGCACGTCATCCAGGTCTTCGAGCCGTTCGATGAGCTTGAGCAGTTTCTCGGCATTCTCGCCCTCGACATGCACCGTGGTTTCGGGAATCCACGACACCTCGGCGACCTGCGGTTTCAGCCCCGCCTGCTCGAAGGCTTCCTGCACGGCGGCGAAATCGCCCGGCGCACAGGTAACTTCGATCACGCCCTCGTCCGGCTTGTCCTGCACATCTTCCGCGCCGGCCTCCAGCGCCACTTCCATCACCGTTTCCTCATCGGCTTCGTTGCGGTCGAACACGAACAATCCTTTCTGATGGAACATCCAGGATACGCAGCCGCTTTCGCCCATGTTGCCGCCGCCCTTGCTGAACGCGGCGCGCACGGCGGAAACGGTGCGGTTGCGGTTGTCGGTCATGCAGTCCACCAGAATGGCAACGCCTCCCTGACCGTAGCCTTCATAACGCACCTCCTCGATGTTCGACCCTTCGCCACCGCCGGCGCCGCGCGCAATGGCGCGCTCGATATTGTCCTTGGGCATGTTGACGCTCTTGGCCGCGGCCACGGCCGCGCGCAGACGCGGGTTGGCGTCAATGTCGCCGCCGCCCAGACGCGCGGCCACGGTGATTTCGCGAATGTAGCGGGTGAAGATCTTGGCCCGCTTGGCATCCTGAGCGCCCTTGCGGTGCTGGATGTTCGCCCATTTGCTGTGTCCTGCCATGAATCACTCCATTGCTGAATTTGGGCGCGATGGTAGCACGCGCGCCCGCGTGGCGTCATGGCCGAATGGGAGGCAGGGCCTGTTTGCGCATGTTTTGCATAACCCGATCATGGTCGAAGCGCCGCATCAAACATCAGCGTGAACAGGCCTTAGCTCAGGTCGGCCCAGAACTCGGTGCCCGAGCGCATCGCGTTCATGCGCGCAATCAGGGCGTCAATGTCCTCCGGTCGCTCGGCAAAGTTCAGCCGGTCGGTCTGCACGATGAGCAGCGGGGTGTCGTGGTAGTGGAAGAAGAAATGATCGTAAGCGCTTATCACCCGTTTCAGATAGTCCTCCGTCAGTCGGCGCTCGAAGCTCCGGCCTCGACGGCGGATGCGGCTCATGACGATCTCCGGCCGCGATTGCAGGTAGATGACCAGATCGGGACGAGGCAGGTCCATCGCCACGGCACGCAGCACCTTGTCGTAAATGGCCAGTTCGGCGTCGTTCAGGGTGATGGTCGCAAACAGCCGGTCCTTGGCGAAGATGTAGTCGCTGATGAGTGTCCGGCGGAACAGTTCCTGTTGCGTCAGTTCCTGCCATTGCTGGAGGCGGGAGAACAGAAAGGCCAGCTGCACCGCCAGCGCATGACGTTCCGGGTCGTCGTAAAACAGTTCGAGAAACGGATTGTCGTCCACCCGTTCCAGGCAGGTTGCCGCGCCCAGCCGCTCGGCCATGGCGCGGGCCAGCGTGGTCTTGCCCACGCCGATCGGCCCTTCAATCGCGATATGGCGGAATCGCGAGCGCATCACCAAGGCCTGCCCGGCGGCAAGGGCTGCGCGCCAGCGGCAAGCAGGGCGTCGCGGAGCTCGCAGGCCGTGCGTTGCAGGCGGGGGTGGCGCCATTCGGGCCAGATGTCGCACACCGGCTCCAGCACAAACAGCCGCTCATGCATGCGCGGATGGGGCAGAGTGAGGCTGGGCGTGTCCATGACGGCATCGTGATGGGCGATCAGATCGAGATCAAGGGTGCGCGGCCCCCAGCGGGGCCCGCTGCGGTCGCGTCCGTGGGCGGTTTCGATGGCCTGCATTGCGTCCAGCAGCGCTTCCGGCGCAAGGCGCGTGGCAAGCTTGATCGCGGCATTGAGGTAGTCCGGTTGCCCGGCCGGCCCCAGCGGCGGCGTGCGATACAACAGGGAGACGGCGGTCAGGCGCGTATCGGGCAGACTGCCCAAGGCGGCGCGCGCCTGGCGAAAGCAGGCAATGACGTCGCCGAGATTGCCGCCCAAGGCGACGATGGCATCGCTCATGCCCATGCGACGGCGCCTCCGCGACGCGGATCGCCTCCGGCCGTGACCTGCCCATGTTCGTCCAGGGCGATGGCGTGCACGCCGCCGAAATAAACCGATGACTGACGCCATCCCCGCACTTGCCAGCCCAGCCTATCGGCTGTTTCGATGTCTTTCTCGTTCAGGGCACCGGGTTCGTAATCCAGCACGCCGTTTTCCAAGTGGATGCGGGGCGCGGCAACGGCCGCTTCCACCGGCATATCCAGGCTGATGTGATGGTGAAGCGCCTGCATGATGGCGCCGCGCAAGCGGTTGGAGCCGCCGCTGCCCAGAATCATGGCCGGACGACCGTTCTGCACCAGGATGGTCGGCGCCATCATCGAAGGCAGGGTGGCGCCGGGCGGCAGGCGGTGAAAGCCGCCGGGGTTGATGTCCTCTTCACCGAGCATGTTGTTCAAATGCAGGCCGGTGCCGGGCACGACGATGCTTGATCCTTCGCCATTGCTGGTGGTGACAGACACTGCTCGACCTTCGCGATCGAGGACACTGACGTGGGTCGTGCTGCCATGCCGGTCGCTGGGTTCATGGTTGATTGTTTCTTCAATCTCATCAAGGTGTTGGAGTGAGATATTCAACCATTTTCTCATATGCTCGTCGCTCAGCACCCGGGCGGCCAGTTCGGTCATTTCGCGATCGTCCAGCGTGGCAGAAGGCGGCAGTTCGCTGCGCAGCAGGGACGCCGCGCGCATTGCTTCGGCCAACAGGATGGGCCGCGATGCATGACTGGTCTCGGTCAGCAGTCGTTCGAGAAGCATCAGGGAGAAAGCCATCAGCAGGCCTCCGGCCGATGGCGGGGGATTGGTCAACAATGAGCCGCCGAGACACGATGCCTGAAGGGGGGAACGGCGCTGCGTGCGGGCGGATTCCATGTCCTTCATGGTCAACAAACCGCGAGGGGCGATGTTGGCGACAATCGCGCGCGCCATGTCGCCGCGATACATTTCATCCACGCCGTCGAGCGCCAGGATTTCGAGCGTTGCTGCCAGATCCGGATTGCGGAAACGCTGCCCCTCGGTCAGCAATTGACCATCCGGGGCGTGCAGGCGGCGACATTCCGGTTCGGCGGTGAGGATGGGAGTCAGCAGGCGGATGAACGAGGCCTGAAGCGCATTCAGCGGGATGCCGTTTTGCGCCGCCTCCATGGCGGGCGTCAGGACTTCCCGCATGGGCATTCGGCCATGCGCGCGATGCGCATCGAACAACAGTCGCATCAGGCCGGGTGTGGCCACCGATGCGCGCCCGACATGAAAGGTCTGGACGGTGTCGCCGAAATCAATGGGGACGGCTCGGAAATCCGGCTCTGTGCATGCCTGAAGCGGCAATGCGGGCATGCGCGCAAAACCGTCCAACAGCATAGCCTGACCGCTTGGTTCGCGGATCAGCATGAAACCGCCGCCTCCCGCGCCGGTCAGCACGGGTTCGGCCACGAAGGAGATGGCGACGGCGGCGATGGCGGCATCGACGGCATTGCCGCCGGCGCGGAGCACTTCCGCGCCGGCCTCGGCTGTCGCCGGATGCCCGGCGGCCACGCACGCTTGCCGGATGCTCATGATGTCAGCGTTTGAGCCGCGGGCTTGCGCCCGGAATCCAGTGCGATGGCCTCATGCCGGAATGTCAGAAATGGGCGATGAAGCCGGGCAGTCCTTTGGCGCTCAAGGCATTTTTTACTTGCATAGCCTTGTTGCGCGTATGCCACGGCCCGATGAGCACAGCATGCAAACCCTGTTGTTTGATCTTGATCCGCACCGGCCATCCGGACTTGCTCAAGCGTTTCGCCAGCCGTTCGGCCCGGTGGATGTCGCGAAACGCGCCTGTCTGGACGTAATAGCCATGCGGAAAGGCGGGAACGCTCGCCACGGTTGCCGGCCGCTTTGTCGCGGGTCTGGGCCTGGCCGGTGGTGCGGCGGCTGGTTCGGTTTGCTTCCTGTGGCGCGCCTGCCGGGGCTGGTTGTCGCTCGCCCCGCCGGCTGCCTTGGCGCCGAGGCCGGGATTGGCGCTGGATGAAGGCGCGACGGCGACGGGTGCGGATTGGGTCGTTTGCTTCGGCGCTGCCGGATGTGTCGGATGCGATGATGGGGTCGGCCCGGGTTTTGCCGGCATCGAGAAGGAAGTTTGAGGTTCGGTGCGCTTTTCGCGGGGCGCCAGAATCAGCACGAGAGCGGCCAGGAAGGCAACCGCTGCCACGCCGATGGCAACATAGCGTTCCCACTGACCCGCCATCCATGACGTGCGCTGTTCAGATGGTTGTTCCATGTTCAATCAGCCGCAGGCGCGACAAACGCTTGCCGCTTGCAAGCGTTGAGTCGCACGCCGGCCCCTTCTGGCTTCGCGAATATCGACAGGCATGGATCGCAGGCCAAGACACCTCCCTGGATGATGTTTACGATTATAGTTTTCCGCTGCTTGCAAAGGAAGCCTCGGGAAGCAGGGTCTCGGGATTGATCCGGGCGCCACGGAAGCGAACGCCCCAATGCAGATGCGGGCCGGTGGCCCGACCGGTTGAGCCGACCTCGCCGATGCGTTCACCGGCGTTCAGCCACTGGCCGGGGCGGACGCGGAGATTGCGCAGGTGGGCATAGATGGTGACCAGGCCGTCGCCATGTCCTAGCACCACGGTGTTGCCGCTCAACAACATGTCTCGGGCCATCAATATGCGACCGGCCATCGGCGCCAGCACCGGCGTGCCCTCAGGCGCTGCAATATCCAGCCCGATGTGGGGCGCGCGCGGTTCGCCGTTGACATAGCGGCGGGCGCCGAAGGGCGTGGAAATCACCCCATGCACCGGAACCCTGAGCGCCCGGAACGAGGGGCGGGCGTTGACGGCCTGGCGCGCGGCTTTTGCCAGTGCGACATGATCGGCATGGATGCGGGCCAACGCTTCTTGGTCGAACACGGCCATCTTGCGCGGCACGGTGATGCGCGAAATGCGGAAATGCCCCGGCAGGACGCGCAGCAGCCCCGTGACCGTCCGCTTGCCGATGCGCCAGTGAAACGGGTGCGCCCCCGGCTTGACGCCCAGATCCACACCGACAAAGCCTTCCCGGCGCTCGCCATCCAGGCGGTGAACGGGCCAGTCCCGGCCAAAGGCGCGCAGGCCGATGGAAACCGCCCGCGATGATTCCGGTACATGCAACTGCAGGCGGGCGATCCCGCCCTGAACGACTTCGACCGGGGCGGACTGCGAGTCGGTGGTCGCGTTGGCGGCGGAGGGTGCAGCGGTTGGCGCGGCAGGTGCGCTGCCGCAGGCCAGAAACAGCAGCGCCGCCATGCTGCGCGTTGCCGCTTTCGCGCAGTTTCGGATCATCCGCTTGTCCCGGGTCGAATGGCGGTGGCTTCCGCGTCGGCCTCGCCGTCATGGAAGCGCAGGCGAAGCTCGTCGCCTGGTTTCAGGCTGCGCACGCTGGCCGCGACGTGTCCGTTCGCATCGTGGCAGATGACGTAGCCGCGCTCCAGCACCGCCAGCGGGTTCAGCGCCTCCAGTCGGTGCTGCTCGCGGGCCAGTTGCTGACGGGCATCGAGCAGGCGCTGTCCGGCCAGTTCCGCAATGCGTTCGCGCCGGCGTTCCACATCCATGCGCCAGCCATCGCGCGAGGTTCGCCAGGCGTGGGCCAGTCGCAGGAGGTGCTCGCGCGTCTGTTGCCGATGTCGGGTCAGCGTTCCATCCATCAACTGGCGCAACAGGGTCAGTCGCGGCAGTCGCTGGCGCAGCGTGTCGCGGTCGGGGCAGCAAATTTCGGCCGCATTGGACGGCGTGGCCGCGGCGCGATCAGCCGCAAAATCGGCCAGGGTCGTGTCAATCTCGTGGCCGATGCCGGTAATGACCGGGATGTCGCACTCGACAATGGCGCGCACGACTGTTTCCTCATTGAAACACCACAGGTCTTCCGGGCTGCCGCCGCCGCGCACGACCAGCACCACGTCCGGGCGCGATGTCATGCGCTGAAGGCGGGCGATGGCGCGGGCGATGGCCGGCGCCGCCGAGGCGCCCTGCACCAGCGTGGGCGAAAGCGTCAGTGTCAGCCAGCCGGGGCGGCTGGCCAGCACCTTGCGCACGTCCTGTATTGCGGCGCCGGTCGGCGAGGTGACGATGCCGATGTGGGCGGGCAATTCGGGGATCGGCCGCTTGCGGGCGGGATCGAACCATCCGCGTTCGGCGAACAGGCGCTTGCGGCGCTCGAACTCGATGGCCAGCGCACCGGCGCCCGCGGCCTCAATGCGGGAAACGACCAGTTGGTAACGGCCTTGCGGTGGATACACCGAAATCCGGCCGTCGAAGATGTATTGGCCGCCCTCGACCGGCAGTTCGCGCAGCCGGTTGGCGGTGGATTTCCAGATGACCGCGCCGATCGTGGCTTCGGCATCCTTGATGGTGAAATAGATATGACCGGAAGGCTGTTGCTTGAGCCGGGAGACCTCGCCGATGACGCGGACGCTGGCGAATCCCTGTTCCAGCGTCTGCTTGATGCGGGCGGTCAGCTCGCCGACGGTGATCGCTTCGTGCATGCCGCCCATCATATCAGCCTCCGGCCCGCTGGCCAGCAGCGATCCGGCAGCGACATCCGGGCTTGCCTTCGGGCGGACGGGCGGCTATAAATCGCCCCACAACACATACGTCCGGCTTTATCAAGAGCAGTGGAGGGTCCAGGCCCGATGAAGCTGCGGCAACCGGCCGGGATGTTCGGTGCATCATTCCGGCGTCCGGTGCCAAAGCCTGCTTCCCGCATCGGGAAGAGCGATAAGGCGCGGTTGATTCATGTTGCGGAAGCCCCGCGTGCATCG